>JADDPP010000256.1 GCA_016781845.1 Rubrobacter sp.
AGTACATTGATTGCCGCACCGCCATGCAGGAAGTTGAGAACCATCTGGGCAGTCACCGCCTGTGGATAGGCCGACACACCCTCTGCCGCCACCCCATGGTCTGCAGCAAAGACTAGCACCGCCTTTCGCGGAAAGCGGGGACGTGGGGAGCCCGTTATGCCGGCGAGACGTATTGACAGGTCCTCCAGCCTGCCGAGACTGCCCTGTGGCTTTGTCAGACTTTTCTGCCGCTCACGGGCCGCGTGCATCACCACCTCGTCAAGCGGCCCCACTCGATTTCGCAACTCGTCTATCAGTTCCAAAATTTTTTTCCTCGCATCGCACCCGTATCAGGCACTGTCGTTATCTTTCTGCTAACAGTCGCGCTAGTCCGGCTTCTGACTCCAGGCCGAGCACTACCTCTACCAGGCCATCAAAGCTGGCCTGCTCGCACGTGGCATCCACGTTCAGGCAGTAGCCTCTTGCCGCCTCCGCCGTCTTTGGCCCTATGCAGACAATCCGGACGCCGCCTCCAAGTTGCAGCCTGCCTCCTAGGAGATCCGCCAGCGCGTGTACGCTCCTGGTACACGTAAACACCACCATGTCTACTTCCCCTACCAGTTCTTCGAGGCGCTCCTGGGAAGGCCCACGTGGAATGGCGCGATACACCGGGAGGTCATATACCACGGCACCGGCGGACTGCAATTGCTCTCCAAGAGCGGGGCCGAGGTTGAGGCTGCGCACGAGCAGCAATTGCTCCCCTTTCAGGCCGCCTTCCGACAGCACATCAAACACATCCCGCGTCAGGTACTTTGGAGTGCGCACATCTGGTCGGATGCCATGGGAGGCTAGCGCCTCAGCGGTGCCAGATCCGGTGGCGACTACGCGGAGCCCTGCCAGAGCTCGTGCGTCCCTCCCGGCGGCTTCGAGCCTTGCCCAGAACGTCGCCACCGCGCCTGGACTGGTGAACACGACTGATCCGCATTCGCCCAAACGTTGTATTGTGCTGTCCACGCGTTCCGGGTTCAGCGGCGCCACCTCGAACTCTGGAACCTCTGTGACCAACGCGCCCAGCTCCCGTAGCCGCGCCGCGATCACGCCGGGCTTCTCGCGCGTGCGCGGCACAAGCATTCGCTTTCCTGAGAGCGAACGGTTGTCGTACCAGCGTATCTCTTCCCGCAGCCGCACCACGTCGCCCACGACGATCACGGCTGGTGGCTCGAACTCCTCCTCCTTCGCCCTGTCAGCTATATCGGCGAGCGTGGAGATCAGCGTCCGCTGCTCCGGGAGGGTTCCCTTGCTGACTATTGCCGCAGGGGTATCCGGGGCGCGACCGTGCGCAAGCAGTTGCTCGACTATCGCCGGGAGCTGCTCAATGCCCATCAGGATGAGGAGCGTGTCCACACCCATCACAAGCTGCTCCCAGTTCACCTGCGCCCCCGGCTTGGCCGGATCCTCATGGCCCGTGACAACGGCGAATGAGGTCGCGACCGCTCGGTGGGTGACCGGTATACCAGCGTACGCGGGCGCCGCGAGGGCGGAGCTGACTCCCGGCACGACCTCGAAGGGCACCCCGGCAGCGGAGCATGCTTGCGCTTCCTCTCCGCCCCTGCCGAAGACGAACGGGTCGCCCCCCTTCAGCCGAACGACAGATTTCCCTTCCACGGCCAGCCGCACGAGCAGGGAGCTGATCTCCGCCTGACGGCCACGTCCGTGCTGCCCGGGTACCTTGCCGACGTCGTACAATTCGGCGCCTGGCCGGCACTCTCGCAGCAGCTCGTGCCCTATCAGCCGGTCGTACACTACCGCGTCTGCGCGTCTCAGGACCTCTAGCCCCCTCGCGGTGATCAGTCCTGGGTCTCCAGGTCCTGCGCCGACCAGGTAGACGCGTCCGCTCATACGGTCACCCCAACGGCGCACCTCTGGACAAAGCGGCATGCCATCGAAGGGTCCGAGCCGAAGTGCAGGTGGACGTACGAGGTGAGGACGTTGCCCTGAGAGTAACCTTCGGGCGCGCCGTCTTTCTCCTGTACAGAGTAGGCGGCTGTTTCGGTAGGGACTGGCTCTGATAGCTCTGAATAATGGAACTCGTGCCCACGTGCTTCTGAGCCTGCGGGCAGCACTGGGCTCGCCCTGAGCGCGCGTACAGAGCGGTAGCCCAGGGTGACCCGGCGCTTCTGCATTCGGGACTCCAGCGGCGTGATGCCGACCATCGGGTGCAGTCGACCCTCGAAGCCGGTAAGGCTCCTGCCGAGGTACATCAGCCCGCCGCACTCCGCGTAGATCGGCAGGCCGGCGTGGGCTGCGGAAAAGATCGCCACGTGCATACGCTTGTTCTCCGCCAACTCCGCGGCGTACATCTCAGGAAAGCCGCCCCCGATGTATACTCCGCGTGAGCCTTCGGGTAGCTTCTCGTCCTTGAGGGGGCTGAACGGCAGGAGCTCGGCACCCCAGGCCCGGAGCAGGTCCAGGCTATCCTCGTAGTAGAAATTGAAGGCGCGGTCGCGGGCGATGGCTATGGCGGCAGTTGTGCGGACTAGTTCAGTTGGAAAGAGACCACTTGTGCCTGCTGAGAGCGGAGAACAATCAGCGGCGGCCCAGAGCCGGTCCAGCGACAGGTGCTCTTCGGCGGCAGCGGCGAGGCGGTCGTAGAACCCATCGTCCGGCGCGCTCTCCTCCGTCGGCACGAGGCCGAGGTGTCGCTCCGGCACCCCAAGCTCAGGGTCGCGGGGGAAGCTGCCGAACACCGGCAGCCCTGTGGCGCTCTCCACGGCTTCCGTCGCCCATCGGGCGTGCGTCGGGCTACCCACCCGGTTGAGTATCCACCCTGCTACGGGCAGCTGTGGATCAAAGCGCAAGCAGCCCAGCGCTATCGCCCCTGCCGTTCGTGATGTCTTAGCCACGTCTATCACTACTACGATCGGGGTCTGGAGCAACTTCGCGATGTGCGCTGTCGAGCCTTCTTCGCCGCGGCCGTTGCGCCCGTCGAAGAGCCCCATCACCCCCTCAGCAAGGGCGAGGTCGCAGTTCCCGGCCGCACGCGCGAAGAGCTCCCGCAGGGAGTCAGGCGGCAGCAGCACACTGTCGAGGGTGCGCGATGGGCGGCCAGCCGCGAGGGTATGGTGGCTGGGGTCTATGTAATCGGGACCGATCTTGAACGGCTGCACGCGGAGCTCACGCCTGCGAAAAGCCGCAAGCAGCGCGCATGCCAGCGTCGTCTTCCCGACGCCACTTGTTACCCCACCAAGGATTAGCCGCCGCATAGATCGCTCCCCACCGGCACCTCAGAGCCTCTGCCTGTCTGGCTCGTTCCTGGGCCATAAGTGTCCGTCCTGTACCCGCGTCGCGTTACCAGACGGTCGCCCACGCGGATCGTCGCACTGTTGCCGATGATCACGACTGAGAGCATATCGACCTTCTCGGTGAGCAGCCTCCCGAGGTCCGTGAGTGTCACTTCCTGACCGGGACGGCTGGCGTTGCGCACTATTCCGACGGGGGTCTCCGGCGAACGGTGCCGCAGCAGGATTTCCTGCGCTCGGCGCAACTGCTCTGTTCTTCGGCTGCTCCAGGGGTTATATAGTGCCACTACAAAATCCCCAATTCCCACTGCCTCGATTCTCCGTTCTATAACGTGCCAGGGGATCATCAGGTCGCTCAGACTGAGCGTGACGTAGTCGCTCATGAGTGGTGCTCCCAGTACAGCTCCCGCGGCTCCCGCGGCTGACACTCCCGGGACCACCTCCACATCGTTCGGGTCGCACCCGCCCACACCGTCCGCAAGGAGCTCAAACACCAGTCCGGCCATGCCATAGATGCCCGCGTCGCCACTGGAGACGAGCGCTACCTGTTGGCCACTTCTCGCAAGCTCCAGAGCGAGGCGGCAGCGTTCTTCCTCCTGCCCAATCGAGCTCGGGTAGAAAGTCTTGGGGCCGAGCCAGGGCCGTACCTGGTCCAGGTAGAGGTCGTATCCCACAATAGCGTCCGCCCTCTCCAGTGCCATGAGCGCCCGTTCGGTGACGTCTTCGGCACTTCCTGGTCCTATACCGACGATAGCCAGTTTTCCGTTAGCAGCGGTGAATTCCACCCGCGCAACGGCCACGGTTACTCGGGACGTCCGTACCTTTGGAACTAGTAGGATGTGAGTTCCTGCTGCCAGCAGTGCGGCGGGCTCGCATACCCCGGGCGCACCGACAGCACGCAGAGCTTCCTCAGAAACACCCGACGGTGCCCCTGCCATGGATAGTTCCTCGGCAGTGAAGTACCGGATGGGCCAGCCGTGTCGCTCGGCAAGGGCAGTAATACCCTCCTCGTCGCGCTTCACATCGATCGTCGCAAGTTCCCGGATACTTGCCCATTCGAAACCGTGCTCATCCAGAGTCTGCCGCAGCAGCGCCTCTATCTCCTCCGCTGTCGCGCCGCGCACACAGCCCACACCGACAACAAGCGTGCGTGGCCGGAAGACGACATCCACGGTGGCGGGTTGAAGGGCCAGGGTGCGGTCGGAGATGACCAGCCGGGCGGAGACCGGTGCGGCTAGCAATGACTCAAGCGAGGAATAGCGCCGCAGGTGACCGGGAGCTTCCTTCCACCAGCTCTCCCCCCCCGCTTCCTGGAAGACTCCCACCATCTCCCCGTCGATCACCACCGCGCTTGCTCGAGTCAAACCCCCGTTCTCCTCCACCACCCATCCTCGCTCCTTCGCAAGAAGGTCGAGCGCGAGAGTGCCGAGCACATCCGCCGCCGTGGTTATCACGGGCTGCGCCCCCACCGCCGCTGCCACCTGCCGTGCCAGCTCGTTGCCGCCGCGCACGTGTCCGGAGAGCACGGAGATCGAGTGCCTACCTCCTTCATCCACCACTACCACGGCGGGATCAGAATGCTTGTCCCGCAGGTGTGGCGAGATGAGGCGAACAGCGGCTCCCAGCGGTAGGACGAGGACGAGTCCCCGGCACTTCTCCCATTCGTCGCCGATCTCTCCCCTGATGCCTTCTCGCCCAAAGGGCAGAGCGCCCTCCCCGCCCTGTGGCAGGAAGCGCTCTGACACGTACACCCGGCCGCCGAGATGGGAGCCAATGCGCTTCGCAAGCTCTGCTCCTCGGCGACCGACAGCGAATGTCGAGATCGGCTTCATCGGGAACTGACCTCTTCGGCATCCTCGGTCTGCTCCGCCTTTCGAAAGAGGTGGGAGTAATCACCGCTGTAGAGCCGCGAGCGTCTGCTTTCCGCTGTTGCATAGCTGTCGAGCACGGGCCCGACGAGGATCAGCGCTTGCTTGTGCCACTTCGCCGCCCGCACCTTCGGGACTACGTCTTCCAGCGTACCGCGGATGATCTCTTCGTCCGGCCACGTTACTCGGTGAACTACGGCTACGGGCGTATTGGGGGGATATCCGCCCTCTACCAACTGCGGTACAACCCGTGCCACGTGATTCACACTCAGGAAGAGCACGAGGGAGGTGCCGTGCGCGGCGAGCCCGCGCAGATCCTCCCCTGGTGGTACAGCGCTCGCCCTACCGGAGATGCGGGTCATGATCACGCTCTGCGCCACCTCCGGGACGGTGAGTTCCACCCCCAGGGCGGCGGCTGCTGCGAAGGCTGAGCTGACCCCTGGGACGATCGTCCACGGCACCCCCGCGTCGTCCAACCGCACGATCTGCTCGTGAATCGCGCCATAGATGGAGGGATCGCCGCTCTGCAGCCGGGCGACTGTCTTTCTCCCCTGCGCAGCCTCGATCATCCTGCGGCTGATCTCCTCGAGTGTGAGAGAGGAACTGCCGAGCACCTGGGCGTCCGGGCGGGCGTAGTCGCAGAGCCGCTGGTCGACGAGCGAGTCGGCGTAGATCACGACGTCGGCCTTTTCTATAATCTCCTTGCCCCGTATTGTTATCAGGTCGGGGGCGCCCGGTCCCGCTCCTATGAAATAAACATGTCCCTTGCTCATGCGTTCCTCCGAATTATGAGTAGCGAGAAGTAGGGGAGGCTCCTCCCCCGCAGCTCGCGTACATCGCGAACTATCTCCTGGTCCGGTCTGCCGCACTGTCCGATGTATACTGCCCGGCACGAGAGGTGCAGCGCCTCCAGGGCGTCGAGCACCCTGTCCATCGCGCTCGCGACCTTGAGCAGCACGACGGTGTCGAAGCTCCGCAGCGCCTCCAGCAGACCCTCGCGCTCGTACGTCGCGGGTAGGATCGCCAACCGCTCGTCCCGGTCCGCGAGTGGCACCCCCGCCGCCGCTGCCGCGGCCTGCGGCGAGGAGATTCCAGGCACGACCACTATGGGTGCCTCCGGCAGAGTCTCGTGCAGCGCGGCCGCGACGTGTACCCAGGTGCTGAAGAGCATTGGGTCGCCCTCAGTCACGAACGCAACGTCGCTGCCCTCCCGCAGACCCTTGGCAATAACAGCCGCGTTTGCCTTCCAGTGCCCTTGCATTACCGCGGGCTCCTCGCGCATCGCGAACACAAGCTCCACAACCTGTTGCCGGTTCAGGTCCAAGTGCTCGGCGGCTATCTCCCGGGCGTAGCTCCGCGCTCCTGGCCGGGCGACCGGGACGTACACCAGAGGCACGGAGCGCAGCAGCCGCAGACCTTTGAGCGTCAGCAGCTCAGGGTCACCTGGACCCACGCCAATGCCGTACAGAGTACCCGGCTTCACTCAGCAACCTCCCACTTGTGCTGCACGCTCAGTATCCACACTGGGTTTAGTGCCGCGAGCCTGGTCATACCGGCGATGGGGGAGCTGCGCGACACGGCGACCTGCGTCACTTTGATGTCCCAGCCCTGTGTTTGAGCCAGGCTCATCGCTTCCGTCAAATGGTTCAGTGTCGCGATGTTCGCGGCGACGACACCCCCAGCACGCACCCGCTCCATCGCGGTCTTTAGGATGCCCTCCAGCTGCCCGCCGCTGCCACCAATGAAAACGGCGTCGGGTGTTGCCAGGTCGCGCAGAGCCCCGGGCGCTTCCCCAGGCACGATCTGCACGTTGCCCGCCCCGAAATGGCGCTTGTTCTCTTCCAAGTATCCGAGCTGCTGGGGGTCTCTCTCGACTGCGAAGACCTTGCCGTGACCCACCAGGGCTCCTGCCTCTATCGCTACCGAGCCACAGCCGGCCCCTATGTCCCACAGCGTCGCCCGCTCGTGCAGGCGCAGCTTCGCGAGGCTAACCGCCCGCACCTCGGCCTTCGTTATTAGCCCCCGGCTGTGCGCGAACGCCTCCTCGGGGAGGCCGAGCGGCCAGGGGCGGGGTACTTCCTCCCGACGGACGACGAGCAGGTTGAGCGCGGCAAACTCCTGGGTTGCTATCTCACTGAGCCTTCCCGAGACGTGCCGCTCACGGGGGCCGCCAATGTGCTCGAACACGTCCGCGTGGGCGTCCTCGCTCCCTGCGTTCAGCAGCGCGCGTGCGATGGTCGAGGGAGTGTTGCGCTCGTCCGTGAGGATCACTACCTTTTGCGCCGTCAGCGCCACAGGGAGGATGCGCTCCAGCGGCCGACCGTGCGCGCTCAGCATCACGGCGTCCTGCGACGCAAGGCCGAGCCGGGCGAACGCGAGCTGCGCGGAGCTGACGTTGGGCAGTATTCTCACCCTGTCCCGCCCCAGCCGCTCCGCGAGCAGCGGCCCTATTCCATACCAGCAAGGGTCTCCCGAGGCGAGCACGACCGCGGGACGGGTCTCTCCCCGCAGCCTCTGAACCAGTTCGGGGATGTTCGACTTGATGACGAACTGCTCCGCCGTGTGATGGGGAAAAAAGGCCAAATGCCGCTCACCGCCGCATAGCAGGTCGGCGACCTCCACAAGATGGCGTGCCTCCGGTAGCAGGCTACCAGGGCCGGCATCGGTTATACCCACCACGGAGATCTCAGCCATGCCGCTCCGCCCTCCCCAGCACCGTGCCGTCGAAGTCGAAGAGTATAGCCTCTACCTCCAGCTTCCCGTTCACGTATTCCCAGGAGCGCTCGGCCACCTGCTTGCACAGCACCTGAAAGAAGCAGTCCAGCCCCGCTCGCTGGATCAACTCCTGGACGTGCCGGGCGGTGTTCGCCTTTCGTATCTCCCCCACCAGCTCTTGGGTCGCGCCGCAGCCTCGGGCGAGCTCCGCGAGGAAGGCCGGATCTACCTGGTTGCCCGCGACGTGAGTCTGGAAATGCCCCTGCGCCAGCTTCGCGAACTTGCCGACCATCCCCGCGAGCGATGCCTTTCGGATGCCCTTCTGGACGCACCTGCGCAGCGCCTTGCCGGTAAAGATGCCCATCTCCACGAACGCTATCTCCGGCAGCGGCACGTGCTTCATCGCGAACTTCTCGCTCCGCGAGCCTGTCGCGAGCACAAGGTGGCTCTGTCCGTTCGCCGCCGCGACGTCCACGGCCTGCTCCACGCTTGCGCGCCAGGAAGCCGTGGAGTACGGCTTCACGATGCCCGTCGTGCCGAGGATCGAGATTCCGCCTACGATACCCAGGCGGGGGTTGAGCGTCTTCTTCGCGAGCTCCGCCCCCCCAGGAACGGAGATCTCGACAGTGAGGCCGCGTCCCTCCGGGATTCCAGCGGCCACCTCTCCCACCGCGCCAAGTATCATCTGTCGCGGCACCAGGTTGATCGCAGCCCCCCCTACCTCCAGCCCCAGGCCCGGCAGCGTCACGATCCCCACGCCTTCCCCACCGCGGAGGTGTATGCCAGGCTCGTCAGCCCAGCGGACCTCCGCCCGTATCTCCGCGCCGTGCGTCACGTCGGGGTCATCTCCCGCATCCTTGATGACGGAGCAGAGACAACCATCCGGCTCGAGCTGGCAGGAATGCAGCGTGAGCGTCGCGTCCTGTCCGACAGGCAGGTGTATCGTCACCTCGCAGGTCTGTCGCTGATGGATGAGTGCCCATGTCGCGGCCTTCGCGGCGGCCGTCGCGCACGCGCCCGTCGTATAACCAGTGCGCATCCCGCGCCGCTTGATCCTGCTCGGACTCTCGTCGCTGTCGATCTCGCTCATCTCGGTCCCTGACCAGTTGTCGCTAGCCGGAGCAGTGCGTTAGCTGCCGCTGCAGCCACGGCCGAGCCGCCGCGGGTACCCTCTATCGTGATGAACGGCACGTCCCTCGCGGCGAGCTCCTCCTTGGACTCCGAGGCCGCGACGAAGCCGACCGGCATCCCGATAATCAGCGAGGGCAGGACCACACGCGCATCCACGAGGTCGAGCAGGCTCAGGAGCGCGGTTGGTGCGTTCCCCACGACCACGACCGAGCCGGTAAGCCGTCCAGCGAGGGAGCGCATCGCCACCACCGCACGGGGGATCCTCAGCTCGCGTGCCTCGCGGACGACCTCCGGCGCGTCGATGGCGCACATCAGCTCGCAGCCGAGGCTTCCAAGCCGCGCTCGGTCCAGCGCGACCTCAACCATCCGCACGTCAGCCACGACTGGGCTCCCTCCGCGCAAGGCAGATAGCCCCTCCTCCACTGCCAGGCGGTGGAACCGCACGAGGGGAGCTAATCCGGGATCGCCGGCGGCGTAGACGATCCGCTTCACAACCTCCCGCTCGGCCACGGGCAACTCCCCCAGGCAGGGCATCGAGGCCTCGACCCTGCGCAGACTCAACGCCTCGATCTCCTGCGGAGGCAGCACGTATCGCTCGACCAGCGTCTCCTGCCTGCCGGTCACGGCCTACCCCTCTACTCCCGCGTGCACGTGCTCGTGCTCATGATGGTGGTGTCGCGAAGCCGCGGCGCACCTGTACAGGCACGTCCGCTCGGAGAGCATGTCGAGCGCGTCCTCGGCTTGTTCCGCCAGTGCCCTCGCGCGGTCGAGGATGAGCCGGACGAGCTTGGGGTGGGCGTGGAAGTGCTCCCCGACCCCGATCTCGACGCCGGGATACTGCTCCCGTGCGGCCAGGGCCTTTTGCTCGATCCGCTTGACGAGCACGCCCGTGTTTATGAAGTACGGCACGACGAGCACCCGCCTGGCGCCCAACCGCACGCAGCGCTCTATGCCTTCCGGCACGCCCGGCTGCGTCATCGCGATGAAGCAGCACTCGACCGCAGCGCACTCGTTGCGCTCCCAGATGAGCCGGCCTATCTTGTAGAAGTCCGCGTTCGCCTCAGGGTCGCTCGTACCCCGGCCGACGAGCAGCACCGCAGTTTCCTCGCGGGCCGTCGATCCCAGCCGCTCCTCCAGTTCCCGGATGCGCTGCTCGATAATCTCCAGCAGCGGCTCCTGCGTGCCGAAGGGTGGCGCCGCCCGGAGGTCGAGCCGGGGGTGACGCTCCCGTCCGGCAACTATCTGCCCCGGCATGTCGTACTTAGCGTGCCCTGCGTAGAATAGGAGCACGGGCACCGC
Source organism: Rubrobacter sp. (assembly GCA_016781845.1). Taxonomy (GTDB): domain Bacteria; phylum Chloroflexota; class Chloroflexia; order Thermobaculales; family Thermobaculaceae; genus JADDPP01. The sequence continues at coordinate 10,292 of JADDPP010000256.1, forward strand.
GAGCACTCGCTCCGCGCCGCTGGCCGCCACAGCGTCCATCGCCTCCCCGATCGAGGGGAGGACTGGACCGAAGAACTCCAGGAAGCCCGCCTCGACCGGCAGCTCCGATTCGGCCCTCACCGCCTCGACCACCTGGACGAACTCTTCCGCGCCCTCCCGGTCCGCGCTGCCGTGCCCCATCAACAAGATTACGTCGCTCACCTATACCTCTCTCGCCAGATCCTGATCAGTTCAGGGTATGAGTTGGGCGAACCCGTCGCCGGACTGCCCTATCTATGGAATGCGCGGCTAGCTCCTCCAGCCGCAGGTACTCGGCGCCAAGTGCTTCCGCTATCCTCCGGTTCAGGCCGAGCCGCACCGGGCCGTTCTCCGTGTCTATCAGCAATGACCTTATTCCGCGCGCCTTGATTATCCCGGCCGCGCAACAGGCGTCCTCCATCGGGTCGCCACCCTCCAGCGGCACATTCGGGCGCCCGTCGGAGACGAGCACGAGCCACGGAAGCCAGGCGTCACTGCTCTGCCGGTCGAGTGTCTCCAACGAGAGCTTGAGCGCTTGCGCGAGCGGAGTCCTCCCGCCGGTCGGCAGCGAGCGCAGCTGCCGCTCGGCCTGCTCGACGCTGTTCGTTGGTGGGAGGACGAGGCTGGCGGCCGTCCCCCGGAATGCTATGAGCCCGACCCTGTCGCGCTTCTGGTAGGCGTCCAGCAGCAGCGCGAGCACGGCGCCCTTGACCGCGACCATCCGCTGGCGAGCCGCCATCGAGCCGCTGGCGTCCACGCAGAACAGCACGAGGTTGCCCACTTTCGTCTCGCGAATCTTCTCGCGCACGTCCTCCGGCGCTATCAGGAGGTTCGGCCCATCCGGTCGCGCAGCCCGGCGGCTGTTCTGAAAGGGCGCGGCAGCGCGGATCGTCGCGTCCAGCGCGAGGCTCCCCATACTGACCGGGCCCTGCCCGCCCGGCGCCCGCGCTCCGATGTACCGCCCTCCCCGGCTTTCTCCAACCGCCGGAGTCCTCCGCCCGCTTGCCTGGGACGCGCTCCTGGGGCATGCGGGAGGCGCGAGCGGGCGTACGGCGTATGGCTCCCCCGGAGCTGTGACCTGATCGTGGGTCGAGGAGCCACCGGGCGGCTGATGCTCGCGGCCATCGCCGCCGTCATCCCCTCCCGTCTCCTCGCCTTCCCCGTCCTGGCCGCTCTCCGCGTGCAGCCGCAGGATCTCCTGCAGCTGCTCCCACGCCGTCTCCGAGTTGTCGAATGGCTGCCGCCTCCTGCGATGGACGAGCGCGAGCTCCGCCGCCTGCCGTATATCCTCCACGAGCACCCGGTCCCGTCCGGCGTACGCGGCGAACGTCAGCGCGGTCTTGTACACCACTATGTCACCGCGCAGGCCGTCGATCTCGTACGCGGCGCAGATACGGCTTATCAGCTCGATCAGGCCGTCCGGCATCCGAACTAGGGTAAGCCGCTCACGTGCGGAGGCTATACGCTCCCGCTCGCTCTCCTCCTCGCCCTGCCACTGTGCCGCGAACCCTTCCGGGTCCGCCTCGAACGCTATCCGCCTCCGCACAACCTCGGCCCGCTCCTCAGGGTCGCGCAGCCCCTCCACCTCGACCGCCAGGGCGAAGCGGTCCAACAGCTGGGGCCGCAGGTCGCCCTCCTCCGGGTTCATCGTGCCGACGAGGATGAACGCTGCCGGGTGGGAGACGGATATCCCCTCTCGCTCAACGTAGTTGCGTCCCATCGCCGCCGCGTCTAGCAGCACGTCCACCAGGTGGTCGCCTAGCAGGTTCACCTCGTCCACGTACAGGATGCCCCGGTTCGCGGCCGCGAGCAACCCCGGCTCGAACACCCTCTCACCTTCCTTGATCGCGTGCTCGATGTTCAGTGTGCCTACGACCCGGTCCTCCGTCGCGCCCACCGGGAGCTCGACCAGCGGCACCCGACGGGAGACAGTTGAAATCTCGGCATTGTACGGCAGGTCGGCGCACCCGGCACAGCGGGAGTGGGCGTCGGGGTCGCAGCCGTACCGGCAACCCTCCACAACCGCTATATCGGGCAGCAGGCGGGCGAATGCGCGGACGGCCGTCGACTTCGCCGTGCCCTTCTCCCCCCGGATCAACACGCCTCCGATGCGCGGGTTGATCGCGTTCAGGATGAGCGCCTTCTTCATGAGTCCCTGGCCGACGATCGCGGTGAACGGGAAGACGGGGCGCTCGTGGCTCATCTCGCACCTCCCCTGCTCGCCAGGGCTCCGCTCTCGGCCCGTGCCTCCAGCTCGGTCTCGGAGTCGAGGTAAGCTCGCTCCAGACTTCCCTGCAGCTCCCCCGGCTCCGACCACAGGCCGCGCTCGACCGCCTCTAGGAGCCGAGCTGATATGTCGCGCAGCGCCCAGGGGTTGCTCTGCCGGAAGAACTCCTGCATCGCGGGATCCAGCGCGTACGTCTCGGCGACCCGGGCGTACATCCAGTCGTCCACGACGTCGGCGGTGGCATCATACCCGAAGAGGTAATCCACGGTCGCTGCGAGCTCCAGCGCTCCCTTGTAGCCGTGGCGCTGGATCGAGCCGATCCACTTCGGGTTGATGACGCGGGTGCGGAACACGCGCTGTGCCTCCTCCTTCAGGTCGCGCACCTTCACCCTCTCCGGGTCCGCGGAGTCGCCAAAGTAGCGGCGCGGGTTCTTACCCGTCAGCGCGCGTATAGTCGCGATCATACCGCCATGGTACTGCAGGTAGTCATCGGAGTCGAAGATGTCGTGCTCACGGTTGTCCTGGTTCTTGACCGCCACCTGCACCCCCGCGAGCGCACTCCGGAACGACGGCCGCGCGTCGACGCCGTACTCCCGCGCCGTGTACGCGTAGCCGCCCCAGTTGACGTACGCCTCCGCGAAGTCCGCCGCGCCCTGCCAGTTGCTCTCATCTATCAGCGGCAGGATGCCCGCGCCGTACGTCCCCGGCTTGCACCCGAAGATCCTGTATGCGGCCAGGTCCGCAGCCTGCTCCTCCGGCATCCCCGCGTCGACCAGCCTCTCGAGCTCCGCCACCTGGTGGCGGCGGACGTAATTACGGTCCGGCTGCTCGTCCAGCGAGGCGACGAGGGAGAACGCCTCATCCAGCAGTGCGATCAGGTGAGGGAAAGCGTCGCGGAAGAATCCCGAGATCCGGCAGATGACGTCAATGCGCGGTCTCCCTAGCTCCTCCAGTGGTATGACCTCCAGCCCAGACACCCGTCGGCTCTCCGCCTGCCACCGCGGGCGCACCCCGAGGAGCGCCAGCACCTCCGCGATGTCATCCCCGTGCGTGCGCATCGCGCTCGTCCCCCAGATGGAGATGCCCACGCTCTCCGGGTACCTCCCCTCGTCACGCAGGTGCCGCTCGATCAGCGCATCCGCGAGCCCCTGCCCGACGCGCCACGCGGCGAGGCTCGGCAGCCCCCGCGGGTCGACTGCGTAGAAGTTGCGGCCCGTGGGCAGTATGTGCGCCATGCCGCGTGTCGGGGCGCCGCTCGGCCCAGCGGGTATGTATCCGCCGTCGAGCGCGTGGAGCACGTTCCCGATCTCCTCATCCGTTCGCCGCAGGTTGGGCACGAGCTCTCGGCAGACGAAGCTGAGCGTCTGCTCGATGCTCCCCCAACCCTCGGAGGGGCCTCCATCCTTGCCCAGCACCAAGCTCATCACGTCCGGTACCTGGTCCGGCGCGAAGCTGCGATCGGCGAGCGTCGCTATCAACTGGTGCCCCACGAGGTCTATCGCCTCCAGCGCGTCCGCGTGGGTTGGCAGCTCTCTCCCCGCGACTGTCTGGAGAGCAGAGGGAGTTGTGTCGAAGCGGCACCCCAGATCCTCCAGGACGGTGTCTAGGTGGAGGCCGTAGTGGGAGGCGATGCCGAAGCGCAGGCTCGGCACGTGGAGGTTCGGCACGCGGACGAGGCTGAGGATGGAGTCCACCAACTGTGTCCCTTCGGGAGCCTGTCCCAGGATGTGCAGCCCATCACGTATCTGCGCGCTCGTCAGCTCGCAGAGGTAGCCGTTGACGTTCTCCACCAAGTGGGCGAAGTCGCGGCCGGTCAGGTCGGAGATCGAGTACGGTACTCCGTCCTCGTGGAACTCCGGATCCCACTCGTGCGTGTGACTGTCGGAGTCCCAGTTGATGAGCTGTCCGAGGTCCTGGTCCAGCTGCGCTTGCTTGATGAGCTCCCAGATCTGCTGTTGGATGAGCGGCAGCTTGCTCGGGTCGAGCTGTTCCATCTGGTAGTACTCGTCCACCAGCCGGGCCAGCTCCTCGATCTCCCCATATCCCTCCGCCGTCGTCATCGGCGGCGTCAGGTGGTCCACCACTACAGCGTGCGTGCGCCGCTTCGCCTGCGCGCCCTCGCCCGGGTTGTTGATGATGAACGGGTAAACGAGCGGCAGATCCCCCAGGAAGAGGTCGGGGTAGCACTCGGAGGAGACTCCGATGCCCTTGCCCGGCAACCATTCAAGCGTGCCGTGCTTGCCGAGGTGTACAACCGCGTCTGCGCCCCAGCCACCCTTCTCCGGCGGCTCCGAAATCCAGCGGTACAGAGCGTGGTACGGGTGAGGCGGCGGCAGGTCGGGCATGTGGTAGATCGCTGCCGGGTCCATACCGTAGCCCCGGGGCGGCTGGATGGCTACAAAGGCGTTCCCGAACTCGACCCCCGCGAGCGCGAGAGTGCCGCTGTCATCCACGTAGTACCGACCCGGCGCAGATCCCCACTGGGACTCCATCTCCGCGCGGTTCTTCGGGGGTAGCTCGCCGAACCATTCGCGATAGCGCCCTGCCGGCACGCGCGCGGCGGCTCCGGCTAGCTGCTCCTCTGTCACCACCTCCAGGTCGTACGAGCCCTTGTCCACGAGCATCTGCAGGAGCGTGTCGCCATCGGGCGGCAGGTTCTCTATCTGGTAGCCGGCCGCTTTCATCGCCTCCAGCACCCGCAGCAGGGACGCCGGGGAGTCGAGCCCCACGGCGTTCGCGATGCGGGAGACCTTCGCGTTGTAGTTCGTGAGCGCGAACGCGATCCTCTTCTCGCCGTTGGGCTTCCGCCGCAGCTCGGCAAGCCGCATCGCCTGCCCCACAACACGCTCCACCCGATCCGGGACCGGAACGTATTTCACGACGGGCGACCCAATCTCCTGCGGCGTGGGCGTGCAGCCTGCGCAACTGGCTTCCGTGTTCGGCTTGAGTTCCTGCTTGAACGACACAGGGACGCTTATGATCCGCCCGTCGAACTCCGGGATGGCGACGTTCATCGCGTTGTCCAGCGGCGTCAGGCCACGCAGGGAGGCGTCCCACTGCTCCTTGCTGGAGGAGGCTGTTACGGCCTGGATGACCGGCACGTCCAGCATGCTCAGGATCTCAGAGGACCAGTTGCCCGCGCCGGGGTCGCTACCTGCAGCGCCGCCGAGCGCGAAGCTCATCGTGCTGAGGAGCACTTCCACGTTGGGGCAGCCTTCCGAGACGAAGTAGCGCAGCGCCGACGGGAGCGCGCCGCCCGTGTTCTCCTCGCCCTCCGGGTACTCCTTGAGCGAGTAGGCGTACACCGGCAGGACGTTCGCTCCCCGCGCCTCCCCGGCGCGCACAAGCGCGTCCACGAAGTCCGTGTTGCCGGAGAGCAGGTGCGAGCGGTAGAAGAGCACGCCGAGCGTGGGCCGGACCGGCTCCATGCGCTGCTGCCAGGCCTGGAGCGTTCCCTCGGGCACGTCTGGGTGGTACACGCCGTGGCGGGGCAGGGCTTCCGGTGCATCGTAACCGTAGCCCGTGGAGAGCAGGTGGTCGCTCAGGAAGCGCAGCATGTGCTCGTAGTTCTTGAGCCCTCCCAGCTGCAGGTAAGCGAACACCTCGTGCGTCACGGGCACGCCCACGTTCGAGACGGCCGTGAGCTCCGGGTCGAGAACGTCCGTCCCCGGCACGCACACGAGCCACTTGTTGTGCCGCTCCACGTGGTCCAGTATGCGCTCGAACCCGCCGCGGAAGCTCTCCTTGCTCCCAAGCAGCCGCAGGACTATCACCTCTGCGGGCGGGAGCACTGCGGCGAGGAAGGCATCTATATCCTCGTCCGTCTTGAGGTTGGAGAGGTTGTACGCCTTGACGGGCGGGAAATCGGTCTCGAGCCGCGACGCTACCCTGGAGAGCGCGAGGATGTCCGTGTCCGCGTGCGTGAGGAAGAGGAACCCCGACTGCTCCGGCAGCGCCGCGACCGCGCCCCGGCGCAGCGTGTCGTGCCCCTCACCCGGGCGCGGCTCCCAGTTGAACGCGGTGAAGTGGTACGGGGCGAGTGCCGGCGTGGGCGGGAGGTACGCCTGAGCCTCCAGCATCTGCTCGATGTAGTCGTACAGCGCGACCACCTGGCGCTCGCTGTTCATGGAGTGGAACCAGACGGAGCGGCCGTCGAAGAGGAGCATCACGACGTTCGAGAGTGGGCAGGGCCCGAGGCAGCCGCTCGCGGTCAGGTGTACTTTATTGCGGAGGCGGCGGCGTATCCACTCATCGTGATACAGGTCCTGTGGCACGGCCGCGTGGCCTTCATCCGTGCGGCCGCAACAACATCCCGTGACGCAGAAGAAGAGCTGGCCGGTCTTCCTGGCGACATTCACCAGCTTGCCGTCCGCCCTGGTCACCAGATTTCGCGCCGCCTTGCAGCCGGGGTTGCTCCCCCCACCGCGCCGCGTCCGATCACTCAAAGCTCGTCTCCCTGTGTCCTGACAACCGCCTGTGATGTTCTACCATTTCCAGATCATCCGGCTCCATCATCTGCCTAACCCCCGAACAGGACCGGGAGCAGCCCCGCATGCCCTGTGACAACTAGCATACCTACCACCAGGCTCATCACCCCGGTCACTGCGCTCATCCCGAGGTAGAACCGCCTGTCACCCCGGGAGCTGACAAAGCCGAACACGGAGCCGAGCGAGATGCCCGTATTGGATATGAAGAGGCCGAGGACGAAGGCGGCTATCAGGAGCACCCCCAGCGCCGCGCCGGCAGCACTCGTCAGCGAGACGAAGAGGAGCACCTGCGTGGGAGTCTCCGCGCCGAAGCCGTGGATGATGCCCACCAGGAAGGTAGCGCTGTATCCGTAGCCAGGGGTGTCTCCCCTCGGGCGAACGGAGGCATGAGCGTGTCCGTGCCGCAGCCAGCCGACGCCCGCCCGGATCCCATCCCAGACGAGCATCCACCTGCTCCGCAGGCGGAACCGCTCCGGACCGCGCAGCAGCGAGTACAGCACCCAGAGGCCAAGGAGGATGAGTGTGGCGCCGACGACTGGCTCCATATAGCCCGCGACCCAGTTGGGCAGCTCCACACCGAACAGGACTGAGAGCGTTCCGATAACGATGACCACCAGCGCGTGCCCCGTGGCATACATCGTCCCGAGTAGAACCCCGCGCCGCGTTGTGCTCGGGGCGGCGGTCACGTCCGTGATGGCGGCGATGTGGTCCCAGTCAATGCCGTGCCGCAGCCCGAGGAGGAAGGCAGTGAGCAGCGGGAACCCTGGCCCGGGATCGATCACGAGCAGCCTCCTCGCGTCATGCCCTTTGCCATCCCGTGTCCAGTCTTGTGATGGCGGTAACCGGCTATGCTGCAGTACTGTTGCGACGACACCAGATCAGGATACCGGCTCATGAAAACCTCCACGGAAGGTGAACGGGGCGCCGGTGTGCTTCGAGAAGAAAGACAAACAAAAACCCTTGTCATACTGACGACAAGGGGGACGTAAACCAGGCTGTTGCCCGGCCGGTCCGTCCCTTTTCTCGCGAAGGGATACGGCGCCTGGGCAGAGGAGGGCATCCTGGCTTACGAGCCGAAGGCTCGATCACAGTTGCGGGACAGCGCCGGTCTCTCACCGGTCTTCCCCCGTTTACTCCCCGCCCTTCCCGCGGGGATACCTCTGCCGGGATATTAACTTCTGCGAAACAGTACCATACGCGCGCCGCAAAGTACAGCGCGGGGCAGTTGCGTACTGGAGTGCGATTGCTATATGAGGGGGCATTGTCAAGTTGAGCGATAGAGTTGTGCCTTTGGCTCGGTTGGACGCATGATGGACGGAGACTCTCCCCATGCGTTCCGCCCTTAACCCATCGCTCCCGCCTCTGTTACCTCAGCCGAGACCTGGAATCGATGATGACGTTCGGCACGGTATTGCTCTGCCTTGAACTGATGCCGCCGGGGGCAGAAACCTTCTCGAATGGGGCCGAAGGCGGACAGGAACCGCTGGGCGTGCCCGGCTGATTTGAACCTTTCGCATCACTCGCTCCCGTTTGCGTGTCGGCTGGTGTGAGTTCTCAGCTCGTTTGTTCAGGTAGCCGCTCTGCCGATGCTCCACGCCTGGCAGCACCGCCCGCCTTGCGGCTCCGTAGCTTGCCAGCTTGTCTGTGATGATCACCCGTGGTAGGTACTCGCAGCCTTTCAAGAGCTTGCCGAAGAACCTCTTAGCTGCACCCTT
>JADDPP010000043.1 GCA_016781845.1 Rubrobacter sp.
CTACCTGACGGATGCCGAGCTAGCGGAGGTCATACGGCGCGTCAGGAAAGGGGGGTGGCGGTCGTAGGTGCCGACAAGGAGGACGTGGAGGATCTGGGGCTTGCGAAGCTCGACCTCCTGTGCCTGCGCGCGATGTCCGTTGTGCAGGAGTGCGAGGAACTGGAGAAGGTGCGGGGGGTGCCGCTCGACCTCACGGAGGTACCCCTTGACGACTCTCGGGTGTACGACGCATTGGGGCGAGCGGACACGATAGGGGCATCGCAGGTGGAGAGCCGCGCCCAGCAGCAGAGCCTGGTACGCACCCGCCCCAGAAAGTTCAGCGACCTGATGGCGCAGGTAGCGATCATCCGCCCCGGCCCTATCCAGGGAGGGATGGTGCACCCGTACTACAAGCGTAGGACGGGGGAAGAGCCGGTACGGTACCCGCACCCCAAGCTCGAGCCGATCCTGCGAGACACCCTCGGGATCATCCTGTACCAGGAGCAGGTGCTGCTCTCGGTGTCCGCGCTCACGGGATGTACGGCGGGGGAGGCCGACGGTTTCAGGAGGGCGATGGGCTCCCACCGCTCACGGAAAGCTATGGAGGCGCTGAGGCCATGGTTCGTCGGGCGAGCCGTCGCCAACGGCGTGTCCGAGAGGGTGGCGGAGGACTGCTTCGGTCAGATAGCGGGCTTCGCCGACTACGGCTTCTGCCAGAGCCACGCGGCCGCCCTGGCGCGACTCGCGTACGAGACGATGTGGCTGAAGCTCTATCACCCGTCGGCGTTCGTGGCAGGGCCCCTCAACAACCAGCCGATGGGTTTCTACCCCGTGGAGGTGCTGGTGTGGGACACCCGGCGACGGGGCGTGCGCTTCCTGCCAGTGGGCATAAACGGGAGCACCGCGCGCTGCACGCTCGAAGGCGACGAGCCCTTGGTGCGGCTGGGACTGGGGCGCGTCAAGGGGGTGGGGGAGGGCGTCGCCGAGAGCATCGTTCGCGCACGCGGGGAGGGCGGGCCGTACGACTCCCTCGCCGGGTTCGCCCGCAGGACGGGGACCGTCGGGAGGCCACTGGAGAATCTGGTGCTCGCGGGGGCGTTCGACCGGCTGGGGAGGCTCGTGAGCAGCTGCTGTGGGACGCGTACGCGCTGACGGGGGAGGGGAGGCAGCCGGGACTGGACCTGCCGGAGGAGCGGCCCCGGCTGCCGGCGCGCCCGGCGCACGAGCAGACGCTCCTGGACTACGCCGTGCTCGGGTTCAGCCTCGATCGGCACCTGGTGGGGCACTACCGGCGCAGGCTCGCCGTGCTCAAGGTCGTGCCGAGCGGGGAACTGGGCCGGAGGCCTGAGGGAAAGATGGTCGTGGTGGGGGGTATGGTGGTATGCCGGCAGCGGCCCGGTACGGCCAAGGGGTACCTCTTTCTCACGCTCGAGGATGAGGGAGGGCTCGTCAACGTGATCGTGCGCCCGGATGTGAACGCGCGCTACCGGGACGCCCTGCGCAACCACCCGCTGATCGCTGTGGCGGGGCGTGTGCAGCACGGGCGGGGGGTGGTGAACGTGCTGGCGGAGCGGGCGGTGGCGCTGGAGCTGGGCGTCCCAGACGGGGGGCGAGAAGGCGAGGGGCACTCTCCCTCGGCGGTCGGGTCCCCGGTACGCTCGCACGACTTCCGATGACAACGGAAAGGTTCTTACAACCGATCTCCCTCGTTTAGCGGGAGGGCGACTGCGGGTAGAGCTGCATACACCGCCCCGGATCTTTGCTCCATCCCCGGGCGAACCCGCAGGGCGCGACAGCAGCGCGGGCGCCGAAGCACTCGGTCAGGCCCGAGGTGGCGATCGCATCAGCTACCGGCGCGTCCCAACTCACCACGGAGCGCGGTGAGCGTCCGGTCAACGAGGTCGGGCAATTCCCCAACACCATCACCCGCTGCCCGCGCGGCGCCCGCAGTGGTCACGGCCGCGAGACAGGCAGAAGCGACGACCCGGACACGCAACTCGCCTTCGTCACCGCTGGAATCGCTAACGAGTGCGCGAGTGAAGAGGTGTTCGGTGGCGGCCTACGGCTCCCACAGGCGGGCGCGTAGCGCGGGTATCCCCAGCGGGAGGGGCGCGCAGCATGGCGTCGCGATGGGCGGCATATACGCGCGAGAGTCCCTCAGCCAAGCCTTGCTGCCTCGCCCGTCGTTGGAGCCCATGGCACACCAAGTGCGCGGCGATATCCGGTATGGGAGCGGTGATTCATCCGGGGCCTCGCAACTGCCATCGTCAGAACCCTCTGGCGCTACGTCTCGCGGCCGGACGGAAGGAGCCCAACTGCGCATGACGCACCCCAAAGCCGCGACCGACGGCGTAGCGCTGGAGGACGCGCTGCGGGAGAGCGAGGAGCGCTTCCGCAAAATCTTCGAGCACTCCCATGACGCGATCCTCGTCCTCGATCCGGCCCGGGACACGATCCTGGATGCCAATCCCAGAGCATGTGAGCTGCTTGGTTATCCGCGCGAGGAGCTGCTCTCCCTGCCCATCTCCGCTGTTCATCCGGCCGAGATACCCAGGCTGCGAGCCTTTGTTGCGTCGGTCCACGATCAGGGGCACGGATGGACCGACGAGCTCTCGTGCCTGACGAGGGCTGGAGGGGTGGTCCCCGTCGAGATTTCCGCCTCGATCATCGATGTAGGTGGCGTGACTTCGATACTCGCTATGGTCCGCGACATCTCGGGACGCAGACGGGCGGAGGCGGAGCGAGAGCAGTTGCTCGGCCAGCTGGAGAACGAGCGGAGGCAGTTGGAGGAGGTGCTGAGGCAGATGCCAGCCGGTGTCATCATCGCCGAGGCATCCTCCGGGAGACTCATTCTCGTGAACGAGCAGGTGGAACAGATCTGGCGTCATCCGTTCCCGCCCGCCCAGGATCTCAAGCACTACTACCAACGTAGGTCGGGCTTGCGCCTCGACGGGCGGCCTTACGACCCGGAGGAGTGGCCGCTCGTGCGCTCGGTGTCGACGGGTGAGGTTGTCAGGGATGAGGAGATCGCGATCGTCCGCGGCGACGGCACGCCAGGCACGATGTGCGTGAGCTCGGGTCCCGTGTACGGTCGGGAGGGGCACATTGTCGCGGCCGTGGGCACCTACCACGATGTGACGGAGCGTAAGCGGGCGGAGGGGGCGCTGCGGATGCTCGCGGAGGCGGGCATGATCTTGGCCTCATCGCTCGACTACGAGGCCACCCTCCAGAGGGTGGCAACCCTTGCGATCCCGCGGCTGGCCGACTGGTGCGCCGTCGACATCATCGGGGAGGACGGTCAAGTCCGCCGGCTGGCGGTTCACCATGCCGATCCATCGAAAACGGACCTTGCCGACCAGTTGCGGAGCCAATACCCGCGCTACCGAGCTGACATGCGCGCGACGGCGGGGCTACCGAAGGTGCTGCAGACGGGACGATCGGAGTTCTACCCGGAGGTCGACGAGGCGCAGCTGGCTGCCCTAGCCCGCAATCCCGAGCACCTGAGGACCACCCAGCAGATCGGGATGAGGTCCATCCTCATCGTGCCCCTGGTGGCGCGGGGTCGGGTCCTGGGCGCGATCGCGTGCGCCTATGCCGAATCGGGGCGTCGGTACACTATGGCGGACCTGGCCCTGGCTGAGGAGCTGGCGCGCAGGGCCGCGCTCGCCGTCGACAATGCGCGCCTCTACCGCGAGGCCCAACGGGCGGTGCGGGTGCGCGATGATTTCCTGGCCTCGGCCTCCCACGAGCTGCGCACCCCGCTGAGCCACATCAAGGGCTTTGTCAGCACCCTGCGTCAGACGGACGTGGAGTGGGACGAGGAGACGCGACTGGACTTCCTGAATGAGATCGAGCGTGAGACGGACCGCCTCGCCGGGATGATCGGCAATCTGCTCGACATGTCCCGGATAGAGAGCGGCGGCTTCGCGCCCACCGAGCTCTCACCGGTGGGAGTGCTCACAATCATTGAGCGCGGGCTGGACAGGGTCCGCGGCTTGTTGGGCGGTCGGCGAGTGGTGGTGGATGTCCCGGAGGATTTGCCTCCGGTGCTCGTGGATGCCGCCCAGATGGAGCGGGTGGTAGCCAACCTCGTGGAGAACGCGGCGAAATACTCCCCACCGGCTACTCAGATACGGATTTCGGCAAAGTCGCTGAAGGGAGAGGTAGAGCTACATGTGGAGGATGGAGGCCCTGGCGTCCCGCCGGAGCACCTGGAGCGCATCTTCGAGAAGTTCTTCCGGTGTGAGGGCACAGGGTCTGTGGTCCCGGGCACCGGCCTCGGCCTCGCCATATGCCGGGGGATCGTGCTCGCGCACGGCGGGAGGATCCGGGCCGAGAACTATCCGGGTGGTGTGCGCCTCATCGTCCGCCTGCCGATAGCTCCGGCAGTTCCTGGAGAAGTATCATGACCCGGCAGTCGATCCTGGTCGTGGACGACGAGGCCCCGATGCGCAAGTACGTCTCGGTGAATCTCAAGGCCAGAGGATACGAGGTCCTCACCGCTGCGGACGGCACGGAGGCGCTGAAACTCGCCGCTGAGCACACCTTCGATCTACTCATCCTGGATATCAACATGCCGGGACCGGATGGCTTTGAGGTGCTCTCCGGCGTCCGTCGAGACAACGAGGTGCCGGTGATAATGCTCTCGGCCCGAGGCCGGGAGACCGACAAGGTCAGGGCGCTCGACCTGGGAGCCGACGATTACCTCACCAAGCCGTTCGGCGTGGAAGAGCTCCTAGCGCGCGTTCGGGCGACCCTGCGGCGCACCGGCTCCGCGGCCAAGGGGCCCCTTTCTCCGTACCGCTATCGTGATCTTGAGGTGGACTTCAGCTCCCGTCGGGTTCGCCTCCAAGGCGCCGAGGTGTCTCTAACTCCACGCGAGTACGAGCTCCTGGCCTATCTCGCCCGAAATTCTGGGAAGGCACTGACCCACCGCCAAATCCTCCAGGCGGTGTGGGGTGGCGAGTACGGCGAAGAGTCGGACTACCTCTGGACGTACGCCCGCCGCATCCGCCGTAAGATAGAGCCGGATCGCGACACTCCCTGCTATCTGCTCACGGAGGCTGGCGTCGGTTACAGGATGCCGCCCGCCGAGTAGCCGTCGTAAGAGGGCACATCTGGGAATGTTCAGGCCGTGTTCAGGCGGCCTGGCTTTCTGTTCATGTGTCCGTCAGGTAACCCACCATATATTGCCCCAAGAAGTTGACGGCGTCCTGGTATCTCTTCGGATCGGGACAGGACCGTGAGGTGGGACAGGTATGGAGAACGTCTTGGTGTGTTGTCCCGATGTGGTGATGTCCGACCTGTTACGGTTGAACCTGTCGCGGCGCGGCTACGCCGTGCGACAGGAGCACTGGGATCTGTGCTATGGGCCGCCGGACTACGCACCACGAGGGAGAGGCGAGGGCCTTGTGATCGCCGACCTCGGCTGCCCCGAGCCGGAGTGCTGGATCGCCGCCGAGGTCCTGCGGTCAGTCATTCCCTCGCTCCCCGTGCTGTTTCTCGTGTATGCGCATCCCGGTCCAGCGCGCATGGAGTCGTGCCAACCGTGCGCGTACCTGCACAAACCTTTCGCAATGGAGGATCTGTTCGCGTCACTGCGCGGCCTGCTGTCCACATCGCCGTCGTAGGCTTGTTCAGGCGGTGTTCAGGCGGGCGATGAATTAAGTCAGTTGGTGTTCATGCGTCGGGGATTACCATAGGTCTGAGACTGGATCCGACCAAGAAGTTTCCACAGCGGTCCTGAGGAGGGTCATAGATGGCTAAGACAACGGCTGATCTGCTGGTAGAGCGCCTGATCGACTGGGGTGTGGACACGATCTTCGGACTGCCCGGCGATGGCGTCAACGGAATTTTCGAGGCGCTGCGCACGCGGCAAGACGAGATCCGCTTCATACAGGTAAGGCACGAGGAGGCCGCGGCGTTCGCGGCCGTTGGCTATGCAAAATACACGGGTCGGCTCGGAGTTTGCCTGGCCACATCCGGTCCCGGCGGCATCCACCTGCTGAATGGGCTGTACGATGCCAAGCTCGACGGGCAGCCGGTCCTGGCCATCACGGGCCACACCTTCCACGACCTGATAGGCACCCATTTCCAGCAGGACGTCGACCTAGACAAGCTGTTCATGGACGTATCGGTCTACAACGAGCGGCTGACCGGCCCGGCCCACGTGAACAACGCCGTGGACCAGGCGATCCGAACTGCCCTCGCCCGCCGCGGGGTATCCCACCTCACTATCCCCAAGGACACCCAGGAGCTGACCACCTCAGACGAGCAGCGCTCCAAGAAGAACGTCGCCGGGCACAGCGGGGACATCTTCGCTTGTTCGTACCCTCTGCCTCCGCGGGAGGATTTGGAGCGGGCGGTCGAGATCCTCAACGCCGGCGGCAAGGTGGCGATTTTGGCTGGACAGGGCGCGCTGGGAGCCAGCCAGGAGTTGGAACAGCTCGCCGAGATGTTGTCCGGGCCGATCATCAAGCCGCTGCTGGGCAAGGCCGCGGTGCCTGACCACAGCCCGTACACAACGGGCGGGATAGGGCTCCTGGGCACCAAGCCCTCGCAGGAGGCGCTGGAGGAGTGCGACACACTGCTGATCGTCGGCAGCTCCTTCCCATATGAGGAGTACTACCCGGAGCCCGGCAAGGCGCGGGGCGTCCAGATAGATATCGATCCCGCCCGCATCGGCCTCAGGTACCCGGTGGAGGTGGGGCTCGCGGGCGACTCCCGGGGAGTGCTCCGCGCACTCCTACCTCTGCTTGAGCGCAAGGATGACCGCTCCTTCTTGGAGCAGGCGCAGCAGGGGATGAAAGAGTGGCGGGAGCTGCTCGAGGAGAGGGGTACCAGCGGCGACATGCCGATGAAGCCGCAGGTGGTGACGTACGAGCTCGACAGGCTGCTTCGCGACGATGCCGTCATCTCGTCCGACAGCGGCACGATCGCCACCTGGGCCGCTCGCTACATCAACATCCGCGAGGGGCAGATGTTCTCGCTCTCCGGCACGCTCGCCACGATGGCCAACGGCTTCCCGTACTCCATCGGTGCCCAAATCGCGCACCCGGACCGTCAGGTGGTGGCGATCGTTGGAGATGGCGCGTTCACGATGCTGATGGGCGAGCTCGCGACCTGCGTGAAGTACAAGTTGCCCGTCAAGGTGATCGTCTTCAAGAACAACACACTGGGCATGATCAAGTGGGAGCAGATGGTGATGGAGGGCACTCCCGAGTTCGGGGTGGAGCTCGAGCCTATCGACTTCGCGAAGTTCGCGGAGGCGTTCGGGGCCGCGGGCTTCACCATCGAGGACCCGAAGGACGCGCGGTCCGTGCTGGAGCGTGCGCTGGCGCACGACGGGCCGGCGATCGTCCAGGCTGTGGTGGACCCGAACGAGCCGCCGCTGCCCCCGAAGATCAGCCGCGACCAGGCGATGCACTTCGCGGAGGCGCTGGCCAAGGGACAGCCGGACAGGATCAAGATCGCGCTCACCGCGACCAAGGATCTCGTGCGTCAGGTGATCTAGGAAGCGGCGAGGACAATTCAGATGGAGAACAACTATGGACACAATGGATACTGATCAACTCGGGCGCGATGGAGAAGGCGGCGCCACCTACATGCTGAAGGGAGAAGCGGGGGTCACGTTTCCGCCGGAGCGAACCGCCCTCCTGGTGATCGACCCGGTGAATGACTTTCTGTCCGAAGGGGGCGCTGGCTGGGAGATGACGAAGAACACCGTCAAGCTGCACGACGTGGTCGGAAACCTGAAGCGTGCCATCGAGGGCGCCCGCGAGCGTGGCATCCCGGTCCTTTTCGGCCCTATGGCATACACCGAGGAGGACTACGCGGACAAGGAGCTGCACCGCCGCTCTGGGATCAACCGGATCATGTTCGAGAATAAGATGTTCCTGGCAGGCAGTTGGGGAGCCGACTTTCATCCGGACCTGCAGCCACGAGACGACGAGACGGTGCTCCTGCCGCACAAGGGGATCGACGTCTTCGAGACTGATCTTCCGGATCGCCTCCAGCGGTTGGGGACCACGCACTTGGTGATAGCCGGTATGACGGCCAACCTGTGCTGCGAGTCCACGGGGCGGCGCGCCATGGAGGAGGGGTACGACGTCACGTACCTGTCGAATGCCATCGGGGCGGAGAGCGTCCCCGCGTATGAGGCGGCTATCCACCTAGACTACCCGCTGATCGGCAACGCCGTCATGGAGGTGGAACAGTTCCTTGCCGCCGTCGGCGCCCCGGCCAACACCAGCGACACCGCGCAGCCTGGGGATACGGTCCTGGGGTCAGACCAGGGAGAGATCGGCACTGTCGAGAGGGTGGTCGAGGCGACGGAGGAAGCGGACGCGTACCTACTGGTCAGGCGCGGGCTCATCCTCAAGCAGGACACGTACATCCCGCTGGATGCTGTCGTCAAGCGGGCCGGCACGGAGGTGTTCATCAACGTGCCGAAGCTGGTCGTGGGCGAGATGCCCTGGAGCGAGCCTCCTTCCCGGAACGACCGGCAGGCGAAGCTCGGTCCCCGAGGCGAAGACGTCCAGACGCTGTACGGCTCACGCTCGCCATCGGTTCGAGAGAGTTCGGATGATATTTAGGATGAGAGAGGGCCGGACTTGTATGGGCCCGCTGTACTGCGGCCTCCCATCGATTACGGGGTAGACCAACGACGGGCACGGCGGGTAAGCCGTACGTCTCGAAAGCTTATCCCGATCGTGACCGAGGGGCTCGTGCGGCGGGTGATCTAGGGTAACCGAGCCAGGAGGAGTGGTGATGGAGCTGCCTCGAATGGAGCTACCGAGGATCGCAAAGGTCCGGCAGGTGCTCCCGACGGACCATATAGAGGACATCGGGGATGAGGTAAAGGTGCGCCTGAGGGCCGTGGGGTTGGCAGAGAAGGTGAAGCCCGGTCAGCAAGTGGCCATCACGGCGGGCAGCCGCGGCATGGGGGGCTTCAAGGAGATCCTTCGAGCCCTCATCGACGAGGTGAAGTCGTGTGGAGCGTAGCCCTTCCTCATACCCGCTATGGGTAGCCACGGCGGCGCTACAGCCGGGGGGCAGGCGGAGATCCTTGAGGGTTACGGGATTACCGAGGAGGTGATGGGCTGCCCTATCCGCGCGACGATGGACACTGTGCGCCTGGGGCGGGCGGAGAACGGCGCTGGAGTTCACTACGACAGGTACGCCCATGAGGCGGACGCGACGATCGTGGTCGGCCGGTGCAAGACGCACCCCATTCTCCACGAGGGGAACGGCAGCGGCCTGCTGAAGATGACGACGATCGGGCTGGGCAAGCAGAGGGGGGCGCAGGAGGCGCACTCCCACGGACTCGCCGAGTCGGTGCAGGCCGTGCCGAAGGTAGCGCTGGAGAAGGGTAACGTGATCCTCGGCATAAACGTGGTCGAGAACGGCTACCGGCAGCCTTATCACATAGAGGTGGTTGAGCCACAGGAGTTCTGGGAATCCGACCGGCGGTGTCTGGAGAAGGCTCGGGCCTTCGTTGCGCGCGTCCCGTTCGACTGCCTGGACGTGCTGGTGATCAGCTACATCGGTAAGGACGTCTCCGGCGGCGGCATGGACCCGAACGTCACCGGCTTCTGGCGAGCGGAGGGTGAGGGCGAGCGGGTGCCGGATTACAAGCGGATCGTCGTATTGGACCTGACCGAGCAGACCAGGGGCAACGCGCTCGGCATCGGCCAGGCCGATTTCACGACCAGGCGACTGGTGGAGAAGATCGACCATAGGGCCACGACGATCAACATGCTCACCGCCGCCAGCCGGGACGGTCGCCTGATCGAGGCGGCGGTGCCTATCGCGCTCGAGTCCGACCGGGAGGCTATCGAGGTTGCGCTGCGGGCGGCGGTGCCGGAGGCGCCGCCGAGGGTGTGCTGGATCAGGAGCACTGACGATCTGGGCGAGATGTGGGTCTCGGAGGCCCTGCTGCCGGAAGTCCGCCAGAGCCCCCAGCTCGAGCTGCTGGGCGAGCTGGGGGCGTGGCCGTTCGACGAAACCGGTAACGCGGATTGGCACTCGCTCATACAGGGGCAGGCAGGGGAGGCAGCATATGGCAGTTAGCCTGGTGGAGTGGGTCAGGTCGAACGAGCTGCCCGAGGTCGGAGTCCGCGAGCTTCTCCAATTGGTGCCGGAAGCGTCGCTCGACGGTTGGATCGCGAGGGAGCTGCAGGAGGCGACCGGGCTGCTGGATCAAATCGGTTTGCCCTGGTTGCTGCGCCTGGTCGTGGCCGGCTCGATGCCTCCGCTGTGGTACGAGATCGCCGTGCTGCACTACCGTGGCAGCTATCAGAGCCGCTTCATGTGGCTGCCGGTGACGTATATCCCCGTCGTGATGGCGGGAGGTCTTCTCTCGGCAGTTATCGATACTCCCGGCACCCGTCGGCTTTTCCGCGCCCTCTCCTGGGGCACTTTCGCTCTCGGCGCCTTCGGTACGCTGATGCACCTGCGCGGCGTGCGCCGTCAGATGGGTGGGCTGTACGAGTGGCGCTACAACGGGATGACGGGACCTCCCGTCGTCGCCCCGCCCCAGGTCGCGCTCTTCGGTCTGGTCGGCCTGCTTGGAACCAGCGACGAGGGCAATCGGGAAATCATCCATCGGCTCCGGCTGGTCGAGATCGCGGGCCAACTCCTGCTCTCCGTCGAGGCTGGCTACTACCACTACGAGAACTACTACGCCAACAAGGTCCAGTACACGCCCGTCACCCTGGCCCCCGTGCTGGCGGTCGCCCAGGCCGTGGCGGAGCTACCCATCTCGCCCGCCCGCACCGCTGGACGCCGGCTGGAAGCGGTGCTGTCGGTAGCCGCCACGCTGGCAGGGCTTGTCGGCTTCGGCTTCCACATCAAGAACGTCCGGAGCCGTGCCGGGGGATTCTCCTGGCAGAACCTGTTCTACGGCGCGCCGCTGGTGGCACCGCTGCAGCTCAGCGGGCAAGGGCTGCTCGGGCTGCTCGCGGCGTACTTCGACAGAGGCAGGAGGTAGAGATGGCCATCAGAGCAGCTGCGGCTATCAGGCGGCTGATCGAAGGGCGCAAGCCCGGGGAGGCCTCTGTGCCCGCCGACTCCCCGAGCCCACATCCGCCCGCCGGCGGCGGGGGGCGCACGCCGTACCCGGAGTACGACGTGATGGCGCCCGACAAGTGGGCACATGACTGGGACGAGAAGACGAGGAGGCTCGTCCTCGACCGCATAGTAAACGTGCCCGAACGCTCCTTCTTCAGCGAGGGAGAGTTTGCCACGCTCGAGGCAACATGCTCGCGTCTCCTGCCACAGGCCGATCGCCCACCGGAGCTGCGCATCCCGATAGCGCCCTATATCGATCAGCGCCTGGCGAGTGGCCGGGGCAACGGGTATCGATACGAGGGCATGCCGTGGGACGACGAAGCCTACCGCCGGGGGCTGGCCGGCATCGACGAGACAAGCCATGCGATGTTCGAGAAGGGTTTCGCGGAGCTCGAAGGCGGGCAGCAGGACGAGGTGCTGGCTGCGGTGGAGGATGGCGACCCGACTGGGGCGACGTGGAAGGACCTGCCGGCGAAGCGGTTCTTCAAGCTGCTGATGCAGGACGTCGCCGAGTCGTACTACTCGCACCCCGCGGCCTGGAACGAGATCGGTTTCCAAGGGCCGGCCTCGCCTCGCGGTCACGTGCGGCTAGCGCTCGACAAGCTCGACCCGTGGGAGGCCGAGGAGACCCAGCCTCTGCCACGGGAGCATCGGGAGGTGCCGGAAGAGCAGCACGGGGCGGCGAGTGGTCAGGGAGGGGCGACGCATTGAGCGGGCATAAAGGCATGGACAGCACCAGCCACAAACGTATAGAGGATCCGGACGTGCTCATCATCGGCACGGGCGCGGCCGGAGGGGTGCTGGCGAAGGAGTTGGCAGAGGCCGGCCTCAAGGTGGTCGCGCTGGAGGCGGGGCCCCACTGGGTGCCGGAGCTCGACTTCGTCAGCGACGAGAAGGCCGCCAACCAGCTGTACTGGACAGACAGGCGCATCACCGGCGGCGACGACCCGATCGAGCTGGCGGGCAACGTTACCGGCAAGGGCGTGGGCGGCAGCACCGTCCACTACACGATGGTCGCGCTACGCATGCACGCGGAGGACTTCCGTACCAGAAGCGTTGACGGCGTCGGGGAGGACTGGCCGGTCACGTACGAGGCTCTGGAGCCGTACTACGAGGAAGTGGAGCGGGCGCTCGGGATCTCGGGGCCCGTGCGCTGGCCGTGGGGGCCGAAGCGGCGAGGTCCCTACCCCTACCGGGAGCACCCCTTGAACGCGACGGCGGACCTGTTCGTGCGCGGCTGCGAGCAGTTAGGTGTCAACTGGGCGCCCGCGCCCCTCGCGACGATCTCGGCTCCCAAGGACGACCGCCACCCCTGCGTCTACCGGGGCTACTGCAACTTCGGCTGCTCGACTAATGCCAAGTCGAGCATCCTCGTCACCTACATCCCCAAGGCGATGAAGGTCGGGGCCGAGATCCGTGCGGGATGCATGGCGTCTCGCATAAACCTGGACGACCGTGGACGCGCTAAGAGCGTGAGCTACTTTCGGGCGAATGGCGATGGCGGCTACATAGAGGAGGAGCAGCGAGCACGTCTCATCATCGTCTCGGGATACTCCATCGAGACGCCCAGGCTGCTGCTGAACTCCGCCTGCCCCCAATTCCCCGACGGCCTCGCCAACTCCCGCGGCCTGGTCGGCACCCACCTTATGATCCATTCCTCCAACAACGTGTTCGGCCGCTTCGACGAGTCGGTCCGCCAGTACAAGGCGCCTCCAGGGCTCGCGCTCAGCCAGCACTACTACGATACGGACCCGTCAAACGACTACGTTCGCGGGTACACGATCGAGTGCGTCGGCCCTTTCCCGATCCAGTTCGCCAAGATGGCGAGCAGCGGCAAGCGGATGTGGGGAGAGCGGCTGCGGACCTTCATGATGGACTACAACCACTACGCGGGCTGGGGTCTCAACGGCGAGTGCCTGCCCTACGCGCACAACACCGTGACGGTCGTCCCGGAGGAGAAGGACCAGTACGGCCTGCCCATACCGAAGGTCACGTTCAGCTGGGGCGAGAACGAGAAGAGGATGATTGAGGCGGGTGTGGCGAAGATGCGGGAGATCTTGGTGGCGGCAGGGGCGGAGTCGATCTTCAGCGTCGAGGATACAGCCCACCTGATGGGTGGCTGCCGGATGGGTAGTGATCCAGAAACCTCCGTTGTGGATCAGTGGTGTCGCTCCTGGGACGTTCCGAATCTGTTCGTCTGCGACGGCAGCGTCTTCGTCACGAGCTCCGGGGTGAACCCGAGCCTGACGATCCAGGCGATAGCGGCAAGGACAGCGGACTATATCACTGAGACTGCAAAGCGGCGGGGGCTGTAGGGAGCCGATGCCGGGGCGTGAGGGCATTTGAATATCGAGGGAGTCAATCGGATGAGTATTTTGCAAGCAGCAGGGGCTGGGGCGGTCGGAGGTCTTGCCGGAGGGATGGTGATGACCGCCGCGATGATGGTCGGCAAGAAGACCGGGACGATAGACGCTCCGGTGCCGCTAAAGGTGGAGCGCAAGCTGGAGGAACATGCGGGGGTTGCCGGACAGACGGGTCCGCAGCAGGAGAAGGCGCTGGCGATGGTCGAGCATATGGCACTTAGCGCCGGGTTCGGCGCGGGCTACGGCGCGCTCCGTTCGAAGCTTGCCCTGCGCGCGATCCCATCGGGTCCGCTGTACGGCCTCGGAGTCTACGTCCTCAACCTCGGTGGAGTCGGTCCGGCCCTCGGTGCGACCGCAGGGTCCTGGAACGAGCAGCCAATGACCGTGGGGCGACGGGTGATGATGCACATCGTATACGGGGCGGTTACAGCGTTCGTCGCTGAGCAGGTGAGGCGCGGTTAGTCTTGTATACGTGCAGAGAAGGAGGAGCTATGAGCAACCACGAACGCAATCGGTGGAAAGGGTTCATTCTAGGTGCGGTTGGCAGCGCAACCGGAGTGATCGCCATGCGTTACTACTGGAAGGCGGCGTCGGCACTTGCGGGCGGTGACCCGCGCAAACAGGGCGATAACCGCGAGCCGCACACCCTGGACTCGATAGCCGTGATCGGCAAGCACCGCGAGGAGGGTGAGTCGAGCACGGCGGTGATGGGTCGAATCGCCTACCAGTTGATTGCGGGCAAGGAGCCGGAGTCGCAGGAGACACGGACGACCCTGAGCTACGTCACCCACTGGGTGTACAGCATGCTGATGGGCGGGCTCTACGGCGTGGTCAGGGGGAAGGTTGATGCGCCGGACGTCAGAGGCGGCCTCGCGCTGGGCACGGGGGTGTGGCTCTTCGGGGACGAGTTGGCCACACCCCTCCTGGGGCTGGCGGTCGGGCCTACGGCGTATCCCCTCTCGATGCACGCCCACGCGTTCGGTGCGCACGTGGCCTACGGGCTGGCGTCGTCCGCCGCCACGCAGCTGCTATATAGGGTCGTCCCATAGACCTCTCGGGTAATGGCTACCGCCGAAACGTCTGACGCTTAGGAATATCGAGCGGTAGCAAGATCAACATGAGTATCGAGGGAGGATGGAAGGATGCAGATCGATTGGGGAAGCGCAGTTGTCGCGGGGCTCGTCGCCACCGCGGTGATGACCGCGCTGATGTACATGGGCAAGGCCATGGGGATGCGAATGGACATGCCCCGGATGCTGGGATTGATGTTCACAGGCCCGGACAGCACGGGCGTGGTCTATGCCCTCGGACTGATAGCCCACTTCATGATGGGCGTCCTGTTCGCGATCATCTACGCGGCGCTCTTTAGCCTGCTTGGTATCGAGGCAAGCTGGCTTTGGGGCGCCGTGTTTGGAGCGGTACATGGGGTGATGGCCGGCATGGCCTTCAGGATGATGCCGGCGATGCACCCTCGGATGGGGCCGGGAGAGGTGCTGGCAGCCCCCGGTCCCTTCGGGGCCAACTACGGCTCCATGATCCCGGTCGGCGTGATGATGCTCCACATCATCTTTGGTGCGGTAGTCGGCTGGCTCTACGCTCTACCAGGCGCTTGAGATTCAAGCGTCTGGCAGGCTGCCCGAGGGGGGACTTCTGAGGGGCCGAGCGCCTGCGAGGCTCAAAGGAAGCAGGCTGCCAACTATGGGGGAGGCAGAGTCGATGGATCACGACGAGGAGCGCTTACACCGGGCCCGGAAAGAGATGCGCCGGGAGGGGCTGGACGCCCTCGTCTGCCGCCTGCCCCATAACGTGCTGATGCTGTCCGGCTACTGGCCGGTGCTTGCCGACTCGACGGTCGTCTTGCCACTCGAGGGCGAGCCCGTGCTCGTCGTGCCCGGCGACGAGGAGCCGCTGGCGCACGCGGGCTGGGTCGGCGATATCCGCACGTTCAAGCCGGTCACGCTCCTGAAGCTGAGTGATTCTATCTCCGAGACCGCTCCGATCCTCAGGGACGTCGCCCACGACCTGAGCCTGACCGGTGCCCGCATCGGTTACGAGGGAGGCCCCGACTCGATGCCGGCGGGCTACGGGGAGGTCATCGCGCCTCTGCCCTACATCGAGGAGATGTACCGGAGGGGCTTCGGGGGGGCGGAGCTGGCTGACGCGACGGAAACGCTACGCCGTCTCCGCCAGGTCAAGACGGCACGCGAGATCGAGCGGATACGGCTGGCGCACGAGATCGCGACGTTTGGGATCGCGGCGGCACGGGAGGTGATCCGTCCCGGTCTGCGCGAGAGCGAGCTCGCCGCGACGATGTACGGGGCGATCGTCGGGAAGGGCACCGGCTACGGGGGTGGCGGGCGGGTGGGCGCATACACGTTCGCGATGTCCGGACCGAACGGGTCACGGGCACACCTGCAATTCCAGCAGACCACCGACCCAGCCATCGAGCGGGGCGACTTTGTCCTCGCCCACATCAACTCATACGCCGATGGTTACTGGACGGATGTCACCCGGACATTCGTGGTAGGCCAGCCGGACGACCAGCAGCGCGAGATGTACACAGCGGTGCTGGACGGACTCAAGGCAGGGCTTGGAGCTATCCGGCACGGCAGGAGGGCTGCCGAAGTCGACCGGGCGGCGCGGAGCGTGCTCCAGGAGAGGGGCTACGGCGAGGAGTTCAAGCATGGGCTGGGGCACGGTGTGGGGTTCAAGGGGATCTACCACTCGGGGGCCCCGGTGCTCCACCCCAAGTCCGCGGACGCGTTACAAGCCGGCATGGTTCATAACGTAGAGACGGGCATTTATACAGATGACCAAGGTATTCGGATAGCGGATGTGGTCGTGGTCCGGGAGGCTGGAACGTAGATACTTACCGATATTCCGCGTGGCCTTGAGTGGGCGGTCTGTGGTGCGTAATGGCAACCGCGGGATGTAACGAGAATCAGGGGAGGTGAGCGAGACATGGACAAGGATCAGGATACGCCGCTCGGTGTGGCGGTGAAGGGGCTAATCGCCGGTATGGCAGGAGCCCTGGCGGTGACGGGGATGGTAGCCACGGGTCGGAAGGTGATGTCTGACCAAGACGCAGGGAGTGGCGGCCAGATCGATGAGGGGATCACGGCCGGGCAGGCGCTCTCGGAGGGGCCGGGCATGCCGCCGAACATGAACCGGGTGACCGCGACCTTCGTGCAGAAGGTAGCCACCGGCATCTTCGGGACGAGTCTGGGCTCGAGACAGCAGTACATAGCTGGGACTGCCTGGCACCTGGCCTATGGCGGCTTCTGGGGGCTTGTGTACGCCCTCGTGCAGAGCAGCACGCAGGTATCGAGGTTCCTGGTCGGGCCGATCCACGGGTTCGTTGTGTGGGCGATCGGCCCCGGCTCGCTGGTGCCGCGGATGAAGCTGATGCTGCCCCCGACTAAGCAACGACCCCGCCTAGTCGCAATGGTTATCGCGGTGCACGTGGTGTACGGGTCTCTCGTCGCCCTCATCTTCCACCTGCTCAGGCACAGGGATTAGGTGGAGATCATCAGTTCCTCGCTGTTGATGAACACCCGTTCTATCAGCAGATCAGTGCCGGTGGGCGAAGCCGGTCGCTAGCAGACGCCGACCCAGTCGTGAGTCGAGAACATTGCCGAGGCCCAGTAACAGAAGAGTACGGGGCAAGGTCGGTGAGCCTTGCTTGTTTGTTCAGGCATTGTTCAGGCCGATTACCTCGATGGTTTGTTTCTGTTCAGGACTTCCCACTTATGCTAACTAGCGGAGGATGGACCATGTTGCGAAGTGTTAAGAGCCTACGGGACTACAACCTGCGCGCCACGGACGGCGAGATTGGCAAGGTCAAGGACGTGTACTTCGACGACCACACCTGGACGGTGCGCTACCTGGTGATCGATACCAGAGGCTGGCTCACCGGCCGACAGGTGCTGATCTCCCCGAACACGCTGCGCGGGATTGACCCGGCCAACGAGCAGCTCGCGGTGTCCCTCACGCGGGGGCAGGTGGAGAACAGCCCCAGCATCTACGAGGACCAGCCGGTATCGCGCCAGCACGAGGCCGAGCTCGCAAACTACTACGGCTATCCCTACTACTGGTCCGCTGCGTACGCGGGGATACCGTCTGCTTACCCTATAGCCACGGTGCCGCCAGTACCGCTGGAACCGACAGGGTTGGCCGATGGTTGGACCAAGTCCGCGCGAGAAGAGGGGGACCCGCACCTGCGCAGCGCCGAGGAGGTTATGGGCTACCGGATCCAGGCAGAGGATGGCGAGATAGGTCACGTGGAGGACTTCCTCCTGGACGACGATAGTTGGCGGATACAGGCCATGGTGGTGGACACCCGCGACCGGCTGCCGGGCAAGAAGGTGCTACTGTCTCCGGAGTCGATCGAGGAGGTCGATTGGCCCGGTGCCAGCGTGCACGTACGGCTGCGGCGCGACGAGATCGAGCGCCAGCCCGAATACGACGGCTCGGGCGTCACTGGCTAGGGATAGAGAGGGCTTCATGACCGTCACTACAAGTTACATACCTGACTTAGACTCGCTGGTAGGGCAGGGCTTCATGTTCGCCACCGGCATCGAGTGCAGCTACCCGACGATCACCGGTCGCGACGGGAAACGGACGCGCATCGACGAACTCGAGAAGTGCTTCCACTACGAGCGCTGGCGCGACGACCTGGAGTTGGTGCGCGATATGGGGATACGCTACCTGCGCTACGGCCCCCCGTACTACCGGATGCACCTCGGCCCCGGCTCCTACGACTGGGGCTTCTCCGACGAGGTGTTCGCCGAGATGCGGAACTTGGGCATACAGCCGATAGCCGACCTGTGCCACTTCGGGCTGCCGGACTGGCTGGGGGACTTCCAGAACCCCGACTGGCCCGAGCACTTCGCCGAGTATGCACGCGAGTTCGCTCGCAGGTACCCCTGGATCCGCCTGTACACCCCAGTCAACGAGATCTTCGTCTGCGCCAAGCTGAGCGCGCTCCACGGCATATGGAACGAGCAGCTCAGGAGCGAGGAAGCGTTCGTCACGGCGCTCAAGCACATGTGCCGAGCGAACCTCCTCGCGGTCCAGGCTATTCTCCAGGAGCGTGACGACGCCCTGTTCGTCCAGAGCGAGAGTGCGGAATACTTCCACGAGGGATGCCAGGAGCCCGAGATGGTGGCGAAGGCGGACTTCGAGAACCAGCGCCGGTTCCTCTCCTTTGACCTGCTCTACGCACGCCCGGTCCGAG
>JADDPP010000193.1 GCA_016781845.1 Rubrobacter sp.
ATCCGGGCTAAGGCGGCCCGTAGGACATAGGAAGCCGCGCCTTGGCAGGGAGATGCTTGAACCACCCTTTTGGGGGTTGTTATCATGCGCCGGACAGGTGCCGGACGTGGTAGGCGCAGGTGTCCCAGGCCGATTTTGATCAGGATGTCGGCCCAGTGATCGTGTCGCGCATGTAGACCGAGACAGCATTCGGGTAGCTCGCACCCGTCATCGCTGTGGAGTTCGACGCCTGCAGTGAATCAGTCGCTTCCTCGCTAGCAGTGCTCCCGGACGTCCGCAGGCCCCATCGTATCGTTCTGCACCGGCGCCCGCGACCCGAACCTCCCCCGCTGTACCTGCCTGGCCACCCCCACCCGCTCCCTGATGCGCGCCGACTGCTCCCCTGTGTCCCACGATGACAGTTTCTCGGACTCCTCCACGTGGATCTCTATGGAGTCCAGCGGCGGCCCGGGCAGGTGCCTTTCATAGCGCTCTACGGAGGCTGGGGCGCACCTGCACCCCTTGGCGGAGTCCCCTTAATGACCACAGCGGCACCGATTCAGATCGCGAGGCACCCTTGCCGCTTCCAGGCTGCGCTGAAGCTGCTGCGGCAGCACAGCCCTCGATGTTTACCAGATGTTGACCGGAGTGTTTACCATGAACTGCACTTCGGGGTCGTACGATAGCCGCATCCTAGCCTTCTCGCTAGCTTGCATCCCACGGACTCCGATATTCCTATATCCCTGGCTCACTGGCTAGGTAGAGGCTGCGAAACCCGTCCTGATCTGGGCACCTTGGGCGGGCGGAGCCACTGGTGCAACCGGCTACCGGACCCTCACGGGTCTAGCGTGGCCGGTTTTTGCGTTGGGAGGGGAGAAAGGACGTGACGTAGGGGCTAACCAGCAGGGTGGCTAGGGGCAGATGAGCAGGTTGCGCAACGGGATGCACCATCGAGGCGATGTATCCTCGTCGAGCAACAGCAGGACGGCACGTGGATAGGGGGAACAACAGGTGGTAGGCGGAACGAAGGCCAAGGTCCTATTGGTTTCAGTGCTAATCATGAGCCCCCGGATGGTATCTGCAACGGGGTCTTGAGCCAGCTGCGAGAGCGCCAGACCGTCGAGCAGAACCTGCTTGAAGCGGCGGCGAGGCAGAACGCGGAGCTGATCCTGCAGCTCGAGCAAGAGCGTTCGGCGCTGCAGAGCGAACGGCAGGCGCTTGAGCAGCAGATCGCACAGCTCGA
>JADDPP010000371.1:0-13560 GCA_016781845.1 Rubrobacter sp.
TTCAACATTGTCGTCCTCCGTCAGAATCCCGGCTTCAGCTAAGCGGTGATACTCATCCAGAGTGAACTGCTTTCGTTCTGCGTGCGTCACCATCAGACCTCCTGCTCCTGCTGTTGATAACTGGAGTATGCCTTGGAGCTTCCGAGTAGACGCCGTGCGGGGAATCCATGGACCGAGGTCCCGGATTCCCCGCGAGCTCGATAGGACAGTGTGCCGAGCCTTCTGAGCGGACGCTGGGGTGCGTGGAACGTCGGAGAGGGATACCGTAGCCGCGCTTGCCAGCGCTACCGGGGTCCCTTGCCCCGCTCAGACCGACAGACGCCAGTGTCGCATCAGCTGCGGACATTACGGCCTGTTCTCGGCCAGGGCGTCAAGCGGCGGCTCGCTCTGCCCCCGCAGCGACAGGTCTATGCGGTCGCGACGGCGGGCGGACTCGTACGCGGCAAGGTAGAGCTCCGAGGAGGCGAGCCCTTTGCGCGCCGACACCTCCGGCTCCGGGCTGCCCTCCAGCCAGTCGAGCAAAGCTTGAAGGGCGGCGAGCCAGGCGTCCTCGCTGTCCAGTCCCTTGTGAGGAGTATGGAGGCCGGAGCGCACCGGTATCTCCCGCAGCCCCTCAGAGTTGAGCAGTTGCAGCCTGCCGTCCCACTTGCAGTCAATATAGCCCTCGGTACCCATCAACCGGATCGCGAAGTCACCGTTGATCCTCTCGATACTTTCGAGTATTCCTCGCGTGCCGTCCTCGAACCCTATGTACGCTACTGCGTGCTCCTCCTGCAGGTGGCCGTACGCCCGCCTCGCCCCTGTGCATCGCGCCTGGCCGAGCACCCACTGCGCTGGCCGGTCGTCCATGAAGAAGTACATCATATCCAGCCAGTGGGTGCCCCACTCCATCATGTCCGGCGCGCCCACGTTCGCGAAGATCTGCACGGCTGAGCCGACCACACCTTCCTTCCAGAGCCGCTTCGCCTCGCGGAAGTGGTGCAGGTAGCGGCGCTGGTGGTCAATTATCATCTTCACCCCAGCCTTCTCGCACGCCTCGACCATCGCAACTCCGTCGTCCATCGTCAGAGTGAACGGCTTCTCGCACCAGATGCCCCGCACCCCGGCCTCGACACACGCCTCCACCATGGGCCTGTGCAGCCCGGCGTACGTCGCGACGCTGACCACGTCCGGCTTTGTCTCGGCGAGCATCTCGTGGTAATCCGCGTACCGGCCCTTCACGCCGAACTCCTCAGAGAAGTTCGTCAGGTTCTCCTCTGAGATGTCCGCGACCGCGACGATCTCGCACTGACCTTGGGCCTTGTAGCATCTCCCGTGTATGTACCCTATGCTATGGCCACCGATGCCCTGCCCACCCCTGCCCACGCCGATAATTGCTACTCGATACACACATAGCTCCTTCTATGACAAAGGCGGGCACGCGCACCCGCCCTCGGACTCAGGTTATTGCTTTCAGGGGTGCAAGCTTCACGCCGCCAGTAGCCACGCGACGCTGTTAAGCAGGAATTGCTGGAGTTCCGGGCTGGCGTACGAGCGCATATCGTGTCCGAGCGCAGAAACCACCACTCTGGACTCTCCGTACACGCCCGCCCAGCCGAGCGGCCACATCCGCCCCTCGTGTTCTGTCTCCAGCAGCACCGTGCTGCGCGCTGGCTCGGCCAGGTTCCGGTATATCTCATCGGATATTCGAAAGTCGCTGATGCCCTGAGTTATGGGGTGCCCGGTAGGGCATACGTGTACCGGGAACTCGTGGTACGGCGGGTGCCAGCTCTGGCCGTCTATCCACCGGCCGTCGTAGATCTCTGCAAACTCTGGGCGCTCATCGAAGCTGAGGAGGGCTGAGTGGTGGCACAGCAGAGGTTTGCCTGCTTGAAGATGTGACGTTATGGCCCGGAAGTGCTCTTCGGATAGTGGCTCGTAACGCTCCGGTATGGGCTGGGGCTCGACCCATACCTTCGGATCCACCTTCGTGATGCCAGACCAGTCCAGGCCCGCGAGCACCAGGAGGTCCGCCTCTCGCAGCCGCTCGGGATCGAACATCGAGCGGTGCGTCCCGTACACGATCTCATGTCCCAACGGCTGTAGCCGTGCAGCGAGCAAGTCTGCCTGCGCACGTGTCGGGTGGTAGGGGCCGCCACCCCAGATGTGAATAGTCGCCATGTATCTCCCTATCTAAGTCGCGTTGCCTTTGCGCGACTACGTCGTGCTGATGCTTTGTAGCCTATCACGGGCGGATTTGGGGTTTCAAGCAGAGCGTGTCCCTGCCACTGCGAGCTCGCCGCCTCGCTCTCCGATTGCGTATGTAGGTAGTATTGTCTTAGCGGCGTGAGGGCGCGCTCATCAGTGAGACATGAGAGTTTCTGTCGTCCCAACATCCAGACTGGGATGGGCGAGGTAAGGAGTGTCACATGCGGTATGACGTGGTCGTTGTGGGGGCGGGGCCGGGAGGCAGCACGGTGGCGCGGGAGTGCGCCTCGCTCGGCCTCTCGGTGTTGTTGCTCGATAAGGCGGAGTTCCCACGGGATAAGCCGTGCGGCGGGGGGGGTGAACGTGCGCTCCGTGCGGCTGCTCCCGTTCGATGTCGCACCCGTCGCCGAGCGGGTGATCCGCGGCGCCCGTTTCAGCGTTCGGCAGACAGGCTCTTTCACCCTCTACACGGAGGAGCCGCTCACGTATATGACCCAGAGAAGGCGGCTGGACGCTTACCTCGCAGAGCGCGCGATAGAGGCCGGTGTGACGCTACGCGAGGGGTCTCCCGTCCGGCAGGTGGAGCGGCATCGCTCGCATATCACGGTTCGTACTGGTGGGGGCGAGGCGTTCGAGGGGCGGACGCTCGTTGCCGCCGACGGTGTGAACGGAACGACGGCGAAGCTCGCCGGGATAGATGTAAAGCAGTGGATGGTGGTCGGGTTGGAAGGCAATGCCTGCCCGACAGGAAGTTTCCCCTCCGAGTGGGAGGACGTGCTCGGTCTGGATGGGGAGGCGGTGCCGGGTTACTACGGATGGATCTTCCCAAAGGGCGACCACCTGAACATCGGAGTAGCTGGCTGGCAGCGGTATGCCCCAAGCCTGCGGGCGCGGCTCAACCGGCTGTCCCGATACTACGGTTTCGACGCGGAGGCCCTCGAAGGGCTCCGGGGCCACCGCCTGCCGATGCGCAAACCGGACTCGCCCCTCGTGGATGGTAACGTGCTGCTTGTGGGCGACGCCGCCGGGCTGCTCGACCCGCTGACCGGGGAGGGGATCTACGCTGCGATCTATAGTGGAGGCGTCGCGGCCAGGCATCTAGGGGCGTACGTGGATGGAAAGGCGCGCGACCTGCAAGGGTATGTGCGAGAGTTGGAGCAGGAGCTCCTGCCCGAGCTGCGGATCTCGAGCCGCCTCTACGACCTGCTCTACTTTTCTCCGGCAACGACGATACGGGTGCTCAGACACGTGCCCGGCGTCTTCCCCATCCTCTGTGACATCGTGCGAGGCGACCGTACGTACGCGAACATGCCTCGTCGTCTCGGCCCGCTCTTCACGGGGATCGAGCTTGCCGCCGATGCGATTCGGCGTACGCCGCGCTACCGCCACCTTGTTGATGAGCACGACCCGCCCCGGCCAGAACGGTTCCTGCGGCCAAAGGCAGCGCTTCGACCGGTGTCGGGGAGCAGGATAGCTGCGGGATCGTAACCAACTTTGGTGTATGTACTTTTCCTGTTGTCGGGCAACCGTGCTTCGTATCATGATGGATGCTGCGCTGTGCGGCACGTGCGCGTGGGGCGCCACCTCCGCTCCTGCAGCTGGTGCGCGTGAATCCCGCGACACCCAAGGCTTATGGTCCCTGCGGCGTGCGCGCCGTCCTGGGCGTCAGGGTGTGGCGGTTGGGAGAGGGGGGAGTATGACTCGTACCTGATCGGGGCTGATGCGTTGTGGCTGCACTGGCCGGTTCATCCGATCCACCGCGAGCACCTGAGCGTTCTGAGTAGTCCCCGGAGTCAGCGCCTCCGGATCAATGTCTACCCAGACCTCGCGGATGCGTTTCAGGTCGGCGCTCGATCCCGTAATTCTTACCTGCGATGGCTCAATCCGCACGCGCTCCCGATGCTCCGGAGGCACTTCCGCTAGGCTCGGCCCTATCGCGATGGGCAGCGTAACGCTCTCTGCTGCTTCCGCCTGTATCCGCACCTGGGAGGGCTGGACACTAATCAGTTGCTCCTCGTCAATTCCCTCGATCCGCACCTCCACGAGCCGGGTCCCAGCGGTCATGCCGGAAAGGTCCACGTACGCCGCCAGCGGGTCCTGAGTTTGGCCATTGCGCGAGAGCAGCGCCGAACGCACTTCCACCGCCACGGTCTTGGGGGTCTCCTCCAGGACCAGATTCGGATCGGCGTTGCGGAGTTGCACCGGTATAGCCGGGTAGCGTATTGTGGTCGTCCGCGCCGGGTCCGTGACGGACAGCACATAGAGCCAGAGGAGCGCGGACATTCCGAGCGCAACGGCCACACGGGGCAGGGGCGACAGGCCGGCTGCGTCGCGAGGGGCGGACGGGCGGAGGGTGGAGGCAGGGTCCCGCTGCGTGGTGCTCAAGCTGCTATCCTCTGTATCACGGACGGGCCAGCGTGTAGCCGACCGCGGCGCTGACCTATAGAGGCAAGGAACGAACCACCACACAGCGACGGAGAGAAGGAGCGCATAAACACATGGTACACCGATTCGGACGCCGGTTCAACTGCACGTTGTAGCCACGAGTGCGACTCCATATCCGGCGTGGGATACCTGCTCCTCGCACGTCCCGCAACTGTCTTGCGGTTACATCAGCACGCGTAGAGACGTTGCACGCAACGTCTGCGTCTGCTGCCGCGGAAAGTTTGTGGAGGCGGTGCTATACCGGGCCAGAAAATGCTGCCGGCTACTTATCCGATGCGTCGACGTTCTGCCCTAGCCAGGCCCGCAACATCCGCAGGCTCGCCGCCACGTCCTCGCTTGGGTCTCGGTCCTCCGGTTCGTGCTCGACGCTGATGCCCCCCGAGTAGCCGAGCCTCTGAAGTGCGCGGACGCACTCCTCGACGGGCACGATCCCTTCACCGTAGCGGCAGGTATCGTGACCACCCGGCGCCCGGATGTCCTTGAGGTGTACGTGGAGGATATTCTCACCAAGCGCCTCGATAGCGCGTGGAGCGTTGTAGCCGTGCGTGGCGTACCACCCCGTGTCAACGGCTGTGCCTATTATTCCACCCCCGCCATCTCCTATCTTCGCCAGCATGTCTTCAGGAGTGCGCTCCGGGTGGTTCTCTACCGCGAGCCGAACGCCGTACTCCCGCAAGATGCAAAGTACGGACTCGCGGTCGCGCTCGAGCAGGGGAGTGATGCCGCCGAGGATATCAGTGCCAAGTGCGACCGCCAGCCTGCACGCCGACTCGAACTCATCGGGTGTCGAGCCAAAGCCGCCCGCCAGGCTGGACACACTCAGCCCATGCTGCCGTAGCAGCCCGAGGGCAGCGGCGATATGCTCCGGCGTGGCCCATCTCCAATTGAGATGCCCTGTCCAGATGTCCATCGCGTGGAAGCCCAGCGAGCGCACCTGGATCAGAAGCTCTTCGAAGCGCTCTGGGAACGTCTCCAGCGGCTCGAAGTGCGCGTTCGTCGCTTTGTCGCCCTGTTCCCAGCCTTGCGTCATGTTGTAACCGAGTTGGCGCGCCACATAATTCGCGCTCATGAACGAGATTCTGTTCACTCTGTCTTCTCCCGAGACACTACAGACACCGGCTGCGCTCGTTGTGCTCGCCCTGAGCGCGATCCAACAACTTTCCAGCCCGCTCGCGGCAGAGGTCTCGCTGCGGCGCCTCACTGCGGATGTCACGCTTCGCCGGAAGGGCCAAGGCCCTGACCTCCGAGCGCCGATGTATACGTCACTACTTGAACGCGCAGTATAGAGACAGGGGCCTGCTCGGTAAAGAGGGGATGACCGGATGCAGAGGGCACCCTGTGTGCCAGGGTGATAGGGCTACGGCGTGCCCAGGTTGGGTACGGGCCGCCACTTGCGTGTGTCCTCCCGCAAGGCTTCGAGGCGCTCCCAGTGCTGGTCAACGGCCTTGCGTCCCCTCTCCTTGAGCCCCACGATTGTCCTCGGCTTCTTGCCGGAGAACTCCTTCCTGATCCAGATCAGGTCCGCCTCCTCCAACCTTGAGAGGTGGCTGGAGAGGTTGCCTTTTGTGAGGCCGGTGAGGCGTTGCAGGAAGAGGAAGTCGGCCGACTCGCACGCGGAGAGCACGGTCAGGATGGCGAGGCGGGCCGGCTCGTGCACGAGCCTGTCAAGGCTCGCCAGTTCCTCGAATGGCTCAGGCACGGCTCTCCTCCTCGCGTCGTATCGGGCCGAGAGTGCGGACCAGGGTCAGGTGGTCTATAGTGCTGATCACCAGGAACCCTGCGGCTGTCACCAGCTTGATGGCGATGTCGCGGACGGTTGCGGACGGATAGATGGGACCCCGGACCCCGTCGAGTATGGGAACAAGGGACAAGGCTGCTAACCATAACGCAAGGATGAGCCAGTGCCGTGCCTCTCTCCGGCTTCGCCATTCCATAAAGATGATGATAGATATGAGCAGTCCGAGCCTGCTGACTTGTGGGTACACTGCTGGCAGAAATGCAAAGGCAACCATGTAGGCAGACCACCAGATCCAGAATTCACGCTTGTGAGACTGGGGGATGTGGTGCGGGGCCGCCTCTATCCGACCATATGCTCGTTCGTAAAGCTTCGAGATCGTGTAGCCGAGTGTGCCGACGACAGTAGCTGACGCTCCAACCAGGAGCCACTCGTTCGACAGCCAGGGCGGGGGGCTTATCCACCCTGCGTCATATCCGGCCCAGGTGAGGAAGAAAAGAGCAAGGGGCACCATAGTGAGTCCCTGTAGATCGTTGTAGTGCCTCGTGACGTAGCGGATGCGCGCCAGGTTATACATCGGCACTCCCCTGTGGCTGGAACCCGCGCCCGGTCTGCCCGGCAGACCAGGCTAAGTATATGGTGGATGTACTCCTGTGTCAAGGACCAGTCTGTATTACAGACCAGATATGAGTGGGCGAGGTGTCGGCCGCTCTTCACCACAGGGCGAAGGGTGACGGGATGAAGCGCGCCAATATCGCGACCTAGAGCAGTTGGTGAAGCTGCATGATCAGCGCGCCGCTGTAACGGTTTGGTGTGGAGGGAGGTGATGGCGCTGGAGACGTTGCGTGCAACGTCTCTACGAGGATTGGTTCCAGACATGGTCCGTGCCTTCTCGCTGTAAAGTAGCCGATAGCGCGCAGCGCCTACCCGTGTTACTATCGGCTGCGCTGGGAGTTCGGAGTGCCGTCGTGGTTGGGGCAGCTCGAAAGGAGGCGGATATGCCGTTGGAACGCTATGGTGTGCTGAAGGGCGCGGCTGTTGATGCCAGGCGTGAGGACGGTCGCGACAGCCCCCATTACCAGGTGCGCGTGCTCGCCAGGAATGTCCACTACCGCATCGCCGTGAACGTTCTCTCCAAGATGAGCCCCTCGGAGCTGCTGTTCCTGGTGGACGACCGGTTCCAGCACCCGATTACTTCGCGGCTGTCGGAACTGACGCCGGGCTTCACTCCGCTGGCGAGCACTCCGAATAGCGGAACCCTCGACTTCATCCGGGGCAACCTCTTCGACTGCCGCAGGATGCGCCCGCTGCCGCACAACCTTCCTGGTCCCGACAACGACCTGAGCGACAGGGTTGAGCACTATGTGGGACGGGCAAAGAGGGAGCAGGGAGCGGAGGTCTACGCCTTTGGGCAGCGCTGGGGACCGGAGCGCAATAAGCGGGACGCCATATTCGGCTTCGAGCCCGGCAATGGCATTCACGACATACACATGAACCAGGGTAACCACCGCAGCTACGAGCGAGACGACGGGGTGTGGCAGGATGGCGCGCTGGTGCTGCATTTCCCAGGCAGCGACGAGTGGGTTGCGATCTTCCTGGCGTTCCAGTCGCAGGCATGGCACACGGATGACGTTACAGGTCACGCGATCAGGGACATCATCACACCTGGTCCCGCTCCCCGACCCGACTCCACCGAGCCTGACGGCGTCGTGCGGATAGTGGCAGCGCTGGTAAATCCCTCCGGCAGAGACCCCGAGCGGGAGAAGGTAACGCTGCTGAACGCCTCGCCAGACCCGGTAGACCTCGCTGGCTGGCAGATAGCGGACAAGCTGAAGAACAAGCACACACTGGCCGGCACGATAACCCCCTGCTCCACTGTCGTCGTCACCCTGCCGCCGGAGGTGCAGCTGGGCAACAGGGGCGGCATCATCACCCTGCTTGATGCAAGAGGGATGAAGGTGGACGGGGTATCGTACACGGAGCAGCAGGCGCGGCGTGAGGGCTGGCCCATCGTGTTTTAGGAGGCGATAGATGCGCAAGACGGCTTACGAGAACGGTGTCTCTCTCAGGGCGTACGCGGGCACAACGGGCGTGCTGCTCGCGATGAACGTTGAGCCCCACAAGCGCGACGGTCTCCTCGGCTTCGCGATCGAGAGGCGGCGCGGTCACTTCAAGCATCCCCAATGGCTCACGGGAGGGCTGACGTTCCCAGGGATGCCACATGAAGCGGGCGCGCCTGTCCCCACCAACAAGGGGCCCATCCAGTGGTTCCGCTGGTCGGATTACCGCGTCTATCCGGATACGGAATACGAGTACGTGGTGCATCCCGTCTACGGGGAGCCGGGGCGGCTGGAGGTACAGGACGGTCCGGCTCTGACGGTGACAACGCAGAGCGTTCACGGCAGCGAGCATGCTGTCCTGTTCAACCGGGCGGCCGCGGCGAGCCAGGCCTTTTCGAAGAAGTTCCCGGAAGTGGAAGCTGAGCTGGAGGCCGCCAGGCGAGCCCGGAGGGAGCCGGACCCGCTGCCCCCCGCGGCCCTGGCCTGGCTCAGCCGGGGCGTGCTGGAGCAGATCGTAGGGTTTATCGAGCAGGCGGCAGATGAGACGTGGGCGCTCGACATCGCGATTTACGAGTACGAGCTGGAGGAGATCGTGAGCGCGGTGAACGCGGCTCATGCCCGCGGCGCGAACGTCCGCGTGGTGTACCACGCCAGGCGAGGAGACGAGCAAACCAAGCACAACGAGCAAGCGCTCGTCGGCCTGCCTGCCGAGGCGAAGCGGGCACGAGTCACGTCGAAGATCTGTCACCACAAATTCATCGTCCTGAGCAGAGTCTCGGCGGGGGTGCGGGAGCCGCAAGCCGTCCTGTGCGGTTCCACCAACTTTACGCACAACGGGGTGTACCGGCAGGCGAATGTGGTGCATGTCGTGAGCCGGCAGGACGTTGCCCGGCAGTATCTGCAACTGTTCGACGTGCTGTTTGCGGGCGAGAACGTGAGTGGCACGCGGC
Organism: Rubrobacter sp.; assembly: GCA_016781845.1. GTDB lineage: Bacteria > Chloroflexota > Chloroflexia > Thermobaculales > Thermobaculaceae > JADDPP01. The sequence continues at coordinate 9,378 of JADDPP010000371.1, forward strand.
GGCATATAGGAACACATAACCCGTTCGGTCCTCCGCAACCGCTCTTCGCTGGCTTCTCCCCCCGGTCGGGCGGTGCGGACCTTGAAGCCTTCGCAGCGTTGGTTCAAGAGGCGACCCGAGACGTGCTCTTCTGCACAGCCTTCGACCTGTACGACGGGCTGGAGGACGCGCTGCTGGGCGAGGCCGGCGACCCCATCCTGCGGTACGGCTTGCAGAACAGACGCAGCAGGATCACGGGCGTCCATCGCGACCGGACGGCGGACTTCGCGGCCACCGCGATGCTCGCGTCAGGGCTGGAGGGCTTCCTCAAGGAATCCACGAAGGGGCAGCGGGGCAACATCCTGATCCATACGAAGCTGATCATCGTTGACTTCACCTCGGATAGCCCGACTGTGATCAGCGGTTCGCACAACTTCTCCCGATCAGCCTCGGAGGGCAACGACGAGAACTTTCTGATAGTCCGGGGGAATACGGATGTGGCGGATGCTTATGGCTGTGAGTTGATGCGTCTGTACGACCACTACCGCTTCCGCTCCCACCGCAACAACAGCGGAAGGGGTCAGCGGCGGATCGCACTCCGAAGCGATGACAGCTGGACCGACCGCTACTTCGAGTGGGGCTCCCTTGAGGAGAGCGACCGGCTGCGCTTCGCCTCCCATGGTGGTTCCCCGTCTTCGGTGGAAGGCGATACAGCGGCCGCTCTTTGAGCGAGTGTGCGAATGGTCTATAATCTCGTTCCTGGTGGCTGATGCGACGGTTGAAGGAGGTGCGGTTGGCCGACCCGTGGTAAGCGCCGTCATTCCTCATGTTGCCCCGCTGTAAATGATTCATCGGGCATTCTCAGCGCTGCCGTCGGCCCTAAGCGATCTGCTACACGTCGGAGCATACGAAGCACACGACTCGTTGGGACAATCAAGCGCGAGGTGATGTATGCCTGCCTTTGAGATTCGCCTGTTTGGAAAGCTCTGTGCGCTGCGAGAGGGTCAAGCTGTGAACGGCCTTGAGGCTATCAAGGTGCAGGAACTGCTGTGTTACTTGCTCATTCACCGCGACCGCGCGCACTCACGGGAGAACCTCGCAAGCCTGCTTTGGGGAGACCACTCGACGAGCCAGTCGAAGAAATACCTCCGCCAGACGCTGTGGCAGCTACAGGCCGCCCTCGACCCGCCCTCGGCCCCAGGCAGCGGACGTTTGCTGCTGGTGGACTCCGAGTGGGTACGGCTTAACCCGGACGCGGACCTTTGGCTGGACATCGCGGTGTTCGACGAGGCTGTGTCTCTCGCGAACGGAACGCGCGGCTCGGAACTCGAGGGACCGCGTGCCCGCGGCCTGCAGCGAGCCGTGGAGTTGTACACCGGAGACTTGCTGGACGGCTGTTACCAGGACTGGTGCCTTAATGAGCGCGAGCGCCTGCTGGAGGCGTACCTGGCTTCCCTCGAGAAGCTGGTCTCGTACTGCGAGAAGCACGGCTTTTACGATGCCGGCCTGGCGTACGGGGGACTTGTTGTCCGCAGCGACTGTGCGCGCGAGTCCGCCCACCGCCAGCTCATGCGTCTGTTATATCTGTCCGGCAACCGGACGGCGGCGCTACGCCAGTACGAACGGTGCGTCGCCGCTCTGGACAGGGAGTTTGGCGTGCGCCCCGGCAAGCTCACTGTGGAGTTGTACGAGCAGATACGGGCGGACCGCGCGGCCGATATCAGTCGGGACGGCGGTGAGGAGGCTCTGCCGCAGGGGCGTAACGTGCATCCCATACCCGATGTGCTCGACCGGCTCCGACAGCTTCACACACTCCTGGTAGACGCGCAACGCCAGCTTCAACACGACATCGGGGTAGTCGAGCGCGCTCTTGGCGCTGAACCGTAATCACCAGACACACGTGCCGGGCTCCAGCGCACTCTCATCCTGAGCGTCAGCGAAGCACCTCCACAGCGCGTGACCTGACTCCCACAAGCTGCGTCGCGCGCCACGAGCGACGTTGCCTCCCGACGGCAGGACACCGAGTGAGAGTTTAGGCCCCTGCGAGACGGTCGGGCAGACATTCCTGAGACGCTTTGATGTACATGCCCGTGCTAATCTCAGGCTCTGTCCGGTTCGCCTCGCGAGTTATACACCTCCCACGGAGGGGCTGTGTTGTACGGATTGGCTGATAGCGCGGATGTGCTCCCCGTAAGCGCCCGCCCCCACGAGGGGCGCGGCGCTCTGCACGGAGTAGTCCGTGCGCTTTGGCGACTGGACCGCAGGCTCGCGCACGCTATCTCCACCGCGCAGGCGGAGTACGGTCCACAGGCCGCTTCGGACCCCTACAGGGGGCTATACATCGCCCACGAGGAGGCGGAGCGGCTGCTCGCGCGAGGGCCCGGCGGCGCTCCGCTGCCTGAGTCCCTCGATCGAATATGGGAGCCGTCCTCGGAAGGCGACGCATCTCGCGACCCGCTGACCAGACTTGCACTCTCACTCGGACTCAGCCCCCTCGACATGGACCTGCTGGTGATAGCGCTCGCTCCGGAGCTCGACCTGCGGTACGAGCGGCTGTACGCGTACCTGCAGGACGATGTTACCCGCAGGCGTCCGAGCGCAGACCTGGCGCTACAGCTGGCGTGCGCCTCCTGGGAAGCCACGCTGGAGGCTCGCGCACGGCTCGCTCTCGATGCTCCCTTGTGCTCCCTCGGCCTTCTCGACCTCGTGCCCGACCCGAACCATGTGCATCCGCCGCTGCTCGCCCATTACCTGAAGCCGGACGCGGGGATCGTGAGCTACGTGTTGGGCCGACAGGGGGAGGGCGATCTGTTGCCGGGTTGCCAGCTGGTCGAGCCTGCCGTGCGCCTCTCCGACCTGTGCCTGGACGCGCACCTGGGGAGCGCGCTGAGCCGGCTAGTCGAGGAGCGGGAGCCAGGTACGCCACTTACGCTTTATGTGCATGGCCCGGACGGCGAGGGACAGCGGCAGTTGGCGGAGGCGCTCGCGCACCTGGCTGGCGCCCCGCTGCTGGCTGTGGATCTCGCGAGTTGGGCTCCACATGGAGGCGAGCACGCCCGCGCGTTCCGCCATCTTGGTCGCGATGCCCTGCTCCACTCGGCGGTGCTGTTCCTCAGCGGGTTGGACAGCCTGACGGCCGAGGACCGGCGGCTCGAGTACGATGCCCTGATGAGGATGCTCGCGTCGCACCCGGGCGTTTCGATTCTCGTCGGGTCACGTCCCTGGACACCCACTTTGCCGGGCGGCGAACCCGCGCTTCAGGTTGTGGATGTGCCTCTGCCGCTGCCTGGCTACGTACAGAGGCGCGCGTACTGGCGACACGGCCTTGGCGAGGCTTGCGAGGTGATCGAAGACGGCGCCCTCGATGCCCTGGCCGGTCGATTCCGCCTCTCCGCTTCCCAGATCAGAGCCGCTGTCGCGACCGCGCGCGGCCGGGCGGCGTGGCGAGCGGCACAGGGCGGGTGGGCGCTGGACGCGCAGCCAACTGAGAACGACCTGCTTGCCGCAGCGCGCGCTCATTCCGCGCGAGACCTCGGCACACTGGCGCGCAAGCTGTCGCCTCACTACGAGTGGGAGGACATCGTCCTGCCGCCGGATAAGCTGCGCCAACTCCGAGAGGTTTGCAACTACGTGAGGTATCGCCCCGTTGTCTACGACGAGTGGGGCTTCGACGGTAAGCTGTCGCTCGGCAGGGGACTCAACGTCCTGTTCGCTGGCCCGTCCGGCACGGGCAAGACCATGGCCGCCGACATTATAGCGGGGGATCTCGGGCTGGACCTGTACAAGATAGATCTCTCGACTGTCGTGAGCAAGTACATCGGGGAGACCGAGAAGAACCTGTCCCGGATATTCGAAGGCGCAGAAGCAAGCAACGCCGTACTGCTCTTCGACGAGGCGGACGCGCTCTTCGGCAAGCGGGGCGAGGTCCGCGACAGCCACGATCGGTACGCGAACATAGAGGTTGGCTACCTCCTGCAGAGAATGGAGGAGTACGACGGGGTCGTCATCCTCACGACGAACCTGCGCAAGAACATGGATGATGCGTTTGTGCGGCGGCTGCACTTCACCCTCGAGTTCCCTTTCCCAACCGCGGCTGACAGGCGGCGGATCTGGGAAGGCGTCTGGCCTGGCAGCACCCCGCTGAGCGCGGACGTACACCTCGGTTTCATGGCGGAATCGTTCGAGCTTACCGGGGGCGGTATCC
>JADDPP010000371.1:13690-18636 GCA_016781845.1 Rubrobacter sp.
TTCGAGCTTACCGGGGGCGGTATCCGTAACATCGCGCTGGCGGCGGCGTTCCTTGCGGCAGGGGAGGGCGGCTGCGTGCGGATGGAGCACCTGATACGCGCCACGCGGCGCGAGTACCAGAAGATGGGCAAGGTGATAGGCGAGGGAGAGTTTGGCGAGTACGCCGTGTCGGAGCAGTACTGGTGAGCAACCGAAAGCTGGAATCCGCGGAGAATACTCGATCCACGCGGTTGCAACAGGCGCGCGAGAGTCGCGAGTCTCAGATCTCAGCGCGCGTCTCGGCGAGCCAGACGCGCCGCCCTGCCGCCTCGGTCCTCAGACTGCAGCGACTGTGTGGTAATCGCGAGGTGCAGCGCGCGCTCGAGGCGGTGAGGAACTCCGAGGCTGGTCCGGAGGCAACGCTGGATGTGCGAGATGCAGTTGAGCGGGCGCGCGGCGGGGGGCGCGCGCTGGATGCTGGAATCAGGCGGCAGATGGAACCCCCTCTGGGGCTGGATCTCGGCAGCGTTCGGGTGCATGCTGATGCCAGGGCGGACGCGCTCAGTCGCGCCGTGCATGCCCGCGCGTTCACCACGGGCCGGGACATCTTCTTCCGCGGCGGACAGTACGACCCTGCCAGTCCCGACGGGCGGGCACTGATAGCGCACGAGCTTGCCCACGTCGCGCAGCAGGCGGCCGGGCCGGTATCGGGCGTGCCTCTCGCGCCGGGTGTGCTCGTAAGCGAGCCAGCGGATGCGTTCGAGAGGGCCGCGGAGGGTTTCGCCAGCAGGTCCACGTCGGCTATAGCAGGCGAGGTCCCAGTCGGGCGTGCCTCGCCGGGTGCCATGCCCGGTGCGAGTGTGTACAGTCAGAGCCTCTCGATCCAGCGACAGGTTGCCGCGCCCGATACGGCAGTGCAGCGCGGCCCGACCATAGGGCCGGAGATCGAAGAGATGATGCGCGCAGATGTGGAGCGCATCGTAGCGCGGCTGCGCCAGCAAGTGCTCACGGCGAGCGGAGAGCAGGAGATCGTGGGGATCGTCGAGAAGTGGGCGGAGCTGGACACGAGGTATGGCGACCGGACTGGCTACACAGGCACCGCTTATCTGGACAGATTCCTCCTGCTGCTCAAGACCCGCGCCTACACACGCAGAACGGCGCGCTCGGCCTGGGTGCAGCGATACGCTTTGGTGTTCGACGACCTGTGGTACGAGCTCGAGGATGAACGGCTGCAGCAGTTCAAGGCCCTGGTGAGCAGGAGCCAGCGACAGGGCGCGCAGGGACCGGGCAGCGCGCAGAGCGAGAACTTCTGGCGGACGCTCGGCAAACAGGAGGCGATGGGCCTGTTCGGTATCCTGAAGGGAATGGGAACCGGTCTGGCGGCGATGTCGGACGAAGGCGCGTGGGCGGTGACCAGGGCGATGCGCCTTGCGGGACTTGATGTGGCCGATCCAGCCTCGGCAGCCGAGTGGCTCGCAAAGCAGTACGATATCTCCGGCGAGGCGTTGTTCGGCAGGGAGTGGAAGGAGGGCGACCGTCTCCTGCTAGGGATGAACGCCGCTGAGATCGGCACAGCAGGCGGCGGGGTCATCTGGAATCTGGTGATGATAGGCGCGGCGAAGAACGCTCCGGGGTGGGTGAAGGGATCCCTCGCGGCTCGCGGAATCGTGGGTGGGCTGAAAGGGGTTCAGGACTCCGCCAACAACATCGCCAACCTAATCCTGAGCATGCAGCAGAAGAACAGGCTCACGGCTGCGAATCTCCTCTCAAGTGGGGAGTTCTGGATCGAGGCCACGAAGCTTGCCGCGAGCATCTTCGCGGCTGTCTCGGGTGGGTCCGCCACCAATACCCAGGTCGCGGAGGCGACGCGGGCCAAGATGGCTCGCGTGGGCATCCTGCTGGACGGCGCGCAGGCCGCGGCCCAGGTGGGCAGGATCATGGAGGTCGGCATGTCCGACATGTCTCCCGAGGATAAGGATAAGGCCGCTGGCAAGGCAGTAGTTGATCTCATTGGGACAGCCGTCGGGATGGGTCTGAACGTGGCCGACTACAGGGCGGAGTACGGGAGTGCGAGGCAGCCGCAGGCGCAGCCCGCGACTCAACAGGCAGTGGAGCCCGTGCAACAACCGGCTCGGCCCTCTGCAGCCGCGCCGTCGCGAGCGCGCACGCGACCCGTCAGGAGCACCCCTGCCGCTCCCCGGCCCGTGCCCGCGTCGGGCCCCGAGGGCGTGCTCGTTCCGGCTGCGGTACCAGCCGAGCAGGCTGCTCCAGTCCGAGCGCCGGACGCAGCGCCTGCGGAAGCTTCTCCGACGTTGCCCGCGAGCCGACCTGCCGACGCAATATCTCCCCCGCCCCCGGACGGCACTACCACCGGGACAGCTGCTGCCCTGGCCCCTCCCACCACCACCCAGCCAGCCCCGTCGGCGCCCGCACCGGCCCCACGGCGCGTTGGTCCCGCCGCCGGAGTCCCCGAGCACCCAGGTGCGTTTCTCGAGAGGGGCACGTTTCGTGTAACGGAGGGACCGAGTTTCGTCGTACGCGCCGGTCCACCCGGTTCGTACGCCGATCATATCTTCACCTCGCTGCCGGAAGCTCAGGCATACGCGCGCCAGCTGGCCAGCACCGGCGAGGCTGCTATCAGAGAGACGTCCACGTTGCCTCACATCTGGCCCGGCGGCGCGCCCGGGAATCCCGTGGACGCTATTCGTGTGTTCGCGGTGCCAGCCGACACGCCGTACATACAGGGCGTGGTCGGGCCGCAGCCTGAGAGCGGGACTGTGTTCGGTGGGCCCGTGACGTACGCGGGCGGCGGCCCGCAGGTCGTTATTGACAGGAGCGTGCGTCTCGGCGCACCGCTGCTGGAGGTGCCGGTGGCAGGGGGTCCCGCCGCTGCGGTGCGTGAGGGCTCGTCCGCGACAATAGCGCCCAGCCAGGAACTTACCGTGGCAGGTGGGCGACCACCAGGTGAGGCTTCGCCGCCTCGGCCCGCCGACGTGACGCCAGCGCGCAGCGGCGATGCGAGCTCTCCAGAGAGGCTGTTCGAGCGTTTCGCAGCGGAGGGTGTGGGCCGAAACACGCCCCCGCCCTTGCCGAGAGAGGCTGTGGAGAGCCCTCCGCCGTCCGGCACGTACGCTCAGGGAATCGCTGACCCACATGATGCGTACCGGCTGTACAACGAAGCGCTCGCGGTGTCGGTCGGTCGTGAGGTCGCGATCTTCCACCACCCTGATACCGGAGAGTACAGGGTACGCATCGGTACTGAGTTGGGCGTCGGGCCGGGGGACACGGGATGGGATGCGGTCTTGCACTACCACCCCAACCGTGAGAATGCTCTGCCTTTCCGTCTTCCGGCGCCTGCGGACTTCGGTATGAGCATGATGCAGCGGTATGCCCGGACTGGACGAGCGGTGGAGTTTGTGGAGTTTGAGGTGCCGGGCGTGGGCCGCGGCCGCGCGGAATATGGCATAGAGTCGGGAAGCGAGAATCCGTACTCTGTCCGCATTCACCGGCCGGGTAGTCCACCCTGGGAGAGAAGGTTCCCGAATACGGATGCGTACGCCGACTACTGGATGAGAGAAACGATTTACCTGAAGCCGGGTTCGCCGGTATACAGGCAGATGGTGGCGAACCTGCAGGCAGAAGTCAACCAGGGGAGGAGCGAGAGGGGCAGCGCGGAGGCGGAATCGGCTGCGCTCCGAGGAGGACCTGAAGAGGCGGAAGGTGACCGCACGATGGCGGGCGGCCCCAGAAACCGCAACGTATACCCCGACTTCGAGGCCGTCCCCGCCAACCTGCAACCGGACGCGACGGCCCAGGCACAACGCCTCGCGGGCCAGCTCGGTCTGCCCGTTCCGGCGAACAGGGTCCTCAGTGCGCCGTGGATCGGGAGGATACGCAACCGGGCCGGCGAGCTTCTGTCGTCGGCAACGAGCCAGGGCTGGCTGCGAAGCGAGAGTCGCTTCTGGTCGGAGTTCGCGAGACGCTTCCCCGAGGACTACGCGCTGATAGGCCCGGGCCGCACCGTGACGGCCGAGCTGGCCCAGAGGTACGGCTGGCCGCCCAGCGTGGTGGGCGACAGGCTCGTGCATCACCACATGGAGAATGGCTCTTTTGTGGTTGCGATACCGGAGTCGTTGCACCAGAGACTCTCCGGGAACATACACGCCACGTCCACAGTAGTGGGCACTCCATAAGGATGTAAGAGGTTGATTCACGATCTCGACAGGACAATCGAACAGTTGCTCAGGGCCGAGCTACCCGCAAGCGTACTCTCGCAGGTAGGGATCAGCTTCGTCACGCCCGACGCCCAGTTCCCACCGTCGAGCGTCACACTGCCCGCGATTGACCTGTTCCTGTACGACGTGCGCGAGAACCGCGATCTCCGGAGCAACGAGTGGCAGATTGACCGACGCGAGGACGGAACCGCCGCGAAGCGGCGCGCGCCGGTGCGGGTGGACTGCTCCTACCTTATCAGCGTCTGGCCGAGCGAGAGCTCCAACACGCCCGCTCAGGACGAGCACCGCCTGCTGGGCGAGGTCATGTCGGTGCTGCTGCGGCACCCGGTAATCCCCGCGTCGGTGCTGCAGGGGACGATGCAGGGGCAGGAGGCGCCGCTGCCCGGGAGCAGCCTGCAGCCGGGGCGCTTGCAGAGCGTAGCGGAGTTCTGGCAGGCGCTGGGTGGTAAGCCCAAGGCGGCGTTGAACTACACCGTCACAATTGGCGTGCAACCGCACGCGGAGGTGGACACCGGTCCGCTTGTGACAGACAGCGAGGTGCGTATGGAGCTCGGCGCAAATGGGAGCAATGGGCAGGGGTGAGCAGGGGACGGGTCAGACGCGGGAGTAAGCACGGACGCTAGTAGCTCGGGATCAGTAAAGAGGGGGTATGGACAGTGCCAGGATATCAGTCACCCGGTGTGTACGTCGAGGATGTGCCCTCCGCCGTTCGGCCAATCGCCGGCGTGGGTA
>JADDPP010000379.1 GCA_016781845.1 Rubrobacter sp.
CTCTTCAGGATAGACGATAGTACCACGTAATCTACAACTGTAGTACTAGAGAGTGTTATGCATTTTGGGTAAGGAGAGGAGCGGCCTGGCGGAGCATCAAGCAGACAAAGGCTATGTAGTGCATACCGACCAGGGTAGTCTGCAACCTCTCGTAGTCGCGGGCAAGCCTGCGGAAGCGGGACATCCAGGCGAAGCTTCTCTCCACTACCCAGCGACGGGGCAACAACACGAAACCTCGCTTCGCCTCTGGAAGCTTCACCACCTCCAGCCTTATCCCGTGCTCTTGGGCTGCTTCGGCTGCTGCTTCTCCAGTGTAGCCCTGATCCACAAACCCTACTTCCACACTCTCACCTGTTACCTCCTGCACTGCCTCGGCAAGCTGTGCCACCTGAGCTCTCTGCTGCTCATTGGCAGGTGTCGCGTGCAAGGCAAGCAAATGTCCGAGGGTATCCACTGCCAGATGAACCTTCGATCCCTTCTTCCTCTTATGTCCATCGTAGCCCGCTCTGCCTCCGCTTTCGGGTGTCGATTGCATAGTGCGGGCATCGAATATAGCCGCAGTGGGTGTAGCCTCCCTGCCGGAAGCGAGTCTGAGCATCGCTCGTAGGTCGTGCACGATAGCCTCAAAACAGCCAGCTTTGAGCCAGCGCTGGGCTTGTTGATAGATAGTGTGCCAGGGAGGCAAGTCGTGAGGCATCATACGCCACGAAGCTCCCGACCTTACTATCCACCTGAGTCCGTTGAACACCTCCCTGAGCTTGTGTTCCCGCTGTGGGGCATCTCCCGTCATCAGTGTCAGATACGGCGCGACGAAAGCCCACTCCTCGTCGCTAACATCACTAGGATATGGTTTACGTCTTTGCATTCCCCCATGCTACATCCCCAATCTCCGAATGTGCACAACAGGCTCTAGGCGAAGCCACCTCGTGCCGGGCGCGTGAGCGCCGCTAGCGGCAGCCGCCCTTGTTCAGAACATATCTTGCGCTCATGCTACAATGCTCCTGCTTGGTCCCTCCGCAGCGACATGCAAGCTCAACCAGAGAGTGAGGAGCGTTCTGATGCCCACGACCATCCTCTTCTATGAGGACGACCTTGACATCCGTCAACTCGTGACCGAGGTACTCGAGGAGCAGGGCTACACCGTGATCAGTACCGACAGTCTACGGGAGGGAGAGGCCGAGATGGTCTGTGACAAGGTAGACCTTTTCCTCGCTGGCTCGACCGAGAAGACTAAGGAGCGGGCGCTGGAGGTCTTCCACCGAGTATGTGGTGCAGCAGAGCGCAACATCCCGGTAGTCATCTTCACTGCTCATAGGGTTGTCAGAGAAGAGGCACAGGAGGCAGGCTGCGCCGATGTACTCCTGAAGCCATTCGACATTGACGAACTGCTGAGCCGGATAGAAGAGAACCTCAAGCAACCGGTCTGATGGAGCCTTCGGCTCCACAGCGGGCAACCTCCCGATGCGCGGCAGGTCAGTAGTGGTGATGGGCGATGGCCATGTCGATGGCCCGTCTGCTTGATGGTGCAACCCGAGATCAACTGCTGGTCGAGCCAGCCGCTGGAGAAGCTACCTGCCCACTGTCGGGCCAACGCCACTGCTTCTCAACCTCCTTGGCACGAGCCTTGCCCATTATGTTGCGTGCGCGCACGCTACGAACGATCAGGGTCAGATGCATGAGAGGAGCTATCCATGATAAAGCGACTCACCGCAGCGCTCGCGATGGCAGCGGTCCTGGCACTGCCCGCTGGCACTGCGTTCGCACAAGGGCGGAACGCGACCGCACCTAACTGCGAGCAGGGCATTGCTACCGCCATCGCAGCCTCGCAGAATAGGTCGGCAGTGGCGGTGACCAGGCTTACCGCGAACGCGGCGAGGTGCGCCGTCGCGGTAGAGACACCATAAGAGAGCGAGGATAGACGGGACGGCCTTCGGGCCGTCCCTTGCTCTCCCATCTCCGGCGGGCACTCGGCGTTGATCAGCAGTGGCGGTGTTGCTCTCTCAGACCTCAGAGGAAGTACCGCCAGCCGGGCGCGTGAGGGCCATGGGCGGCAGGCGGGTTGCACGGGTGCAGTAATGGTGCAGTGGGCGATCAATACGGCGCACATGGGGAGCGGTTGAGCCGTTCAAAAGTGGCGGAAATACAAGGGTTTCGGTGGCGAAATAGGCGGACGCTGCCGACCTAACACCGGCCGCCCGAAAGGGCATAAGGGTTCGAGTCCCTTCCCCGGCACCATACAGCCCCTAACCGTGTGTCCGGCGGTCGTCATCGGAGAGGTCGGTCACAAAGCCGGTATCTAGCCCCTGTCCCTAAGGGTTACGAGTCCACGGGCAGCTGCGATTGTGACGGCCTCTGTCCGGTTGCTTGCTCCGAGCTTGGCGAGAATAGAGCTCACGTGAAACTTCACCGTACGCACGGAGCATCGCAGCTCGGTGGCTACCTGCTTGTTCGCGAAGCCACAAGCGAGTAACTCGAGCACCTCCGTCTCACGCGGGGTGAGCTCCTCGGTAGTCGGGACAGTCAGGCCAGCGATACGTGGGCTGACCTGCCGCAGCAGTCGTGAGGCCACCAGCGGCTCGATCAGGGAGTGGCCGTCGCGGGCGAGCCTGATAGCGCGGAACAGCTCCTCCCTGGGGGCGCCCTTGAGCAGGTAGCTACTGGCGCCCGCGCGCATCGAACCGAGCACCTGCTCCTCGGTGTGATACGCCGTATACACGACAACCTGCACGTCCGGCAGTTCCGCCTTGATACGGCGGATGGCCTCGACGCCCCCCACCTCCGGCATCTCCAGGTCCATGATGAGCACGTCCGGTCGCTTCTCGCGGGCGAGCGCGATCGCTTCCCCGCCGCCCGCTGCCTGGCCGACGACCTGAAGGTCAGGCTGGGTACCAAGAACAAGGCAGAGCCCCTCCCGCATAACAGGATGGTCGTCCACAAGCAATATCCGAATTGCCCGCTCTTCACTCACCAGTTTCGGTCCCTGGTGGTAGCGGGAGAGCCACGGTGAGTCTCGTGCCCTTGCCCTCCAGGCTCTCGACTCTGAGCTCCCCGCCAAGCAACCTTGCGCGCTCCCGCATGCCCACCAGCCCATAGCCTCGTCGGCGTCGGTAGTTGGGGGCGAGCCCGCTTCCGTCGTCGAGGACACATAGGCGCAGCGTATCAGCGTCGACCCGAAGAGTCACCAGCACAGTCCGAGCGCTAGTAGCGTGGCGGCGGACATTCGTGAGCGCTTCCTGGCACACTCTATACAACTCGGTCTCAGCATCTACTGCGAGGGCGGGCAGCGAGGAGTCAGCCTCCACGCGCGCCTGAATGCCCGTCTCGTGGGTGAAACGGGCGGTCAGGTACCCGAGCGCTTCGGGCAACGTGCGTCCTTCGAGCGCCGTAGCGCGAAGGTGTTGCACCGAGCGGCGCGCCTCCTGCAGAGCCTCCCGCGTAAGAGCCATCCCTGCGCGCACCCGCTCGCGAGCCTCACGCGGGCTGTCCGGCAGAAGGGCGTCCGCGGTGTCAAGTTGCAGGGCGATCCCCGCGAGTTGCTGGGCGAGAGTATCGTGTATCTCTCTCGCGAGGCGATTACGCTCCTCGAGACGGGCGGCGCGCACACCCTCCTCCGCCAGACGCGACCGCTCCACGGCAACAGCGACGTGGTTTCCTACCGTGTTCAACAGCCGAAGCTCCTCCGCGCTCAGTCCCCGCCAGTCCGACCCGGCAACGTTCATCACGCCGACGCGCTTCTCACGGAGATAAAGAGGGATGCTGGCGTGGTATCGCAGCCCCTCCGATCCTGACTTCGCGCCCTCCAGCCGGCTGCACTCCAGCACGTCTATGTTCTCCGCGCCCTCCATCTCGCCGCCGAGGAACTGGTCGAGGCACCGGCAAAGCCACCCCTCCATACGCGCTGGTTCCTGCAAGAACGGCGGTAGGTGGCGGGAAGCGGCGAGGTACGGCCTGCCCTCGGAGTCGAGCAGCCACACCCAGGCGGAGCGCAAGCCCAGCAGCTCCGCGACGAGCGTGAGCGTAGCGTCGAGCGCGGAGTGTACGTCGCCCGCGCCGTTCAGCGCCTGCGATATCTCGTTGAGGATGCCCAGCTCGCGGTTGCGTCGCTCCAGCCATCGCGCGAGCGTAGTAGCATCTTCTTCGTGCCCCGATGACAGAAGGTCGCCTCGGTGGGAGTGCATCTTCCTCTCTCAATCAGCTCTGCACCTAATTATCGCACACGCTCCTGCCAGCGCCCTGTACTTCTGTCCAGGGCCGACGCTGTACCTCGGCCCATATCCCCACCTCTGGAGGTTGACGTAGACTCTGACTCAAGTGATGCAGAGCACTCGTACGTGCGGAAGGCTAGGAGGAACACAGATGACGGTAATATCTGACACTCTCACGCGCGTCACTACTATGGAGGAGCTGCGGACGAAGGGACGCATGGTAGTACACGTCTCAGACAGGCCGATAGCCCTGTTTCTCGAAGAGGGCCGGGTGTACGCGGTGGACAACAGGTGCCCGCACATGGGCTTCCCGCTGCACAGGGGCAGTGTCAGCGACGGGATACTCACGTGCCACTGGCACCACGCGCGCTTCGACCTGTGCAGTGGGGGCACCTTCGACCGATGGGCGGACGATGTGCGCACATACCCTGCAGAGGTCCAGGGCGACGGGGCGATCTACCTCGACCTCAGCGCCATGCCCGACAG
>JADDPP010000053.1 GCA_016781845.1 Rubrobacter sp.
GGGCATGCGATTTACAACGCTAAGGCTCCATCCGGTTACCTACACGAGCTGAAGGCGCTGTGCGGCTGTCGCGAAGGGCTCAACCCACTCTCGGAGGGAGAGGCGTGGATCCCACCATACCATGTGCTCCCGTTGTGCCCACTCCCAGATCCCGAGCCGCTCGTCGAGCATATACGCGGCGAAGCGCTCACCGAAACCTGGACGCGCCGACCGACGTGAGAGGTACGCCCCAATAAACGCCCTCGCGAGATCACCCGTCGGGTCCGTCTCCAGGTACATCGCCACCTGCCGTGAGAGCGCAGCCTCCCCGTCGCCAAACCAGCCGCCGATGTCGAACACGCCGGAGATTCGCCAGCCGCCCTGCACGCGCTCGACGCCGGCGTTCTGGTACTTGTAGTCCTGCATCGTGAAGCGTGGGACCAAAGGCTCCCGGAGCGCGGTCCCGACACCGTGTAGGACATCCTCCACCCACGCCGCATCGGCGGCCGTTGTGTAGTGAGGCGTGTGCCGCCGCGCCGCTTCTAGCGAGCGACGGATACGTCCCGCCACCCAGCCGCCGAAATCCTCCCCGAGCGGCGCGACCTCCCCGATCTGCGGGTCATACGCCCCTGGTAATAGCCAGGTCAGTTCCTGCATCTCCGCGAGCGTGTCGCCTAACGCCCAGGCGATGTTCCGCCGGTCATCGGGCGAGAGGATCGCAGCTACCTCGGGATCTTCCACGGCGAGGCCCGGCAGGCGCGGCATCAGCACGTAGGGCCAACCGAAGATCGTGGGGTCGTCATCGACCAGGTACGGCCACGGCACGGGCGCCTGCGTCCGCTCGTGCAGCAGGTCGACAAGCAGCTTCTCCTCGCGGAACTGCCACGGCCAGTGGGGTGCCCCGCGCAGCGCGAAATCCCCTGCCGTACTTGAAAGGAAGAGCACCTGCCCGAAGTTGCCCCAACGGACAGGCTCGGCGCCCAGCAGCCTCCCCAACCCCCACCGATCCAGCGCGGCCTGAAGCTGCGCATCCGTTATCGGGCCGAGCCGAGCGGAATATACTCTCGTAGTCGACATCCCTAAGAACCTCCTACACCGCCCGGCGGCGAAACTATCGACACATACGGGCGATTGCTAACCAGGATGCGTCTCCACTGATCGGGAGACGCATCTGAAGCTGGACCGGACCCGAGCCAGCGACGCTACCCTGGCTCAGGTCCAGTTACCGCGAGTCCA
>JADDPP010000380.1 GCA_016781845.1 Rubrobacter sp.
CGCAACCCCACCACAACGCTATACTGCACTCCGGCTGAATAGTTACTCCAGGCCACAGAGGGGCGAGGACATTGATGCACTGCTAACGTCAGATACGCCGGGCATCAGGCAGGGCTAGGCGGTGCACTCATACACGATGGACACCCGTGAATAAGGCGGCAAGTCACCCCGTCTGCGGCGCTACAGTCACTCGTTGTATTACAAGTCAACCTTGTGGCCTATACCCGCCTGGCTGCGCTCGCCCGTCAGGACTGCCTTGCCAAAGCCCATCAACACAGAGATGGGGCTGGACTTCTCGTCCCAGTACTCGGCCCTGTCAACGTTCACCTTGAGCAGCGCCAGCTCGGGATCGTCCTTACCGTTCGGGAACCACGTCTTGAGGAACGGCTTCCACAGCTCCTCAATCCTGGCTCGGTCACGTACAATCTCGGCTCTGCCCGACAGGGAGAACCACCTGTACTCCTCCTCGTCGCTGAACGTCACGTTCACGTGCTGGTCGTGCCTGACCTCATGCACCTTGGGCACGTTGAGCTGAGTGAAGAACCACAGGTTCCCGTCAGGATCGAGCTCGTGCGCGGCCATCGGGCGGCTGCGAAGTGAGCCGTCCTCCTCGACAGTCGTCAGCATTGCGAACCTGACCTTCTTTATCAGCTTGTTCAGCTACTCGATCGCCTCGTCTCGCTCTCCCCTGTCTTCCACCTGGTCTCTCCCATTCCAGTGCTTCGTTTCCTGCGAACCAGTTCACCCTACCGGTGCAATCACGATGCCACGGCGGCGAGGAGGACGTTCTCCTCTCTGTCAGAGACGTGGCGGGACGAAGCTTCCGCCACAGGTACCTGCCTGGCGGGGTCGAAGCGTTCCCGACCGAGCCGGGAACAAGTTCCCGCTCTGTTCGGGAACAAGCCTCATGACGACGGGATATTCCGCACGTTACCGTATGTGCAGGCGCGCTGGAACGGAAGTAGACAACCCGTAAGAGAAGGAGGAACTATGAAGATACTGGCACCAACCCTCATGGCTCTGACGCTTGCACTGGCGCTTGCGGTGCCAGCACTCGCGGGCGGTGAGCAGGGCGATATGGTAACGAAAACGTTCGAGCTTACGATCAATGGAGAGGTGGACAACCCCGAGGACCGTGTGTTCGCCGTGACCTACTTCTACTCGCCCGACCTGAGTCCTGCTGAGCTGGGTAAGGTCCTGACCGAGCTGTACACCTCGGACTCGCCCCCGCAGCCGCCCGAGAGCCTCGTGCAGGGGATCGGTGGCTTCTGCGGCCCGGAGGGGTACCAGGAGCAGCTTGCCGAGGGCCTGGGTATGGAAGTGACTCCCGCGAACGCCCGCGAGTGCGAGGGTGGCAGGACATACACCGTGGATCTGGAAGTGCCGCGTGGTACAACGATCCATTACTCCCTCGACACCGCCCTCCTGAGCGATCTGGAGACCTCGGAGATGTTCGGCGGCAGCAACAAGGGCGACCCCATGGATCTTACCACAGCGGAGGACTTCGAGGTGATTGACGCCGACCGCGTCAACAGCACGACCTACAGCTTCAAGGGGGGCAGCACCGAGACGCCTCAGATGCCGGAGACGGGCGCGGGCGGGATGGCCAGCGGTGCGTTGCCGGTCGGTGGAGCTGCGGGCGCTCTGTCGCTCCTGGTTGCCGGCAGCCTGGTTTTCTGGAAGCGCCGTTAGACGCCTCGGCTGAGATGTACAATGCATCTGACGTAGCAATGCTGATCAAGGCACAGAGATAGCCACGAGAGCGTGTCGGGATGAACGTCGAGCGGGGAGAGGCGAGGCCAACAGGAGTTGCTCGCATCACCTCGCCCGGCGTTTCTTACGCCCGGTCGCTGCTCCTCGTTCGAGCGGCGTGGGTAGTCCTGGCGGTCATCGTCCTCGGGCTCGGCCTGGCAGGGGTCCCCTACACGTACGAGCGCTATACGAGCGTGTGCGCCCGAGGTGCGGAGGCCTGCCAGGAGGGTCAGCTCACCGCCGAGGGCGCGCGGGAGCTGCGGCAGTTGGGGCTCTCCGTGGGCTTCTACGCCGCTTACAACGGTGTCGCCATCCCGATAGTCGTCACGCTGGTGTTCTTCGCGGTGGCAGCCGTAATCTTCCTGCGCCGCTCGGAAGACCCGGTCGCACTGTTCGGCTCGTTTACACTCCTGGTGTTCGGTGGGGCGGCATTGACCGGCACGATGCACGACCTGGCCGATGCCCACCCCGCGTTCTGGTTCCCGGCAAACCTCCTGGACTACGCTTGGCAACTCTCCTTTGGAGTCTTTCTGTACGTCTTCCCTGATGGGCGATTCGTGCCCCACTCGACACGCTGGCTCGCGGCCGCCGCCGGGTTGCTGTTCGCCATCAACATCTTCCTTCCGGGCTCAGCTCTGGATCTCTTCCGCGGTCCCTTCTTCATCGTCTTCATCGGGAGTCTGGTATTCGCCCAGGTGTACCGCTACCGGTGCGCTTCGAGCCCGGTGCAGCGCCAGCAGACTAAGTGGGTGGTTTTCGGTTTCGTGCTCGCCCTGGTAGGGTTCTCCCTGAGCTTCGCGCTCGGTCTCCTAGTCCCGGCTGTGCGCTCCGGGCTCTTGGGCGGGACAATCCTCCGCACGCTTATCTACGGCTGCGTCCTGTTGGTCCCGCTCAGTATCGGTATGGCGATCCTGCGTTATCGGTTGTGGGATATAGACATCGTCATCAACCGTACATTGGTGTACGGCTCGCTCACCATGATTGTCGTCGGGCTGTACATGCTGGTGGTGGGAGGTGTTGGGGCGCTGCTGCGGGCTGAGGGCAACCTGCTGCTCTCACTGCTGGGCGCTGGGCTAGTCGCCATACTGTTTGCCCCCCTGCGCGACCGGCTGCAGCGAGGGGTGAACCGCCTGATGTACGGCGAACGGGACGAGCCCTACAGGGTGCTGTCACGGCTGGGGCAGCGGCTGGAGGCGACGCTTGCCCCTGGAGAGGTGCTGCCGACCATAGTCCAGACCATGAGAGAGGCGCTCAGGCTGCCGTATGCGGCCATCGAGCTGAGGCATGATGGAGAGTACACCGTAGCCGCCTCCGCGGGCCGACCCGCAAAGGGCGCGCTGCGCTTGCCCCTCGTCTACCACGGAGAGGAGGTAGGGCAGCTGGTGCTGGCGCCGCGGACGGGTGAGGATTCCTTCACTCCATCCGACCGCCGCCTGCTCCAGGACCTGGCCCGTCACGCCGGTGTGGCGGCCCACGCGGTGCGCCTCACCGCCGACCTTCAGCATTCACGTGAGCGGCTGGTGACGGCCCGCGAGGAGGAGAGGCGCAGGCTGCGGCGCGACCTGCACGACGGCCTCGGGCCTGTGCTCGCCGGCGTCACCCTCCAGGTCGGCGCGATCCGTAACCTGCTCAAGCATAACCCCGATGCGGCCGACAAACTGCTTATCGAGCTGGGCGGCGAGGCCGAGGCCGCGGTCGGTGAGGTACGCCGCCTGGTGTACGGGCTGCGCCCGCCCGCGCTCGATGAGCTGGGGCTTCCCGGCGCCATACGAGCCCGTGCCTCCCAGTATGGGCGGGACGCCCTCCAGACGAGAGTGGACGCACCGGAGTGCCTGCCACCCCTACCCGCCGCCATCGAGGTTGCCGCGTACAGGATCGCTCAGGAGGCGCTCGCCAACGTCGTCCGACACGCCCGTGCGAGTACCTGCCTCGTGCGTGTCGCACTCGAGGACGGCGTGCTCCGCGTGCAGGTACACGACGACGGCGTGGGCTTATCGCCGGGCCGCAAGACGGGCGTGGGGCTGCACTCGATGCGCGAGCGTGCCGAGGAGTTGGGTGGCAGGTGCGTCGTTCAATCCGCGCCGGGCGGGGGCACGTGCGTTCTGGCCGAGCTGCCACTGCCGAAGCTTCTGGATGAGGTGTCCGCGGTGGGCGATACGCAACGAGCCGACGAGGTAGACGAGGCAGTAGAGGTTAACCGAGAGGAGTAGAGGATGGAGCCCCTGCGAGTGCTCGTGGCCGACGACCACCCCGTCTTCAGGAGCGGGATGAGGGCGCTGCTCTCCTCGACGCCCGGAATCGAGGTCGTGGGGGAGGCGGACACGGGCGAGGAAGTGATTGCCCTCGCCGCGGAGCTGCGGCCCGATGTCGTGCTTATGAACTTGCAGATGCCGGGCACGGGCGGCATCGAGGCGACCCGCCGCATACTGGTTACAACCCCCGGCGCGCGCGTCCTCGTCGTCACGATGTACGAGGACGACGACCTGGTGTTCGCCGCGCTGCGGGCGGGCGCGCGGGGATACGTGCTCAAGGGGGCAAGCCCCGTTGACATGGTCCGGGCCGTGCAGGTCGCGGGCGACGGCGAGTCAATCTTCAGCCCCGCCATCGCAGAGCGACTGATCGGCTTCTTCTCCCAGCCTCGGCCCGCCGAGCCCGCCTTCCCGGAGCTCACCGAGCGCGAGCGTGAGATCCTGGACCTCATAGCGCAGGGCCGGAGCAACGCTGAGATCGCGGCCCACCTCACGCTCAGCCTGAAGACGGTCCGCAACCACGTCTCCAACGTCTTCGGCAAGCTGCAAGTTGCGGACAGGGCAGAAGCCGTCATGCTCGCACGGGAGGCCGGGTTAGGACGGGCCAGACGCTAGACTGTAAACCACCGGGCGGTTGCAGGGCATGCCAAGTGGCACTG
>JADDPP010000272.1 GCA_016781845.1 Rubrobacter sp.
TAGGGGCTACCTGTCTGCTCACGCTCACCGGCACCGGGGGGTCGGGCAAGACACGTCTGGCGGTTGAGACTGCTAAGGACCTGCTGGAGGACTTTGAGGACGGCGTATACTTCGTCTCCCTGGCGCCCATAGGCGATCCCGAACTCGTAGGGTCCGCTATCGCCCACGTACTAGGCGTCCGGGAGACGTCGGCTCAATCGCAGCTGAAGGGCATAAAGGCGAGACTGCGAGGCAGGCGGTTGCTCCTGCTGCTCGACAACTTCGAGCACCTGCTGCCTGCCGCCCCGCTGGTGGTGGAACTCCTGACCACCTGTCTCGGGCTAAAGGTACTGGTGACCACGCGCACGGTGCTGCGCGTGCGAGGTGAGCAGGAGTTCGCCGTCCCGCCCATGGAGCTGCCGCAGTTGGGAGACGCAGCCAAACTGGAGGGCCTGGCCGAATGCGCCTCGGTAGCGCTGTTCGTGCAGCGGGTTCAGGCAGCCGATCCTGGCTTCGCTTTGACGGCTGGGAATGTGTCAACTATAGCTCAGATCTGCCATCGCCTGGATGGGCTGCTGCTAGCGATCGAGCTCGCGGCGGCTCGGATCAAATTGATGTCTCCCAAGGCGCTGCTGGCACGGATGGATCACCGGCTCGCAGTGCTCACAGGCGGGCCGCAGGACGCACCCGCCCGGCATCGGACTCTGCGGCATACGATCGACTGGAGCTATGAGCTCCTGAGCGAGTCTGAGCAGAACTTGTTGCGCTGGCTCTCGGCATTCGCAGGGGGCTGTACCCTGGAGGCGGTCGAGTCTGTGTGTGGGCCGTTGGCCGATCACGATGCCGGTGTGCTGGGGATGTCGGCCTCGCTAGTGGACAGCAGCATGCTGCGCGTGGAGGCGCGGGCGGACGGCGAGGCGCGCTTCAGGATGCTGGAAACCATCCGCGAGTACGGGCTCACCCGGCTGCGGGAGAGCGGGGAAGCAGAGCCGGTGCTTCGACGCCACGCGGAGTACTACCTGGCGCTCGCCGTGGTGGTAGAGTCTCGGCTCCAGAGCGAAGAACAGAGCGCGTGGCTGGAACGGATCGAGACTGAGCACGGCAACCTGCGGTCAGCGCTTGCCTGGATGATCGAGCGGGCCGAGGCGGGGGCTGAAGGCGCGTCCGAGTTCGCGCTGCGGCTGGCCGGGGCGCTGGGAGCGTTCTGGTTGCGACGTAGCTACCACACCGAGGGACGTCGGTGGCTTGAGCGGGCACTCGCACTGCATGGCACGAGCCCCCATGCACGGGCCAAAGCGCTCAAGCATTTGGCGCTCCTGTCGGCGACGCAGGGTGACTATCAGCACGCGGTCGCTCCGCTTGAACTATCACTGAAGCTGTACAGCCAGTTAGAGGACCGGCATGGTATCGCGTGGACGCAATGCGCCCTGGGCGGGGTGGTCCTTGATCGGGGTGACCATGAGTGGGCAGCTGCCTTGTGTCTGGATGCGCTGGAGCTGTTCCGACAGCTGGGCGACCGTGTGGGCATGGCCGAGGCGCTCCATCGCCTCGGTGATCTCGCCCGCGAGCGGGGTGATTATGCGCAGGCGGGAGCACACCTGCAGGATGCGCTGGGACTTTACCGGGGGGCAGGGGAAGAGGGAGGAGTGGCCTGGGCTCTCAACGGGCTCGGCGACATGGCCCTGAGGCAAGGGAACCCGGCCCGAGCGAGAGCGCGGTACGAGGAGAGCATGGCTCTGCTCGAGAAGTTGGGCCAGGTATGGGGGACCGCGCTGGTGCTATGCAACCTGGGGCGAGCAGCCGAGCAGTTGGGGGACCGAGAGGGCTCCGCTGCCTCATTCCAGCGCGGACTGGCACTGTCACGCGACATAGGCGACACGGGGACCACTGCGCTGGCGCTCAGCAGGCTAGCGGCGTTGGCGCGATCCGAGGGTGACAGTGCGCGCGCCGTAGCGCTGTATCGAGAGAGTCTCGCACTGTATCGGGAGCTAGGGGCAAAGCCGGGAATTGTGTGGTGCCTGGAAGGTCTGGCTACTGCCCTCTCCCTGCTCGATGCTCGGCGTGCGGCACGGCTGCTAGGCGCTGCTGAGTCATTGCGGGGAGCTATTGGCCTGCCCATACCGTCCAGCGAGCGGTCTGCGTACGAGCGTGACAAAGGCGCATTACGGACCCAACTCTCCGACGCGACATTTCTGGCACTATGGGCCGAGGGCTGCGCGATGCCTCTCGAACAGGTGATAAGCGAGGCCCTTGAGGCAGATGACGCCGAGTGATACTATCGGACAACGGTCCTGCGGTCCGCAAGGCTTGGCACCGCGGCTGGCACCGCGTTTGCATTACAGATAGCGGTTGGGGCACGCATTGCCCCCGCCGTAGCACAGGGTCAGAACTAACGTGGCAGGGTGACAGCAGGTGCGTGACGAGGCGAGTTGCCGCGCTGCGCCCGGAGTTATTCGCAGGAGGAAGGTGCGGTTGACCACTACGGATGTCGCTCGCTGGCCACACGCAGGCCGATTGAAGCGCTGGCTGCTGGACGGCCACGTCCGCGAAGCGGAAGGACCTTACGAGAGGGAAAGGCAGCAGCAGCAGCAACATCACCAGCACCCGTGGTGGCAGGTGATGTGCCTGACGGGCGTAGACTATTTCTCCACGCTGGGCTACCAGCCCGGCATCGCGGCTCTGGCCGCAGGTGCGCTCTCCCCCATCGCCACGCTGATCCTCGTGCTAATCACCCTCTTCGGCGCACTGCCTATGTACAAGCGGGTAGCCGCAGAGAGCCCACACGGTGATGGCTCGATCTCGATGCTCGAAAACCTGCTGAAGTGGTGGCAGGGCAAGCTGTTCGTGCTCTTATTGATCGGGTTCGTGGCAACCGGCTTTGTCATCACGATAACGCTCTCCGCCGCCGATGCGACGGCACACGTCGTCGAGAACCCCTTCACCCACTTCCTCGAAGGGTACGAGGTTCCGATAACCCTGTTGCTGATCGGGCTGCTCGGTGCGGTGTTCCTCAAAGGCTTCACGGAGGCCATCGGCATCGCGGTCTTTCTGGTCGCAACATACATCCTGCTGAACATAGTAGTGATAGGCATGGGAATCTATCAGGTGCTGCGGAACCCGCAAGTGCTCTCTGGGTGGCAGGAAGCTCTCTTTAGCGCGCATGGCAACCCGGTGATGATGCTTGTGGCGGCCGTGCTAGTGTTCCCCAGGCTCGCGCTTGGGCTGTCCGGATTTGAGACCGGCGTCGTCGTGATGCCGCTGGTGCGCGGCGACTCATCAGATACACCCGACCATCCACGAGGTCGCATACGAAACACGCGCAAGCTGCTTACGTCAGCGGCACTGATCATGAGCGTGCTGCTGCTGGCGAGCAGTCTCGTGACGACTCTGCTGATCCCGCACGAGGAGTTCCTGCCCGGCACTGCCACCCGCCCAGCCGGCGAAGCGTATGGCCGCGCGCTGGCGTACCTGGCCCACGAGCACCTGGGCGATCTCTTCGGCACTGTTTACGACATCAGCACTATCTTCATCCTGTGGTTCGCTGGCGCGTCCGCTATGGCGGGCCTGCTGAACATCGTGCCGCGCTACCTGCCGCGCTACGGTATGGCGCCGAACTGGGCGCGCGCGACACGTCCACTCGTACTCATCTTTACGCTCATCTGCTTCACGGTCACAATCCTCTTCCGCGCGGACGTGGACGCCCAGGCAGGGGCGTACGCGACGGGCGTGCTCGCGCTCATCACCTCGGCCACGATTGCAGTGACGCTCTCGGCGCGGCGCAAGCGGCAGAGACGCGCTGCACTCGGCTTCGGGCTGGTCTCGCTCATCTTCATCTACACGACGGCAGTCACCGTTATCCAGGAACCGGAGGGCATTCAGATTGCCGGCATCTTCATCACCGCGATCATCGTCTCATCGCTCATCTCACGGGTATGGCGCTCGACCGAGCTGCGCGCGACGGAGGTCGTGCTTGATGAGATCGCCGAGCGGTTCATTGACGAAGCAGCGAGGCAGGGTGAGATCCGCCTCATAGCGAACCATCCGGACGAGCGCAACTCGCGCGAGTACCTGCTCAAGGAGAGGGAGGAGCGCGAGAGCAGCCACATCCCATCGGGTGACCCAGTCCTCTTTCTCGAGGTAACCGTGCGCGACGCATCGGAGTTCGCGCCCGTGCTCCAGGTAAGGGGAGAGGAAATCGGTGGACACCGGGTGCTGCGCGCTGAAAGCGCCGCAGTTCCCAACGCCATCGCTGCCTTCCTGATCTATCTTCGCGACAGGACGGGTAAGCGCCCCCACATCTACTTTGGCTGGAGCGAGGGCAACCCGCTCAAGTACCTCGTGCGCTACATCCTGTTCGGCGAGGGCGACATCGCCCCGGTGACCCACGAGGTGCTACGTCAGGCGGAACCCGACCCCAGACGCCGCCCGGCGATCCATGTTGGGTAAATGCAGGACTGGACAGATGCAAACATACGGACTCCACGGGCTGTTGGAGGGCACTGTCCGAAGATACGTCTCATCTGACGCGCAGGTCGTAAGCGCCGGGTCGCTGCCGATGGGGGAGCACGAGGTGGGGTACTCAGGCGCACGGATGCAGCGCCACGAGGTCAGCTTCCAGAGCGGGCGGGGCGAGACCGGCACCATGACGCTCGTGACAAAGGAGTCACCGCTGCTGGAGCGGAA
>JADDPP010000188.1 GCA_016781845.1 Rubrobacter sp.
AGGTGGACGTGATTATTCTTTTGTCGCTCGGTATGGTGAGATACTCCCTCGCGGCGGCATAGCGGCCATCCCCAGCGCATTGTTCCGCTACCAGGGCAAGTTGCAGCTCACGCCACAGCAGGTGTGGTTCATCTCAGCGATCCTCTCTCATAAGTGGGACGCAGAGATGCCGCATCCAAGCCTGAAGCGCTTGGCTGCCGACACTGGGATGAGTGAGCGTCACCTGCACAACATCAAGAAGCAACTTGTGGAGAGTCGCTGGCTCACGCTCGTCCCCCGTGAAACACCTCATGGTGGCCAGGACACCAACTACTATGACTTCGGTCCCTTGTTTCGGGAGATGGAGAAGCTGCTGCAGAGCGAAATGGCATCGACGGAGACAAACGTTTCTGGCGGCAAAGCAGGTCAAGAGGCGTGCACCATTGCGCCGACCCTTACTGCAGGCCCGATGATACCTGGTTCTGCCTCCCGGTTGAAGCAAGGTTCAGCGACCCCGGTGAAGTCAGGTTCAGCGCATGAAGAACCACTGCTAGAAAATCACCCAAAGACACAGAATCAACAACAGACAACAGCAGCACCGGCACAGAGACCAGGGAACGACGATGTTGTTGTTGCGGCTCTCACCGAACAGGGCATAACAGAGACGGTGGCTCGCCAGCTCGTAAGAGACTTTCCACACGACCTCATCCTGGCTCAAATCGACATGCTGGAGTACCGCAAGCTCGACACGAACCGGGCGGGAGCACTCGTCAAGGCCATCCGGGAAAGCTGGGCAGCACCCGAGGGCTATGTGCCAGCCGGGGAGCAGGAGAGGCGGGAGCTGGATGAGTGGGAAGTGGAGCGCGCCTGGCGGTGGCAGCTGGAACGGGAGCAGAGTCTACAGGACCAGGAAGTGATCCAGCGGTGGAGGGCGTCCGTATGCGCGTCGCGGGATATAGAGCCGGGCGTGGTCGATTTCTGGGAGTACACTCGGGAAGAGTGGCTGCCCAGGCTTCTGGGCAGGCGGCTGGCGGATAAGTACTTCTGCGACACGCTGCTGGAGATAGACCGAGGTCGGGCGACGG
Organism: Rubrobacter sp.; assembly: GCA_016781845.1. Classification (GTDB taxonomy): domain Bacteria; phylum Chloroflexota; class Chloroflexia; order Thermobaculales; family Thermobaculaceae; genus JADDPP01. The sequence goes on from JADDPP010000188.1 coordinate 1,065, forward strand.
TGTGGTTCCGGACCCTGGAGGCTGAGCGCACTGCCCGAGCGGAGGTTCCCGAGGTTGTGCGGAGCGCCCTTCGCTTGTGGCTGGGACGGGATATCCCGGTCGAGTACAAGCACTGGATCGGCACGGACCCGGTGGATGA
>JADDPP010000346.1:0-732 GCA_016781845.1 Rubrobacter sp.
CGACGCGGCCACGGAGCCAGCCTCCCGGCAGCTCTCGAAGCCCATGCCGATACCGGTGTCATTGGCCGATGACGCCCCGATCCCCCCGCTCGTAAGGGGGCGAGCAGGTGAGACTCCGGAGCGGTTGCCAACGCGCGCACGCCTGGGCGAGCTCGCGCGGAGGATAGCGCCCGCCGACCGGGTGCTAGTGGAATGGGTGGGTAAGCATCCTTTCCTCACCACGGCGCAGCTCTCTGTCGTGACCGGCCGGTCACAGCACAAGGTCCGGCGCACCTGCATAGCTCTGGAGCGACTGGGGCTGCTACGCCACCTTGTGGACGGGGAGGCGACAAAGGTGGGATCCCTGGACACCTACTGGGAATGCAAGTCGCAGGGACTGGAGCTGACCGCTGCGGGGGCGGGGCTCTCTCTGCGGGAGGCGTCGGAACTGCTGGGGCTCTCGGGCGGTGGGCCAGGGAATCCCCTGGGCTCCAGGCGGCTGTTGCTGCGAGTCTTCGAGCACACGCTCGGCGTGAACGGCGCGTTCGTGAGGCTGTACCAGGCGGCAGCCGAGTTCTCGCACCGGGGCTTCGACCACGTGGTGGAGGAGTGGAGGGGTGCCGCCGCGTGCGCGTGGGGCAGGGTCCGCCCCGACGGGTACGGCATCTACCGGCGCGGTGAGGAGCGCTACGGCTTCTATTTGGAGTGGGACCGCGGCACGATGGGGGAGGCCGGCTACATGCGCAAGTTCCG
>JADDPP010000346.1:795-1077 GCA_016781845.1 Rubrobacter sp.
CCTCGTGGTCACGGAGAACCGCTCCTGTGAGCTGCGGATAGACAAGGCTGTGCGGGCGACCTGCGCCGGCGTGGACCAACTGCCGGTGCTCCTCACGACGAGGGGGAGGGTGGAGGCGGACCGGGACGGCCTTCTAGGTGAGGTGTGGCGGGAGCCCGGGGAGGAGATGCTCCGCTACTGGCTGCGAGGTCAGCGCGCGCTCGCAGACGTACGAGCTGCGCGGAGAAAACCGTCCGAGCGGAAGGGCTTCCGATCGCCCTACGGCTACTTCTCCCACCGTTC
>JADDPP010000028.1 GCA_016781845.1 Rubrobacter sp.
CCGCGCGCTTCTGATACGATACGGGCGTGACAGAACCAGTAAAGATCGGCATCATCGGATGCGGGAATATCAGCGGGGCGTACCTGCAGAACGGCGAGACATTTGAGATACTCGACATCGTCGCCTGCGCGGACATCGTTCTTGACCGTGCTCGTGAGCAGGCTGCCAGGTACGGCGTCCCCAAGGCTTGCTCACCTGATGAGCTGCTAGCCGACCCTGAAATAGAGCTCGTCATCAACCTCACCATCCCTGCGGTTCACGCCGAAGTGGGTATCTCGGCAATCGAGGCGGGCAAGCACGTCTACAGCGAGAAGCCTCTGGCCATAGAGCGTGAGGACGGCCTGCGTCTGCTCCAAGCTGCCCAGGCTAAGGGGCTGCGGGTGGGCTCCGCGCCTGATACCTTCCTTGGCGGAGGGCTCCAGACATGCCGCAAGCTCATAGACGACGGTGAGATAGGTGAGCCGATAGGCGCGACTGCTTTCATGATGGGCCACGGGATGGAGCACTGGCATCCGGACCCGTACTTCTTCTACCAGCCTGGCGCGGGACCAATGTTCGACATGGGTCCGTACTACCTCACGGCGCTCGCGGTACTCATCGGACCCGTGCGGCGTGTGACGGGCTCCGCGAGGATCACGTTCCCTGAGCGCACCATCACCAGCCAGCCGAAGTACGGGCAGAAGATTCCCGTAAACACACCGACGCACATCGCGGGCATTATGGACTACGAGAACGGTGCTGTCGGGACGATCATCACCTCGTTCGATGTGTGGGCCAGCCAGCTGCCACGCATCGAGATCTACGGCACCGAGGGTACCCTGAGTGTTACCGACCCGAATACCTTCGGTGGACCCGTAAGTATACGTCGGGCGAGCGAGCGGGAGTGGACCCAGGTGCCCCTGACCCACGACTACACCGAGCAGAGCCGGGGTATCGGCGTGGCGGATATGTGCCACGCGCTGCGCTCGGGCAGGCAACACCGTGCCAACGGCGAGATGGCGTACCACGTGCTCGACCTGATGCACGCCTTTCACGAGGCCTCGCGCGAGAGTCGCCACATACAGGTCGAGTCCACGTATCCCCGCCCCGCGCCCCTGCCGCTAGGCCTGCCCGCGGGAGTGCTCGACGAGTAGACAGACCCTGGCCTAGATTCCCCGCTGGGTAGCGCCGTCTGTTGCCACCGGTCCCCATTCGTGTCAGCGTACTGTCCCAGCCCGTGT
>JADDPP010000106.1 GCA_016781845.1 Rubrobacter sp.
TGAGATGCCCTTGCCGAGTCATGCAGAATTTGTCATTTGTGATCAGGTGATCGATGCCACCTGCAGGAGATTGGGACTGATTGGAGTGGCGTGTGGCGAAGCGTGCCACCTCCAGTGGCGAGCCTTTCCGCCCGACATCCCATATTCGTAGGAACCCCCAGCCTCCCTTTGGGTTGATGTCCTCGTCAGTCGTAACCATATAGCGACGCTTGCCCACAAACTCGGCCGAGTGCGTGTTGCCTTCCGATCCCCTGGGATAGACGGTACTCCCGATGAATATAGGGGCCGCCGGGTCGGTGATGTCGAGCAGGATTGCGCCCGCGTCCCAATAGGAGACCGCGGCGCGAGTTCCAGTCTCGTCCACGTCCACAGCGTGCGCGAAGATAGCCTTGCCAAGGCGGGGAACGAGCCCTCCGTCCCGTATAGCCCCCCAGTCACTTACCTGACGCGGCTTTCGCGGGTCGGTGATGTCCACCAGACGCAAGTCACCCTGGCCGTCCTTGAACTCAGAAAATGGCACAGTGACGGCTAGGTACGCCCGGTTCCCGCGCTGGAAGATGTCGAGTTCGTGGACGCCCCGTGGGCTGCCGGATCGCACAGTGCCGCTGGGCCAGAACGCGAGGTGTCGTGGGTTGCGCGGATCTGTCACGTCCCACAGGTCCACACCCCTTGGCGCGTTCGAGGTCAAGCGACAGGATTGGACGCCTGTGGCCAACACGTCTCCGCGGAAGCGAGCAGTCTCCATGCGATCCACATGCACATCCTCTGTCGAGGTTCCGGGGATCTTCGCAACCGACCCTGCAAGGCGCGGACGAGAAGCTTGCGACAGGTCCACGATGCGCACTCCATTGGACGGGCAGAGCGGCGGTGCCCATTCCCACGAGCCCACGTACGCGTATCCCTCGTGGGCAGATACGTCCGCATTGAAACCCGGTAAGAATAGAAAGCCGACTTGATCAAGGTTGTGACCCCGAGCAACCCGATGGCCTCCTCCCGGCGGATCAGCGGTGCGGTTCTGAATCGGCCTGACCCAGTCATTGATCTGATCGCAGCCGAATCCATCTCCCTCCGGGTCCAAGCCATACGGATCATCGAGAAGCATGTACTGCTGGGCTTCGTTCCACTCGTGGAAGTCTGAACAGTCGTAATCCCCGCTCCAAGGTCTCGGAGGCGCTAACGGCACTGGCTTCGGCTGTCGCTTGCTGAGCAGTGAGGCCAGGACATAACAAGTCTCACGCGCATAGGTTACGCGGTACCAGGCTCGGTTATCAGGCCCTCGCACGGTCTGTGCTAGCGCCCGGACTCTCGCTCCGCTCGGCACAGGCCGCAGGATCAAAGATTGTATGGTTGGCTTTGCTCGCAGACTGACCGACGCAGGTGACTCGGCCGAACGTACAAAGGGATCAGTTGCTCCGGCCTGGCCCTGGTCTCAACCTTCGGTGTCGGCGTAGATACAGGCAACTGAGTGGCTGTGAGCGCAGGAGGAACGGTCGGAGAGTGAGCGCGCACCTGCGGCACCGCAGGTGCGGTCGGTCTGGAAGACTGAACCTGCCTGACCTTGCCGATGGCGATCGTAGCAGCGCGACGAGTGCCCCGGCCCGGGACCGCGACAGCGGTTGCGGTGTGTCCACTTGCCCTGACTGCTCTGGGTATCTGGGGAGTGGCAACAGTGCCTTTGTTACCAGAGAGCACGCCACAGCCAGTAACAAGAACGAGGGCACATACGAGGAGTGTGAGTTGTAACCACCTCATCCGAGAGATCCTTTCCGGGAACGCGACCTCGGGATGCTGGGCATCTCTCGGCTGCCATACTCAGGGTACTCACTGTCTGCCGTCCTGGCCCCGTGTACGACTGCGAGTACGCTTGCACATCTACGTGAGCATCCACCCTCACAGTTGCCGCCGCATTTGCTATCACCCTTGTTGCCGCCCACCAGAGCGACCCCACTAGGCGTGACTAATCGGGGAGGTACGGCGTCTGGTTAACCAGGATACACTCGCGGCTATACAGGTGGAAGACCGCGCGATGGATCTACCTCCAGCCCTTGAGTATGCCCTATCCGCGGCTGAGTTTGAGTGCCTTGCTGGTGGCTGCCTTCATACCATCATGCTCTCCGTCCGTACCATTACATCGTTTGAGTCGCACCCGGAGACTGAGACTGGTGAGGGCAGGGACATCATGGCTTCCAGGTAGGAGCATGAGGGCCCCTGCACAGCGATGTTCCGCAGGATGAGGTGGCTGCCTGCAATGAGGCGAGTGTTGAACAGGACCTTGCCGACACGAGGTTGACCTCACTCCGCTGAACTTGACGCAACCCTCCGCACCGCCATCGTGCCCAGACCCGTCGCTGTGAGGAGTCCCACCGCGCAGAAAACGAGCCAGGGCAGCGCCGGTACGTCCAGGCTGCGTCCGGCGTCGTACAGCAGCCCGCCGCTGAGGTTGCCCAGGCCTCCGCCGATTGCGAGCGCAAGCGCGCTCACGCCGAAGTAGGAGCCGAGCGATGCGGGGTTCGCGAGGTTCGCGGTCACAGTCTGCTGGCTCGGAAACGCGAGCAGCACCCCTCCAGAGATGAGCACGACGCACATAAGCAAGACCGGGACGCCGCTGGCCAGTGCTACGCCCCCGTAGCCAAGTCCCATCAGCACCACCCCGAGCGTGAGTATCTGCAGTGGCTGGAGATATCTCTCGGACAGGCGCAGCACCGGGTAGCCGAGGAAAACCGTCATCCCCGAGTTGATGGCGTACATCCAGCTTACCGCGCTCGGGTTTCCGAGAGACGTGGCCGCGAGGGGCAGGGAGATCAGGAACTGCACCCACAGGAACCAGTATCCTACGAGCAGGACGCTGAACACGATAAATGGCCGGTCGCGCAGGGCAAGGCTCAGACCGTACGTCAGCCCGCGCTTCTCGGTCGCGACCTTCACGTTTGGCAGGAACAGGAACGTGACCAGCGAGGCTACGGCGAAGCAGCAGGCAGAGCCGAGCGCCACGAGCGCGAAATCCGCCCGCAACAGCAGCGCGCCTGCCTGCGTGCCTGCCGTTACCCCCAGCCCGCCGAGCACACCTACAATGGAGTAGAAGCGCTGCCGGTTTCTCTCATCCGTTAGTGCGGCCGTAGCGGCGTACTTCGGCGACTCGAACAGGCCGCCGCCAACGGCCGCGAGCACCGCGGAGGCCATCAGCAAGGGGTACGAGGTCGCGGCCGCCATCAACGCGAAGCCTGCGGCGCGCAGCCCGAGCCCGGCGCAGATGAGGCCCTTGGCGCCTAGCCGGTCCGCCAACACCCCGCTCGCGGGCGTCATCCCCTGCTGCGTGAACTGCCGGACCGCGAGCACGAGTCCCACGGACGCAGCGCTCCACCCTAGTCCGTTCACATAATGTACTGACACCAGCGGGATGACCATGAAGAACCCACCCCACATCAGGAACGTGTCTATGAGGACAACGATCAGGCCGCGCCTCTTCTCCGCCACAGTCAGGGCTCGTGTACTGGCTTTCGAGGTGTTCGGTCCGACTGTCGCTGGTGATGTAGACGTGATAATGTGCCTCGCTACGCTTCTACAGACGTGGGCCGACGGTGATTACCTATAGTTCTACCACGTAGGAGGTCGTATCAGTGCGGTCCGAGGCGCAGGTCGCCGTTGGCATCTACCTCGACGGGCACCGGGTCGATGAGGTCTCCAACGTAGCTGCCGTCGGGGGCGAAGTTTCGCAACGCGAGAAAGCACCATTCACCGTCGGGACCCTCCACCAGCTTGCCTGCGTACCGCAAGCCGACGGGATCGCCCGCGAGGAACTCGTGCGTGGAGTACCGGAACGGGCCCAGCGGGTCGTCCGCCACGAGGTAGTGCGTGCCAGTAACCGGTTCCAACCCCGTCTGCTGTCTGCGAAGCGCGGAGTGCCATGCGGCGGGCGCGCAGAAGAGCAGGTAAGAGCGGCCGCGAATGTCCACCAGCTGTGGCACCTCCAGACTGTAGAAGAAGCCCGGCTCCGTTACGGGCGGCAGGACCTCCCACCGCAGAAGATCTGCCGAGCGCGCGTGCGCGATCACTCCGCGACCGTCCGGAGGGCCGTAGCTGGCACGCGCTGTGATGTACGCATGGAAGTCGCCTGTCCAGGGGTGACGCCAGACCCAGGGGTCTCGCCACGCCTGCTCACGGGCGTCGGGGGTGCCGATAACCTCGTACCATTCGGGCGACGCTTGGATGAGCGGGTTATCGGGGTGCCGCTCCCACGTCACCAGGTCAGTGGAGGTTGCAAGGCCGGTGCGCTGTATGCGACCCTCCTCAGAACGGCTCAGGCTCGTGTAGAACAGGTACCACAAGCTCTCATGTCGTATAACGCTCCCTGTCCAGATGCTAAGGTCATCCCACGAGCCGTGCGCGCCGGGGTGCAGCGCGTCCGGCAGCACCTCCCAGGTGCGAAGGTCCTGTGAGACGGCGTGCCCCACTGAGGCATTCCAGTGGCGCAGTTCCTCTCGTCCGAGCGAGCGGGGCGCCTGCAGGTAGAAGATATGGTAGTCCGCACCATCCCTCGCGAGCCAGAAGTCCCACAGCCACTTGTCCTCCAACCGCAAACCCACACTGCTCTCTCCTACTACGTTCATTGACGCCCAGTATAGTCG
>JADDPP010000003.1 GCA_016781845.1 Rubrobacter sp.
TCTACGGTAATCACAAAAAACCAGCTACCTCACTGCGGAATGTGGGTCCCTCAATCCCTTAACTTGTGACCTATGGTCTAACGCCTGATCTCTAGCCGGTTTTCCAACGGAGGTTGCCCCGTCGTGAGGGGATGTCTCGGACATCGGGGTATGCCCAAATACGCACCCGATCACGTGACGGAGTATGCGGGTGCGTTCGATTGAAGAACAGAGCTGCGAGGTGTACGCGGGTGCTTGCTCCGAGGTCGCTGCCGTGGGGTTGGCCCCAGTCCTTCCCCGCGGGCTGTGGATATCCCGGACTGGACGATTAGCTGTTCGGCCCCGCGACGACTCGCTCAAGCAGACTGCTGTGGACGAAGCCCCGGCCGTCCTGCAGGTGTAGCCACCACGGACTGCCCTCAAGCTCCTCGCCGGAGACGGCCTTGTCGTACCGCGCCACCGCGCCAAGAGCCAATGCTCCAACCGGCCCGGCATCCCTGTTCGGCTCGGGCCGGATGTTCACCCCCTTGGGGTAGACGACCTTGTACTGCCCGGCCGCCGGCTTCCGCTGGGGGCTCCGCTGCATAGATGGGTAGAACCACTCCGCTCTGGTTTCCAGGCCCGGACACGTCTTCTGCCTGGTGCCGCGCTTCGGCGGCGCGTCTCGGTGAAACAGCAGCCCGAGGGGCTGTTCCGGTCCGTTCTTCTGCTCGGCCTTGCAGTCGCGGATAGGTATGCCACGCCTCTCGCAGACGACGTGGAGCACGTACCGGTACAGCTCCTCCATACTCTCGGACATGCGCTTGCGGTCAAAGTAACCGATGGCCTCGAGGTGCAGCCAGCGATGGTTGCGTCCGTAGATGCCTATGCCGTCGTGGGCAGGGTGGGTGCCGACGTAGATAAGCTGCTCGCCCTGCCTGTATCTGCCCGTCCCATCGTAGAGCCACAGGTGCGGCCCGACCCCCTTCGGCCAGAGTCTTTCAGGGTTGGTGTGATAGTCGTGGAAGACCTCGTTCAGGGTACGCACCCCTCGCCACCGATTCTCGTCGGGCTGGTAGGTATGATGTATACCAACTGCGTTGTACGGCAACCTGCCCAGCTTCTGCACCGCGAACCACGCGGCGAACTGCTCGGGCGTGAACTCCCTGCCGATGTACAGCTTGTGGCTCTCGTCCGCGTACGGCTCGTGCGCTGCAGTAGCAGAGCTGCCGCTCCCGCCGCCGG
>JADDPP010000099.1 GCA_016781845.1 Rubrobacter sp.
TGGGGCCAGTCTGCTCACCCGCAACACAACCGTTCCCGCTTACCGCGGCAGGCTAATCTCACGCTCAATGCTATAGCCTAGATTGTGACGCGCCGCTCTACACGTGCGAGGGCATTGACAACTTAAGCACCAATGTAGGGGATCTACCCGAATCTGTGCAATACTCAGGGCATGAAAATAGCTACTGCCTCCTCCTACAAGGGCTTCCGCTTCCCCCAAGAGATCATCTCTCACGCCGTCTGGCTCTACCATCGCTTCTCGCTCAGCTTTCGCGATGTCGAGGAGCTCTTATTCGCACGTAGCATCATCGTGACATACGAGACGGTGCGCCAGTGGTGTCGCAAGTTCGGGCAGGAATATGCGAGCCGCCTCCGCCAGAGCCGTGCACGGCCTGGTGACAAGTGGTACCTGGATGAAGTGTTCCTCAAGATCAACGGGAAGACGCACTATCTGTGGCGGGCAGTTGACCAGGAAGGCAACGTGCTGGACATCCTGGTACAGGATCGACGGAACAAGGCCGCAGCGAAGACATTCTTCCGCAAGTTACTCAAAGGCTGCGGGTATGTGCCGCGGGTAATCATCACGGACAAACTGGCAAGCTACGGAGCCGCAAAGCGGGAGGTGATGCCGGGGGTGGAGCACCGGCAGAGCCGCTATCTGAATAACCGAGCCGAGAACTCTCATCGACCCACGAGAAGACGGGAGCGAGGCATGCAGAGATTCAAGTCAGCCGGGCATGCACAACGCTTCCTATCTGTCTTTGGCCCCATCCGCGATCACTTCTGTCCTCGCCGGCATCTGCTCAAGGCGGGGGAATATCGTGCCCAACGTCAGCATCGCTTTCAGGTGTGGAATGAGGTAACAGGGGTGGGAGCGGCGGCGTAAGGGCGGAACGCATGGGAGAGCCTCCGTCCGTCATACCTTCAGCGGAGCCAACGGACAACTTCGTCGCTCAAGTTGACAATGCCCCTCCGAGCACTACCCGGGCTCTCCCGGAGGTGAATCTGACCGCGACCGGTCAGTGCCAACAGGGAGATGTGGGCTACGCCATCGGCCGTGCTACCCACCATTCGTATACCGTTGGCGCCGCCAGACCTGCCGACGCGCACCATCGGGAAGAAGGCCTGCACCTGCCCCTGCGTGGTCTGTGCATCCACGCGGGTATTGGGGTTCCGATAGCACCTGG
>JADDPP010000324.1 GCA_016781845.1 Rubrobacter sp.
CCAGGCGCTGCCAGGGCCACGTGCTCGCGGGCCCTCGCCTCGGCCAGTCTAAGCAGGCACGTTCCGAGGCCGCGCCCATAGTGGCCGGGATGCACCTGCACGAACTCGCCGATCTCCGTGTGGTTGTTCCCCTGAATCACGTCCGCGTACGCGGCGAACTCGCCGTCCGGCGCGATGGCAATCCAGGTATCTGTTGCGAGATCCAGGTCTTCCCAATCGGCGAGCAGGTCCTCGTGGGAAGTATCCGGCTCGCCGTACTCCGCCACGTCGCACGCGATGAGGAGCTCGATCACTGCGTCGAGATCATCACGTGTGGCGGGGCGAGCGGTGTAGCCGGCAGGAAGGATGTCAGTCAACATGGTGCTCTCCTCTTAGCGTGTAAAGGCAAGGCACAGGGACAGGCGCTATCCTGGGCAGCTCCTGGTCACCAGAAGAAACGCAGCTTTATGTGGGAGAGTCAGACCAACACTACAGTTGCTCCTCCGTTTTCGCATGGGGCTATACGCCGCTCATACTAGCACGCCATCACGCCTTGGGCAACGGACCTGACCAGTCTCGCCTCGATGCTGCTCATACCGTCCGGGGGAGAGGTTGCGGGTATGCCGCTGACGGGGACGCTGGCGGCCCATCTCGAGACCAGGGAGGCGCTGCTTGTGCTGGACAACTGCGAGCACCTGCTGGACGGATGCTCGGACCTGGCCACATCCCTCTTGTGTAGCTGTCCTCGCGCGAAGATCCTGGCCACCTGCGGCGCTGTTCCATCCTTGCATCCTCTCGCGGGTGCTGATACGAGCAGCCGGCTCGGCCGATCCTTGGCGTCGAGGGCGGGGTTTACACGGACTGTCCGAGGGTTAGTACTCGCTGGTACACGCCCGGCGTGGCCTCCACGCACAGCTCCCGGAGCTTCCCCATAACGGCGGTCGTGCGGGGATCGGTGCGCATAGCCCGAATATCCTCCGGACTGTGCCAGGGGCCGAAGGAGTAGAACAGAGTCGGGTCGTCCACGCTGCGCAGGAGCGTCCCGCCAATGACACCAGGCAAGCTGAGGAAGTACTCCGCCAAATCCTCCCGCCAGGCCCGGACGAACTCTTCTTCCTGTCCGGGCCTAACCCGCCACATTATAGTGGACCCCGGAATTTGGACAGTAAAAGAGGCGTCTTGAAGGTGTAGACTGACGGGTATGAGGAAGCATTATA
>JADDPP010000175.1 GCA_016781845.1 Rubrobacter sp.
TATCCGCCCCCTAAGCTCCCGGCAGCGGGGCGGACCGGCTCATCGAGAGGCGGGATTCGGAGATGTAGATCGTGCCGCGGTAAGTATCACGGGCCTTGTGGTGCTCGGCAGGCAGCCACTCGTCGGCCACCTCCTGGAGCACCGTCGTCGTTGTGTCTTTCGCAAGCTCGGCGAAGAGCTCGCCCAGCGATCTGCCGTCTCTACGCTCCATCATCCCCTCCTCGAAAGCCACGGGAGCACTCCACTGGCCCCGCCTCAATGGCGAGAGCGTCCCTCTCCTGCAGCAACCCCTCATCCGTCCCGCCGCTCCTTGCATACCCCGTGCTTCCGGTCGTGCCCGACCATCTCGTATAGCCCTGGGTGCCGCTATTCCTCCGATAGCTACCAGCGTGCCACCGTGTACTGGCAGCAGCCGTACCTCCCCATTGGGAGAAGGGGCTGAGTCCTATCGTCCAGCAGGACCGAGAATGAGCCGCGACGTGCTATCCAAGCGTGCGGAGCGAGCGCTGCGTGGCCTGTTCCGCGAGTCCTTCCGTTGGGGTGTGCAGAAATAGCTCATTTGCGTGAGGACAGGCCCTCTCCCTCCGTAGTAAGCTTGGTTTCTGACCAACCACAACAACACTACGGAGGTTCCCATGCGGCGTCTGCGCCTCTTGATCGCTCTAATCCTCATGGCTGTCCTGTTGCCTGTCGGAACAGTAGGCGCTGCGGCACCGAACACGACAATCACAGGAGGCACGAGTGGGACGGTCTACACCGCTCACGCAAGGTTCACCTTCAGTTCCTCGATCGCAGGCTCTACCTTCCAGTGCAAGCTGGACTCAGGATCGTGGACGGCCTGCTCCAGCCCCAAGGTGTACCGCAACCTGACGTACCGAACACATACCTTCTATGTGCGGGCAGTCTACGGTGGGTTGGTGGATTCGAGTGCCGCCTACCGAACGTGGACAGCGAAGCCCCCGGTCACGATCATACTCAACTGCTACAGCAATCCCGAGACGACGAGGATCACGAACAACAACCCAAGGGCCTCAGTTACGGTCACCTCGGTCGGCTCGATCTATCAGCCCTACAGTGACGAGCCCTTCTACGTCAGCAAGTCCATTTCAGCAGGCACGTCTATTACCTACAAGACAGGTAACGCGGCCACAGCGGGAGCAAGCACCACACTCACGCGGAGGTAC
>JADDPP010000279.1 GCA_016781845.1 Rubrobacter sp.
GTACGAAATGGAATCGTCCCGGTGCTCTGGGTTATGCTGTCCCCGAGGGCGCACCGCCGCCAGCGGTTGTCGAGGTAGGTGCGGCGGACGGGTTGGAGCATAGCTACCTGAGGGGATGATGAAGGTATACATCTCAGTGGACTTCGAGGGCGTGAGCGGCATCGTTGCGTGGGAGCAGACGGGCGGAGGTAGCCACGAGTACCAGTTGGGGCGGGAGCTGGTCCTGGGTGAGACGAACGCGGCTATCGAGGGAGCAGTGTCCGCGGGTGGGACAGATATCGTCGTGAACGACTCGCACTCCGCGATGCGTAACCTGGACCCTGCCAGACTCGCAGGGAAGGCAACGTATATCTCCGGGCGGTTCAAGCCTCTGTACATGATGCAGGGGCTGGACGACTCCTTCGACGCCGTGTTCTTCGTCGGATATCACTCCGCAGTGGGGGCTGCTGCTGTGCTCTCGCATACATACAACCCGGACACGATATGGGAGGTGCGGCTCAATGGGGAGGTGACGGGTGAGGCGGGCATCAACGCGCTCGTGGCGCAGGCGTGCGGGGTGCCGGTCGTGCTGCTCACGGGAGACGCGCGCGCGGGGGAGGAGGCACGCCGCTTCCTGCCAGCTATACACGTTGTGGAGACGAAGAAGTCCGTCACTCGCTTCGCAGCCGAGAACCTCCACCCGGAGGTTGCCAGGGGCCTGGTGCGAGAGGGTGCCGGAAAAGCACTATCAAACGTGCGTGAGGTGCCGCTACGTCCGATACCCGTGCCCGCTCTGCTGGAGGTGACGTTCCTCACTGAGGACATGGCGGAGATGGCGACATGGATTGGTGGTGTCGAGCGCTACGCGCCTCGCGCGGTCAGGTTGGAGGACGGCGATCTGCTGGCGCTCTACAGGCGCTTCGTCGCGGTGGTGTATATGGTAAGAGCACTTGCGGAGAGATGATGCGCCTTCCACTCGATAGGAAGGCAACGTCGTTCCGAGAGTACGAGGACCCTTCATCAGCCCGAGGTCTTGTCCTTGTTGCGGGCTTTCCCCTGCACTCGGATGCCAACTCGCGGGTGCTTACCTGGAAGGGTGTCTCAGGCCTGGATGACGGTAATCCCGAGGTCGCGGTAGGGCGCGAGCGTCTCGTCGGGTACGGAAGTGTCCGTTACAAGGTGGGTGATCTCCGTGAGGGGTGCGACGATATACGGCGCGGCGGTGCCCAGCTTCTCCGCGGAGGCGAGTGCGACTACTTCCCCGGCGCTCATAATCATCGCGCGCTTGACGTGCGCCTCCTCGAGGTCCTGCGTGCTGATCCCCACCTCCGGGTGCAGGCTCGACACCCCAAGCATATACACGTCCGCCCGCACTGAGCGCAGCTCCTCGACCGTCGCCGCACCCACAGCGACCTGGGCATCCTTGTAAAGGCGTCCGCCAAGGAGGACAACCTCAATGCGCGGGTGCTCCGCGAGTGCCACGGCGATTGGGGGGCTGTGGGTTATGACCGTAGCGTGCAGGTCGGGCGGCAGGTGCTGGGCGACCTGCAGGTTCGTGGTGCCACCATCTAGCAACACGACCTGCCCGCTTCGCACGAGCTGGGCGGCAGCACGCGCGATGGCCAGCTTCGCTTGAGGCGCCTGCTGTACGCGGGCAGCGTAGGGAGCGCTGGCCGGAGCGCTGGGCAGCGCGCCGCCATGCACGCGCTGCAAGAGACCGTCGGCGGCGAGGTCCCGCAGGTCGCGCCGGATAGTGTCCTCCGACACGCCGAGCGATTCGCTCAGCTCGTGCGCGAGCACCTTGCCATGTCGCCCCAGCTCTTCGAGGATGTATCGTTTTCGCTCGGCTGTTAACATCGCGTTAATCTCCTTGATGTCGCACGATTATACTTGTATCTGCACGAAACTGCGCGTATACTGGTTGTAGGGGGTGTGCTGAGGGCACGAAAACATAACAGCAGGAAGGCACTATCTATGATCAGCGTAATCTCAAGAATCAGGTTTTGGCGAACATCAAAGCACAGGCACAACAGGATGACCACTCGTCTCCGCAGCGTGGAGCACATCGCACGCATCGCCCCTGAATGGGGTGCTGTTGAAGTGCGCCGTCCGCTTGACACGACGAACAGCGGCCCGTTCATGGGCTGGCCCACGCAGTAACGCGACCTCCGGTGAGGTCTTTTGAACCCAGTTCTGAGCAGTCAGTAAACAACCTAGTCCCGGCCACACCCCCTCTTTCGCTCGCTGGTCTCTCGCTCCTTTTGTCGCAGTATACCCAACTGGCGAGTCTCTCCTACCTTGCGCTCGTCCCATAGTCCCACTCTTGCGAACGTACTCGTCCGAGGCTGTTGCGGCGATCCAACCGTCCGTACGCGACTTAATCCTGGCACGGATACTGCAAGATTGGCACAGTTGCGCAAGTGCGCGCCCGATAGAGTCACTCGCAAGGAGAGTTGTTCATGGCGACACAACCAACCGATCAGTATTTTCGGATAACAGACCAGGTGCCTGGGCAGGTGTGGTACTGGGCTGCAGTCGGCTCCATCCTCGCCTCCGCATCGCTCAGGCTGGCAGGCAAGAACGATCTGAGCCTCTTCGTAGGCCAGTGGCCGCCGACCTTCCTGCTCTTCGGCCTCTTCCACAAGCTGCTGGGGCAGGCGCAGAAGTAGAGTCCTGGGCACAAGGTCAAGGCAGCGCCTCGGCTATCTCGCCGGGGCGCTTTCGCGTCCGGGTAGGACGCGCCAGGCGAGTGGGCGAGTCGTCCCTGAACCGGCATTAGCTCTACGGCCGTAGCCGGTACAACCTTCGACCTACGCTGCGGGCCCGGCATTCGCTACGCAGTCCTCGGCTTCCCCATAGCCCCCCCGGTGCTCTGTTGCGTCCGCTACCTGCTCTTCGATTGCGGCATGGCCGGTAGAGGTCGCGCCGGAATGCACCTGTACTTCGGCGCGGGACTCTGTGTACGGCGCGTGCCGTACCTCAGACCCGTCTCCGGCGTCGTGCGCCTTGCCTATCTGGTCCGCCGTCCAGCGCACGATCTCGGAGACTGTTGGGTAGGGATGGAGCGTGTCCCCAAGGACCAATGCGGTCACGCCCCCGGCCATAGCCACTGCTACCTGCCTATGAGCTCGTTTGCCTCCGGACCAACGATTGCCGCTCCGAGAATCCGGCCTGTGAGCTGCTCAGCGATGATCTTGCACCATCCTTCCGTTTCGCCCTTCATCACAGCTCGGCTGATGTCCGCGAATCTGACCCTGGCTACCTCCACCTCGCGTCCCAGACGGCGGGCCTCACGCTCCGTGAGGCCTATGGCCGCTACTTCGGGCAGGCTGTACACGGGCCTCGGCACAACTGTGAGGTCCGCCTGGTGGGCCGGCGTCCCGCCCGCTGCGTTCCAGCCTGCTATCTCCCCCATGTACTCAGTGGAGTGAGTGTACATATGCATCCTGGTCACATCTCCGGCTGCCCAGATGTGTGCAGCGCTCGTCCTCATATCGGGCCCGACCTCGACGGCGCCGTTGGGAGCGGACCTCACCCCGGCTGCCTTCAGGTTCAGCCCATCCTGGTTAGGGCGACGCCCCACGGCGAGGAGCACGACATCCGCCTCGCGGTCCTCTATGCGCCCATCCGCATGACGCACAGATACGACCTTGCGCCCGTGGCTCCCCCGACGGAAGCCGACCGCCCGGCTACCCCCAAGCACCTCGATTCCACGGCGCGCGAAGGACCCTGCCATCTCGTCGCCCACATCCTCGTCCTCGTTTGATAAGAGCCTCCTGCTTACGATGGTCACGCGAGTGCCGAATGCGTTGAACATGGAGGCGAACTCGCACCCAATGATGCCGCCGCCGACGATAAGCAGGGACTCCGGCAGCGTCCGAAGGTCTAGGATGCCGTCGCTCGTGACGTACTCGATTTCGGAGAGGCCGGGGATGTTGGGTATCACGGATGCGGAGCCGGTGGCCACGATGTACCTCCCCGCCCGGTATGGCTCGTCGTCTATGCGTAGCGTCGCCGCGTCCTCGAAGACGGCATGACCGGGCAGCAGCTCGATGCCCTGTCTGCGCAGGGATTCGATGGGGCCGTCGCCGGAGAAGCACTCTATTATCGCGCGCTTGCGTCCCATTACGGCGGCGAAGTCGAGCCGAAAGTCGCTCACGTGTATGCCGAACTCGCCCGCCCGGCGGACTGTCTCAAGCACCTGGGCGGAGCGCAGGATTATCTTTGTCGGTACACAGCCGACGTTGAGGCATGTGCCGCCCAGCTTGTCACGTTCGACCATACCCACGCGCGCACCGAGCTTCGCGGCGGTGCTCGCCGCGGAGTAGCCGGTGCCACCTCCACCTATCACCAGCAGGTCGAACTCTTTCTGGTCAGACATAGGTGCTCCTTCCTTGCTCGTCCCGTCGGGTCGCCGTGTCCCAGGTGGAGGCACATCGCTCAGTCCCTCGCTAACGAGCATAACACGCGTTGATCGCCCACTCTTCCAAGGGTGCGCGCCGGTGGGCGATCGCTGGCGTGCAGTCTTCTCTT
>JADDPP010000254.1 GCA_016781845.1 Rubrobacter sp.
GTTCGTTATAATGAGAACTATGGTTAGAGAGCACACTTCGACGTTCTGCCCCCTCTACCACCGCGCCGTCGAGCTTGTCGGGCGCAGGTGGAATGGGGCGATCCTGCGCGCCCTTATGGGCGGTGCAACGCGCTTTGGCGAGATCGCAAGTGCCATACCGGACCTCAGCGACCGGATGCTCTCCGAGCGCCTCAAGGAGCTGGAGGCTGAAGGAATACTCACGCGCACCGTGTTCCCCGAGACCCCGGTCCGAATCGAGTACACGCTCACCCCGAAGGGCCGCGCGCTCGCGCCCGTCGTAGATGCGCTCTCGGCGTGGGCGGCCGAATGGCTCGACTCCGGCGAGGGCCATGCGCCGGAGGACGCGCGAACAACAACACACGCGGCGACCTGCTGAGGAAAGTCTATGGACCCTCTCACCTTGTCGTTTGTCGGCCTGGCTGTCGCGCACACCATCACGATTGTCTGGCTCTCCGCGTAGGTGTACTTTATCGGGTGGCTTGGCGCGCTACTGCAGCTACCCCGCGTCCAGCGCATTATCGAGCCCGTCACGGGCGCTGCGCTCCCCGGCTTCGGCGTCCGGCTTGCCCTCTCGAGGCGCTAGATTCGCGTGCTCGCGCCATATCATTAGCCACAAATCGCGTATCGTGCTAGAATGCGCGTCATGGCTACGCGGCTGGACACATGCCCGCCCTGTTGCTGCGGGCAATCAGCGCCAGGAGTAAGAACCCGGACATAGATCCTCCATACTCACCTGTTAGCAGGTGATGGCGCTAAACTCACGCGCGTCCGGTCGTACCGCAGATTCCTGACAGGAGGAGAGAGTAGACAACAAACACGAGCTCAACCGGCGTGACTTCATACATCTGACCGCTGTAGCGGCCGGTGGCGCCATGCTCGCCGCATGCGGCAGGGGTGGCGATGGCGCAGACCCCGCGGCGAGGGCGCGGAGCGCTGCGGAAGGAGCGGCGAGCGCGCCAACCGTCGTCCAGACAGAGACGAGTTCCACGGATGCCGTATCCGCCCCGACGGTGGCGAGCGATATCGGGCAGGACACTGCGGAGAAATCCACGATCACGAGCTACAAGGAGTCCCCCACCCTGGCGGCGCTCGTGGAGCAGAAGAAGCTGCCGCCCGTCAGCGAGCGTCTCCCAAAGAACCCGTACGTGGTGCCGCACAAGTGGCTCAAGCCCGGCAAGTACGGCGGGAGGCTGGAGATGGGCTGCTCCGACTCCACCGGCGTCTACAACTACGTCCGGGAAAGCATGTACGGCAACTCCCCGCTGCGCTGGCTCAGGGACGGACTCGCGATAAGTCCCGGTCTTGCGGAGTCCTGCGACGTGAACGAGGACGCGACACAGTGGACGCTACACTTTCGCGAGGGGCTGAAAAGGAAGGCAACCAGCTCCCGTACATTGACGGCCTCACGATGAGGACGTACGAGAACCCGGAGGTCCTGAAGCTCCAGTATCTCGGCGGCAAGGTGGACTACGTTCACGGCGGGCACACACCCCTGAGCCTGGCGGACGTGGCGCCGCTCAAGCGGGCGCAGCCGCGCAGCGGCCTGGAGGTATGCTTCTGGGACAGCGGGTCGGGCACTGAGTCGCTCTTCTTCTTCAACCAGGACTTCGAGGAGCCGAAGATGCGTGCGCTTATTCGCAACCCGAAGTTCCGCAAGGCACTCTCGCATGCGTACAACCGGCAGCGGGCGCAGAAGCTGATCTACTTTGGCACCGGGGAGCTCACCACCGGCACGTACAGCCCGAAGGCAATCGAGTACAAGATCAACGCCCAAGGGAAAAAGACGTACCAGAGCTGGCGCGACAGCGCGCTCAAGTACGATCCAAACATGGCGAAGCGGATGCTCGATGAGATAGATGTCACGGACACGAACGGGGACGGCTTCCGCGAGATGCCGGGCGGCGGAAAGCTGAGCGTCACGGTGGACTACCCCGCCGACGCCGGTCCCGAGCACGTGCGTAAGAACGAGCTGTTAGTTGAGGACTGGAAGACTGTAGGGATCAACGCACGGCTGAACCCCATCTCGCCCGAAGGCTACGACGATCGGTGGTTTGTCGGCAAGGTCCAGAGCAAGACAGCCTGGGAAGTGGGCAACGGTCCCGACCACCTGACGAACCCGACGTGGCTTGTACCCATCGAGAACTCCCGATGGGCGCCGCTGCACGGCCAGATGTACTCCCTGCGTGGGACGCCGGAGTTCGGCCAGCAGAAGAACGTGGACCCGTACAAGCGCACGCCGCCTCGCATAGCCCCCGAGCCAGGCAGCCCTATAGACCGGCTGTACAAGCTGTACGACCAGACGAAGGTGGAGCCCGACGCGATGAAGCGCCACGCTCTGGTGTGGGACATGGTCAAGGTTCACATTGATGACGGCCCGTTCTTTATGGGCACGGTGGCGAACTCCTCACGCATCGTGCTGGTGCGCGAGGGTCTGATGAACGTGCCCACGCACGAAGAGCTGTTGAAGTACGCTCAGGGTGGCTTCGTCAACCCGTGGAGCGTTCCCTCACCGGCCGTGTATGACCCCGAGACTTACTCCTGGGAGGACCCGTCCGCACACGGCCAGTAATCCTGAGCCGGCTCTGGGGGGTCAAAGTCGCAGGGCAGACGTTGCGTGCAGACGTTGCGTGCAACGTCTCTACAGATGATAGGAGGGCCGTATGGTTGCCGGAGGTGGGAGGCGTAGGCCTCCCACGCCGAGTTTGAGGTTGGCCGCGTGCTATCGCCTGGCTGCCAGCAGTCGGGCGTCCCTGTGCTACACTCATGTCACTAACCTGGAATACCGGGTTGGTTTCCATGGGCGGGGGTGAGCGGGACGCTCCCGATGGCTTATGGAAAAAGGGAGCGCCGGGCGACTAGCCGCTGTGGCTCGCCCGTGCCGCTCCACGCTTGTAGTGTGAGACGCGCTAGATAGGGGAGACAATGGCGGAAGTGCGTATCGAGAACCTGCACAAGGCGTTTGGGGACTCCGTCGCAGTGCAGGACCTGAGCCTCGCGGTGGCAGACGGGGAGTTCCTGACGCTGCTCGGCCCTTCCGGCTGTGGCAAGACGACAACGCTGCGCTGCATCGCGGGGCTAGAGCGGCAGTCGTCGGGCGACATCCGTATAGGCCATCGGGTGGTGAACAACCTGCCGCCGGGTGAGCGCGACGTCGCGATGGTGTTCCAGCTTTACGCTCTCTACCCCCACCTCACGGCTTACGAGAACATGGCCTTTCCCCTGCGAACGCAGAAGGTACCAAAGGCGGAGGTGGACGAGCGGGTGCGCGAGGCGGCTGGCCTCCTGAGCATCGAGCATCTGCTGTCGCGGAAGCCCGGCAAGCTCTCGGGCGGGGAGCAGCAGCGCGTCGCGCTCGGGCGGGCGATGGTGCGCAGGCCGCAGGTCTTCCTGATGGACGAGCCGCTGACGAACCTCGATCCACGCCTCCGCACTGAGATGCGCGTCGAGATAAAGCGGCTTCAACGCACGCTCAGGACGACGATGGTGTATGTCACGCACGACCAGACGGAGGCGCTCTCGATGTCGCAGCGCATCGCGGTCATGAACCGTGGCGTGCTGCAACAGGTGGGCTCGCCCCTCGATGTGTACAACCGCCCCGCGACACTCTTCGTCGCGAGCGCCATCGGCAGCCCTCCTATGAACCTAATAGACTGCGAGCTTGTGGAGGGCGAGCAGCCCGTGCTGTGCGACCGTACGGGGCGGTTTGAGTACCACCTGCCACCGCCGCAACATCACAAGCTGGAGACACACCCGGCGAGGCAGCAGCTCGTGTACGGCATCCGCCCGGAGGACATTCAGATCCAGCCCGGTGGGGAGCGAGAGGGCCTTCCGTCGGAGGTGCGCGCTCGGGAAGCGCTCGGCGACGGGACAGTGTACGACCTCCAGGTGGGAGAGAAGATATTCAAGGCGAAGACCCCGCCCGCTCTGCGCCTCGGCGTGGGCGAGCGCGTTCGGCTAGTGTTCAACCCGAGCCGCTCGCACGTTTTTGCCGCAAAGACGGGTGCGGCGATCTTTTGAGGAGAAGTGACTGTTGATAGAGATCACGGACCTGAGCCACGTCACGCTCATCGTGCGCGACCCGGAGGCTTCGCGGCGGTTCTACGAGGGCGTGCTCGGCATGGAGGAGGCGCCTACCCCCTCCGGCTTCAACCCGAACATTACCTGGTTCCGTAAGGGCAGCGCGGAGGTACACCTGCTCCACGCGCCGATTGCCGTACAGGAGCCCGGCGATAAGCCGTCTCACCCTGAAACGGAGCGCGACCTCGTCCGCGCGCGGCACCTCGCCTTCGCCGTGCAGGACGTGGACGCGGTGGTGAGGGTGCTCGGGGAGCACGGCATCCCGGTCGTCCTCGGCCCCCGCCCTCGCGGCGACGGCGCAATCCAGACCTATTGCTACGATCCGGATGGACATCTGATCGAGCTACACACTCTGCCGACGGTTTAGGTCTTTGAGACAGAGGGCATGGATATCCAGAGACGGGGCGGGCACGGGGACCTGAAG
>JADDPP010000407.1 GCA_016781845.1 Rubrobacter sp.
CGGCTGCATGCGATCGCCACTTGCTCCCTAAGCGCGTCGTCCATATACGCCGGGTGGCGTATATGAGGGTAGTCCGTGTGGCGGACGCGCTGATCGATCCAGGACCTTATCCTAACCCTATCGTCGCTCGGCTGGCCCCGCAACCTCACCCACTCCTTACCGGGGCGCCTATGCCGCGATCCGGTAGACTCGCCGTTTCTACCTCAAGGGGATTGGTGTGCTGCTGCACCACTTCCTACACTTGGGTCCGTCGAGTGGCGAGCGGGTTATCACGGTGATCCGTCTAGGCACGGGAGCCACGTGTCCGTCGGATTGAGGTGTTCCGCATTCCCAGCCGGCTCCAAGGAACCCCGAGGCCGGCTGACGTATATGCGCAAGCAGGGAAACAGGATTGGGACCACGCCGAAGGTATAGCGCTGGGCCCGCTTTGTGGGGAGGGGGGATGCGGTAACAGACGTTGGCGAGGTGCGGCCCCAAGTCGGGCCGACGATCCGAAGGCGACAGCCCGGAAGATAGGGTGTCCCTCAGTCAAAAGGAGCTACGCAAGCATGTCTAAGCGATCCCTGGTCCTTCTATCGTTACTGATGCTTCTCTTCCCCCTGCTCGCCGCGTGCGGCGGACAGCCCATATCGCCAGCGGCGGGAGGTGAGCAAACTCAGACAGCGAGCGGTGCGACCGGCGCGCAGGCCACCAAGCCGGCTGGCGACACCACGGAGGCGACGCAGGCTCCCGCCGGCACGACCGCTGACCAGCCGCAGGCGGGGGGCGCTTTCCGCTACGGCCGCGGCGGTGATTCCGTCGCCCTCGACCCCGTGAACGTTACGGACGGGGAGTCGCTCAAGGTGACGCGCCAGATCTTCGACGGGCTGCTCGCCTATAAGCCCGGCACCACCGAGCTCGTGCCCGCGCTCGCCGTTGAGGTCCCCGAGCCGACGAACGGCGGCAGGACATACACGTTCAAGCTGCGCGAGGGCGTCAAGTTCCACGACGGCACAGACTTCAATGCTGAGGCGGTAGTCTTCAACTTCGACCGGTGGCGTAACAGCAAGAACCCGTATCACAAGGGCGGCGGCGGCAACAGCGAGAACTTCGCGTACTACACCGCGCAGTTCGGTGGATTTGACAAGGACTCGATCATCACGAAGGTTGAGGCCACGGGGCCGTACGAGGTCCAGTTCACCCTCAAGCGTCCCCAGGCGCCCTTCCTCAGCAACATCGCGATGGGCGCGTTCGGGATCGCATCCCCCGCGGCCTTGCAGAAGAACGTCGAGCAGTTCTGGCAGAACCCCGTTAGCACCGGCCCATTCAAGTTCGTACGGTGGAACCAGGGCTCGACGGTCGAGCTGGAGAAGAACGCCGACTGGTGGGGCTCGGAGCTTCCCCTCGAGGAGGGCGGCCGCGGGCCGTACCTCGACCAGGTGACGTTCCAGAGCATTCCGGATAACACCGGTAGGACGGCGGCGCTCGTCGGTGGTCAACTCTCGGCGGCGGATGGCCTGACGCCGGACGACGTGCCCACGATCAAGGCGAACCCGAGCCTGCAGGTCCTGGATCGCCCGGCGATGAACGTGGGCTACCTGGCAATGAACAACCAGAAGAAACCCTTCGACAACCCGAAGGTGCGCCAGGCGGTCGTCCACGCAATCAACATGCCGCAGATCGTCCAGGCGTTCTTCGGAGACACGGCGGAGGTCGCCTCCAACCCGATGCCGCCCTCCATACCACATTTCAACAAGAATATTCAGCCATACCAGTACGACCCCGAGCTCTCCAAGCGTCTGCTCTCGGAGGCGGGGATGGCCAACGGCTTCACCACGGACCTGTGGTACATGCCGGTGCCGCGCCCGTACATGCCGAACGGCAAGGGCATAGCCGAGGCGATGCAGTCGGACCTCGCCAAGGTGGGTATAAAGGCCAACCTCGTGACGCGCGAGTGGGGCACGTACCTCCAGGAGGTGGGTTCCAGCAAGCACTCGATGGCGCTCCTGGGCTGGACCGGAGACAATGGAGACCCGGACAACTTCCTGAACGTGCTCCTCTCCAGCCAGACGGCCACGCCTGAGGATGCGAACAACATCGCGTACTACAAGAACCCCGAGGTGGACAAGCTGCTGCAGATCGGCCAGTCGACGACCGACGAGGCCGAGAGGCAGCGCGTGTACTTCCGGGCACAGGAGATCATTCACCAGGACGCCCCGTGGATGCCCATCGCTTACGCCCGCCCGCCGACGGGCGCAAAGAAGACGGTGCAGGGCTACACGTTGAGTCCAACCGGCGGCGAACCCTTCAACTCCGTGTACCTCGCCGAGGGCGGCAGGTAATATCAGATCGCAGGCCGGGGGCGGATTGGTTCCGCCCCCGGCACTTTTCATACAGGCTAGGCGCGACAGGGTACGTAGCCGTGTCACTTCGAGCTCATCACTGTTGATCCAGGTCCATTAGTAGCATTCCTCGCTCGGGTCGGAATCCATAACCTCGCATAGCAAATCCCCCATTCGCAGGGACAATCCTCACCTTCGGTGACACAGGAGGAGCAAGCAGCTTGCTGAGATTCATCGGTCGACGGCTCCTGCAGATGGTGCCAGTGCTGCTCGGTGTCTCCCTGGTGATATTCGTCCTGGTACGGATGATCCCAGGCGACCCTGCGCAGATCCTCCTCGGGCAGACGGCCACGCCGGAGACCGTCGCGCAGGTCCGCCGCCAGCTAGGACTTGATAAGCCGATCCCTGTGCAGTACGCCCTCTACGTCAAGGGCGCGGCGCAAGGCAACCTGGGCAACTCCATCCTCACGGGCCGGTCCGTGACCGTCGAGCTGCGCGAGCGGCTTCCGGCAACCATTGAGTTGACGCTGTCCGCGATGCTGGTAGCGATCCTCGTCGGGGTGCCGGTTGGGGTGATCGCGGCCGTCAAGCAGTACTCCATGATGGACCGCATCACCTCGGTGCTCGCGCTCACAGGGGTGAGCATGCCCATCTTCTGGCTAGCGATGATCTTCATCGTCATCTTCGGCGTGCGGCTGCAGTGGTTCCCATTCCCGGGGCGCATCACGGTCCCCGTCGAGGACATCACGGGACTGATCCTCGTGGACTCGCTGCTCACGCTCAACTGGGAGGCGTTCTGGGACGGCTTCAGGCACCTGGTGATGCCCGCGCTCGCGCTTGGGACGATCCCGATGGCCGTCATCACGCGGATGACGCGCAGCAGCGTGCTGGAGGTGCTGGGCGAGGACTACATCCGGACGGCGCACGCGAAGGGCCTGAGGCGGAAGACCGTGCTCACGCGCCACGCCTTCCGCAACGCGCTGCTGCCGGTGATAACCGTCATTGGCCTACAGTTCGGGCTTCTCCTGGGCGGCGCGGTGATCACCGAGACTATCTTCGCCTGGCCGGGCATAGGGCAGATCGCATACGAGTCGATCTATCGCCGGGACTACGCGATGATCCAGGCCGTAGTGCTCTACGGCGCGGCGGTCTTCGTGCTGGTCAACCTGCTGGTGGACATACTGTACGCCGTGGCCGATCCGCAAGTGAGGTACTAGCCCATGGCAATGATAGAGGCGGCAGCACAGCAGGACGTCTCCGCGCAACCCATTGAGGCGCGCGGACGGTGGAGGGACGCATGGCGCGTGATGCAGCGCAACAGGCTGTCACTCTTCGGTCTTGGGGTGATGGGGGTGTTCATCTTCATGGGCATATTCGCGCCCCTCCTCGCGCCCTACGACCCGCTGCAGCAGGAGCTCATCGAGAAGTTCCGTTCTCCGAGCCTCCGTCATCCGTTGGGGCAGGACCAGCTAGGTCGGGACATCCTCTCGCGCATCATCCACGGCGCGCGCATCTCGCTCACCGCGGGGATCGCGGCCGTGGTCTTCGCCACCACGATCGGGACCGTGATCGGAGTCGTCGCGGGCTACGTGGGCGGGTGGGTAGACTCGTCATTCATGCGGGTGATGGACGTGCTCCTTGCGTTCCCGAGCATCCTGCTCGCGATAGTGATCGTGACGGTGCTCGGGCAGGGGCTCGCGAAGGCGATGCTCGCAGTGGGCATCGTGAGCGTTCCCCAGATCGCTCGAGTCGTGCGCGCCACGGTCCTGAGCGTGCGCGAGCGCGACTACGTGCTCGCCTCCCGGGCACTGGGGGCGACGAATCGTCGTACCATCTTCTCCGCCGTCCTGCCCAACTGCATGGGTCCTCTGATCGTCCAAGCGACGCTCACGCTCGCGACCGCCATCCTGGACGTCGCGGCGCTCTCCTTCCTTGGGCTTGGCGCGACAGCACCCTCGCCCGAGTGGGGCGCGATGCTCACGGACGCCTTCCGGGCGGGGTACGGAGTATTCGTCACAGGGCAGCATGCGATCCTGTTCCCGGGCATCGCGATCGGGCTCAGCGTGCTCGCAGTGAACTTCATCGGCGACGGCCTCCGTGACGCCCTAGATCCCCGGCGCAAGCTCTGAGAGGC
>JADDPP010000192.1 GCA_016781845.1 Rubrobacter sp.
ACTCACCCCCAGTCAGTGCACAGAACCGTGCGTGGCAGCTTCACTGGAAGCATGCGCCCGCGTTCGCTTACTGACCGGTGACGGAGAGTTGCACCTTCGTGAGTTCGCTCGTGCCCTCCGCGACCACAGGAAGAGCGTTCTCCGGGATGACTGTCACGCGGACCGGCACGACCTCGTCAGCACTCAACTGCGACTCGTCAATCGGGACCTGAACCGTGATCGTGGTAGGAATCTGGTTATCCTTTACGACACCGCCGCCGTCCGTAAAGAAGACCTCCTCGCCATACCCATTGAAGCCGGGACCGCTCAGTATCAGCTCCCTAGCCACAGACTTCGGGGTCTGGATCTCGATACTGGTTGGGCCATTTACGAGGAGCACGTAATCAAGCGGGATGTCCACCTGGATATCCACTACTGTGCCATTTAGAGTTACTACCGGGTCAGTCTTGCACCATATCAGCTCTGCTCTAGTAGGAAGGGTAAGGAACACCAGGGCTAGAAGCGGGATCAGGGTCGTTGGAACGATGCGTCTCATTGTTGTCCTCCATATATGCCTTCTATGACAGCGGACGGTTGATGGCACGCATATAGTAACACATCCTGGTCGAATAGATGCAACGGCACAAATCGCTCGCCACCGCAGATTCATAGGGCCGGGCTAGCCTGAAACCAGCCCGACTCTGGTTGTCACATTTCAGTCGCGGGACGAGACGCTGTTATCCGTTCTTCGAGCTGTTAGCCCTGGAGCCGCCGATGGGGTCCAGCTCCGGGAAGGCGGGAAGGCGGTCCAGGCTCTCGAGACCGAAGAGACGCAGGAACTCCAGGCTGGTGCCGTACAGTATCGGTCGGCCTGGCCCCTCGGACCGCCCCACCTCCTCTACCAGCCCCCTTGCCAGCAGGCTGCCGAGAACGCCCGAGCAATCCACCCCCCGCACGGCCTCGACCTGTGCCCGCGTCACTGGCTGTCGGTACGCGACAACCGAGAGGGTCTCCATAGCGGCAGGGCTCAGGCGCTGCGGGGAGGGTAAGCCTGCCAGCCGCTCGATGGCGCGTGCGGCCTCTGGCGCGGACACCATCTGCCACTCTCCCGCGTGCTCGTGCAGCCGCACCCCCCGCCACGAGAGGTGGTCGCGCAGGGAACGCAGCGCCTCCAGCGCCTCCTCGCGTCGCACCCCGAGCGCGGACGCAAGCTCCGCGGGGGTGACGGGCCGGCCGGACGCGAAGAGCAGCGCCTCCACGAGCGACTCTGTACGGTCGCTCAATCCGGCCCCTCCACCGTTGGGAGCAGCACCACGGGCGCGAACAGGCCCTCCTGCACCGCGCGCGCCCTGCGGCGGCGCACCAGGTCGAGCGCGGCGAGGAACGCCACGACG
Source organism: Rubrobacter sp. (assembly GCA_016781845.1). Taxonomy (GTDB): domain Bacteria; phylum Chloroflexota; class Chloroflexia; order Thermobaculales; family Thermobaculaceae; genus JADDPP01. Next base: position 1,374 of record JADDPP010000192.1, read on the forward strand.
GTCTCCGCCCTCCCCGCGCCTGGCCCGGCAAGCTGCCCCAGGCTCACCCTCCCGTCGCGCCTAAGGAGCCGCTCGGCCAGCGCGACGACATCCGAGAGCCGCAGCCGAAGCCCCGGCACCGGCGGCCCCTCAGGGAGCTGCCCATCGAGCCGGGCGAGAGATCGCCGTAGCGCGCGCTCGAGTGCGGCGATCGGCAGAGAGACAACGGCGTTTGATGGCTCGGGTGGGGGCGGCGGGGCAATCTGTGTATAGCAGGTAGAGCCTTCGAGCTCACGAAGCCGGGCGGCGGCGAGCTTGAAGCGCTGGTACGTACGCAGCTGCTCGGCGAGCTCCTCCGCAGAGGGGTCGGTCGTCTCGACCGGAGGCCGCGGCAACAGGTGGCGGCTCTTGAGCAGTAGAAGCCGCGACGCAACGACGAGGAAGTACGACATCTCCTCGGGCTGGACCTCCAGCTGCTCCACCCTTCGCAGGTACCCATCCGTAACCTGCGCCAGCGATACCTCCGTGATGGGCAGGCTGTGGCGCTCCACCAGCTGCAGAAGCAGGTCCAGCGGTCCCTCGAATGCTGGCAGCTTTACTGAATACTGAGTGCCAAGTGCTGATTGCCGGGTGGTCATCGCTAGTGCTTCGCATCGGCGCTCTGAAGGCTCCGCAACGCCGGGTCGGCGGAGGGCTCCTGATGCGCGCGGACGAGCTCGGCCAGCGCGTGCGGGCTGCCCGCGCGCTCGATCTCGCGCGCGCCGAGCTCGGGATGATGTACGTGCAGGTACACCGGCCACAAAACTCCCCAGGGGCGGGCGAGAGCAGACAGCAGCCGGGGGCTGATGGCGCGGAGAACGACTACCGCGCACCGGTACAGCAGCGGCACCCGGTGCGGAGGAAGCACCTTGCCGCAGTCGTGAAGCAGTGCGGCGCGGAGGAGAAGGTTGTCCCCTCCCATCCTTTCCACCTCACGTGCGACCAGCACACTATGGGTCTGATCGTACACGGGCATCCGCTCGAAAAGCGGACGCTCACCAGGCATCAACACATCCTCCACCCAGCGGCGGTCGGCGTCCGACAACTGCGCGCAGAGAGACCAGCGCAGTTGTCGGACGCGGTAGCCCGCGGATGAAAGCCGCCGCATCAGGCGTAGCCCACTAACCTGGCAAAGAGCTGGAACATGGGCACGACTGTATAGGGATAGACAAACGTGCCACCGAAGACGATAAGAAGCAGCAGGAGCGGAACGCCCGCGTTGCGCAAGGGTTCGAGTCGCTGCACCCAGAAGTTGCTCACGAGCCCCATCAACACGTTGTAGCCATCAAGCGGCGGTATGGGCAGCATGTTGAACGCGGCAAGCAAGAGATTCATGTATACGTACAACCCTATCGGGCTGCCAAAACTTATATCAACCAGCCCGCTCCTCGCCAGCGCTACGGCTATCGCCGCCTGGAGGATGTTCGAGAGCGGCCCTGCAAACGCCACAAGCGCCATCCCCCGCCTGCCGCCGCGCAGCAGGTACGGATTGACCGGAACAGGACGCCCCCACGCGAACGCCGGGACGCGGGCGGCGAGGAAGCACAGCATAATAAACCCGAGCGGGTCGAAGTGCGAGAGCGGGTTGAGGGTAACGCGCCCCTGGTGGCGAGCGGTGCTATCTCCGAGCGCGTCCGCGGTTATCGCGTGGGCGAACTCGTGTATGGAGATCGCGATAACCAGCGCGACCAGGCTGATAAGGAAAGTCTGGGGATCGAAATTAGCGAACAAAACTGCAAACCTCCTATTACGCCATTATAGCGATTGGAGGACTCGTCCCCTATCGCTCCGGCTTAGGACATCACGCCTCGACTGTACCTGAAGTCGGGACGTCGGAGACGCAGGGCGCCAAGGTTGAGACACAACGTGCAAGGGTCAGGGCGACCGCTGCGAGGTGCGCGGCCGACGCCGCCTGCAGGAGTGACTGGATCACCTACCACCCATCCTCACCGTTCGTCATCGCCACAGCCCCGAGTCCCCGTTCCCGCTGTGGCCGCTGGGGTACGCCGTGGGGTGGCTGTCGGAGGGTGCGGGGGCGCTGATCATCGCGCTATTCGGCGCGGGCTGGCTCGGGGCGGGCCAGCGGCTCCACTCGGCAACCGGCTAGCATGCGAGAGCGACTACAGAACTTTTTCAACGCGCTCGCGGTTTAGCCGATATCCGCGGGGGAGAGCTCCTGATACAGCCAGGGCGGCATCCAGCGCTGGAACCTACAGATCCACCGCTGCCTTCCGTGCATCTACGTCTATCTTCCGGACGGCCGCTATGAGGCTCTCACGTACCCTCACCGGCAGGACGCGCGCGGCCGCCTGCTCAAGCGACAACCACTCGTACCGGTCGTGCTCATGCGATAGCCCCACCTGAGCGTCAGCCGGAGCCTCGGCCAGGTAGATGAACTAGTCGGGCGAGACGACGTCAGTCTATCGCAGGGGCAGGTCCACGCCGGTCTCCTCGACCATCCTCCTGGCCGCGCATGCCTCCACGTCCTCGCCGGGGACGCGACCACCCGCAGGCGGACCCCAGGGTCGTGCTGGCCTACTGCGGCAACGAGCGCCCAGTTGTATCGCTAACGACTGTTCCGCCACTCTATCAACTGTTGCAGCGCGTCCATATTGTACTCCGGGCCGCCCGTGCCGACGATCAGGTGCGTGATCCCATTGGCTACGTACTCATCACCCATAGCCATCTGCTCGCCGTTGACCATTATCGAGCGCTCGATCTCGGAGGGGTCCCGGCCCACTCGCTCGCACCAGTTGTCCAGCACCTTGCTCAGTCGCCCGGCCTCCTCGGGCCCGCCGAAGCCGTTCCAGATGTCAGCATGCTGCGCCACGATCCGTAGCGTGACCTTCTCGCCACTGCCACCTATCATAATTGGCAGGCGGCCGCGCACGGGTCCAGGGTTCAGCTTGCTGAGCCGCTCCTTGATCACCGGCATCGCCGCGTCGAGGTCGCGGAGCCGGTCGGGCGCGGTCTTGAAGTCGTAACCATACTCGTCGTAGTCACGCCGGAACCACCCGGCGCCTATCCCAAGGATCGCGCGCCCCCCGGATATATGGTCAACGGTGCGCGCCATGTCAGCAAGCAGGTTCGGGTTACGATAGCTGTTGCACGTAACGAGCGCCCCGAACTGCACGCGCGAGGTCACCTCCGCCATCGCGCCGAGCAGAGTCCAGCACTCGAAGTGCAGCCCCTCTGAATCCCCGTAGAGTGGGTAGAAGTGATCCCAGTTGTACAGCGTGTCTGCGCCCATCTCCTCCGCGCGCGCCCAGGCGGCTCGTTGCTGCTCATACGTGCCGTGCTGCGGCTGTACCTGTACTCCAACCCTGATCATCGCCAATATTGACATCCTCTCTATAATGCTAACGACACCCACGCACCTACCGTGCCACAAACGGAGGGCTTGCCAAGCGCACGCTCATCTTCTGCTGCGACTCCCCCGCATACGTGTAAAGGCACGCGGTGTAGCGTTCGCAGACGAGGCTGGTTGCGGAAGGGCAGGGGAGTCCTCCCGAATAGCAGGATATAAAACTCTTAGGCGCAGACAGGTTCGTGGCCGGACCAGCGACTGAACTCGGGCATCTCGCCTTGCGCCAGGCGCGCACGCGCCTCGTGCCAAAGGTCCGCCCAAACGCAATGGTCGGTGAGGACGCTGGCGGGATTCCGGCGGCTGCGGGCTACGAAGCCAGGGAACATAGGGCGTCCGGTTGGCTGCCCAACAGGCTGGTAGCGCAGGTCGAAACTCCAGCGAATATCGTCGCTCACATTCGGGAGTGAGGCGTGCTGAGTCCGGCGGTGCATGAGGAGCACGCTACCTCGTTTCATCGGCAGCGTCACCGCGCCGTCGCTGACCAGGGCATCGGGAATCTGCTTGTTGCGACAGTGAGTAATGAGACCCTCCCGGTGACTGCCGGGGACAACGCACAGGCAGCCGTTCTGCTCGGTCGCATCCGTCACGGCTACCCACACCGTAAGTATCGGTGTCTCATCGGCCTCCGGCAGGGCTACACCCTGGTCCTGGTGCCAGCCCGTCTTCGCCGCCAGCCCCTCGTGCTGGTCTCTTGCGAGGAGTCGCTCGGGCGGCTTGATCCTGACGTGCTGTATTGGGTTAGAGTATATCTCGGGCCCAATGACCAGTTCGACGGCATCCAGCAGGCGTGGATTGCGCAGGAGGTTGAAGACTGCTGCGCTAAGGTGAATCGGAGTCGTAGGCGTTATCCCCCCAAGGGGCAGTGATATATCGAGATACTGGCTGTAAGGACGTCCTGACTCTCGTACGATCTGGATCAGGCGGCGGCCAAAAGGAAGATCGTCGTAGGTGGACGCCAGGACCCCTTCGGCATACCATTGCTCAGCCATCTCATCGAGCAACTCCGAGTAATCATCCACAAGTGGCTGAAGATCGGACCCCGGATCAAGCAGCTCCTCGACGACCACGAACCCCTGCTCGTGGAACTGACCCAATAACTCTGCTGTCTGCATCAACGTCCTCCTGCTATCCCAGTCGGCACCGCAAGCACGGCTCCTGAGAGCCTTCGAAGGCCTCCGCTACCAGCTGAGATACGTGTTCCTCTCCCGTCCTGCACCCCGACCAACAAAAGACGGGTGCGAGAGATGTCCTTCTCTTACGGTTTCCCAGCAGACGCTCCCTGATTGTCATTCCGAGGTTGCGGGGCACCTCACACCCCTGTCCCCAGCACACCTGACGGGGGCCTCAGCTTCCACTTGGAAGGACCCCGAGCCTGCGAAGGGATATCAGTGAGCAAGCGTCATTCGGATGCCGTAGCACTTCCCTCGACTGCCTAGTACAGCCAGCAGGCCACCTGCTGGCCCTCCGGATGCTGGATCAAGGGCGGTATCTTCTCCTTGCATACGTCCATCACGTACGGGCAGCGTGTGTGAAAGCGGCAGCCGGTGGGCGGGTTGATCGGACTCGGCACGTCCCCCGTCAAGATTATCCGCTCACGCTTCCTTTCGACTACAGGATCAGGGATCGGCACCGCTGAGAGCAGCGCCCTTGTGTACGGGTGAAGCGGATTGGTGTACAGCTTCTTACGGTCCGCTATCTCCACGACCTTGCCCAGGTACATGACCGCGATCCGGTCGCAGATATGCCGCACCACGCTCAGGTCGTGCGATATGAAGAGGTACGTGAGGTTGAACTCCTCCTGGAGGTCCTCCAGCAGGTTCACTACCTGCGCCTGGATTGACACGTCCAGCGCTGAGACAGGCTCGTCAGCCACGATGAACTCGGGGCGCGCCGCGAGCGCACGCGCGATGCCGATGCGCTGCCGCTGGCCCCCAGAGAACTCGTGGGGGTACCGGTTCGCGAAGTACGGGTTCAGCCCCACCACGCGCAGCAACTCCTGCACCCGTTCGTTGCGCTCCTTGCCATTCTGTACAATCTTATGGATCTGCAGCGGCTCGCCTATTATGTTACCGACGGTCATACGGGGGTTGAGCGAAGCGTACGGATCCTGGAAGATCATCTGCAGATGGCGCCGCATCGGACGCATCTCACCGGGGCTAAGCTTCGTGAGGTCCCTGCCCTGGAACATCACGGAGCCGGACGTGGGCTTGTATAACTGCAGTATGGCGCGGCCGGTCGTGCTCTTGCCACAGCCGCTCTCGCCCACCAGTCCAAGCGTCTCGCCCTTCTTGACGGTCAGGCTTATGTCATCCACGGCCTGCACCGCACCCACCTTCCGCTGGAAGATGATGCCCTTGGTCAGTGGGAAGTGCATCACGAGGTTGCGTACGTCCAGCAGCATGTCGCCGTTCGCCGCGCCATTGCCGTTCTGGGTAGCCGCCTGCGCCTGTGGGGTGGACCCGTTGCCTTCTAGACTCATCTACCTACGCTCCCTCGCGCTTTACATCAACCCAACAAAGCGTCCTGTGCTGTGGCTCAACCTCGCGGAACGGCGGGAACTGCGCCGCACACACGTCCACTGCGTAGTCGCACCGCGGTACAAACGGGCAGCCCGGCCCCAGGTTGATAACGTCGGGCGGGGTCCCGCGTATAGGGTCCAGCCGCTGCTTGCGCTCCTCGTCAAGGCGGGGAATAGACTTGAGCAGGCCGAGTGTGTACGGGTTGCGCGGGTTGCCAAAGAGCGTATCAGTATCCGCCGTCTCGTACACATGCCCCGCGTACATGACGTTGATCCGGTCCGCAATGCCCGCGACCACACCGAGCGCGTGGGTGATTATCATCACAGCCATACCCAGGTCCTTCTGCAGACTCTTGATGAGCTCGAGTATCTGGGCCTGAATCGTCACGTCAAGCGCAGTCGTTGGCTCGTCCGCAATGAGCAGCTTCGGGTTGCACGAGAGCGCCATCGCGATCATAACCCTCTGACGCATACCCCCGGAGAACTGGTGAGGATACTGGCCGAGCCGGTCCTTCGCGTTTGGGATGCCCACAAGCCGCAGATACTCCACCGCCCGGTCTCGGGCCTTCTGGCCTGAGAGCTTCAAATGCAGCTCAATAGCCTCGGTCATCTGCCTGCCTATTGTCAGCACGGGATTCAGTGAGGTCATCGGGTCCTGGAAGATCATCGCGACATCCTTGCCCCGGATATGGCGCATCTCCTCATCGCTCATCCTGAGCAGGTCCTTGCCGTCGAAGCGAATCTCACCGCCGACCACCTTGCCGGGTGGCTGGGGGATAAGGCGCATCATCGTGAGCGCGGTGACGCTCTTGCCGCTGCCGCTCTCACCCACGATGCCGAGCGTTTCGCCCTCGTTGAGGTGGAGGCTCACGCCATCAACAGCCTTCACGACGCCGTCCTGAGTGTAGAAGTGAGTTTGTAGGTTATCTACCTCGAGTAGTGGCATGGTCTCTCCTGTGAGTGACGAAGGGTGTGCACGTCCATACACTGCGGATTGTTGCACGATGTATAGCATAACCATGCGGTCAAGTCAACGCGAGAGCAGACCGCCACAGTGATGCCGCTCGACACCAGATCGTATGCACTGAAACTGGCGCATGCGGGAGATACCCTCGATGCCTTGCTCCCCTCCTACCCCGCGCCGTACTCACGCCCAACCTGTAAACAAGCCTCCTGGCTGTGACTCCGGGTCTGCTACCATGCGTCTTGATGACACCACCACATGCTCTCACGCTCTCATTGCCTGCCGGGTTCTCACTGCCAGGGGTCGCGACCTCGCACGGCTGGTACGCCCTCGCCCCATACAGATGGGAGGCAGCAACCCTCACACTGCACCGGGTAGAGGCCCTGCCGTCCGGTGTCGTGGCGCACCTTGAGATTACTCAGGATGGTGAAACGCTCTGCGTGCGCTCCGATAAGGAACTCACTGCCGCGGACATCGGAGAGGTTGCTAACAGGGTGCGTTGGTGCCTGCGGCTGGACGAGGATCTGTCGGAGTTTGGGGAGCTATGCGCCGCCGACCCCGAGCTATGCGCTAGCGTTCAGCCCTCGGGCGGACGCCTCCTGCGCTGTCCCACGTTGTGGGAGGACGTTGTCAAAACAATACTTACCACGAACACAACCTGGGCACAGACAAAGGCGATGGCTGCTCGCCTCGTAGCAGTGCTCGGTGCCCCACACCCGGATGCCCCCTCGCTGCGCTCCTTCCCTACACCGGAGGCCGTGGCCTCGAATGAAGAGACACTCGTTGCGCAGGTGAGGCTCGGCTACCGGAACGCCTCGGTGCTGAAGATTGGTCGCGATATAGCGAGCGGCGCGCTCGACCTCGAGGCGCTCAAGAGCGGCGAACTATCCACCCCTGAGCTGCGCAAGCGGCTACTAAGCTTGCCGGGCGTAGGGCCGTACGCCGCCGCGACACTATTGATGATACTCGGCCGCTACGATGAGCTGGCCGTGGACACGGAGCTGCGGGCTCACGTCCGGCGCAAGTACCTCGGCGGCGCCGTGGAGACGGCGGAGAAACAGCTGCGCGAGCCGTACGAGAAGTGGGGGCGCTGGCGCTACCTCGCCTACTGGTTCGATCCTCGATGATGATTGCGTCCGTCCTTACTGTGCAACTCTCTATGCTCCCTGTCTGCGTTTTTGTGATAATCGCGGGTTGACCGGCGGTGAGCAGCGCGGGCTATAATGGACCGCTTAGATACACCGGAGGTTAGATGCTCACAGACCGGTCCCAGCAAGACGACACCACCACAGTCGCCGACTCTTCGCTCAGCGACCAGTACACGCGCGCCGACCTGCGGCCGCAGCCGATGTACGGCGTGGTACTCGATCTGCCGGACGACTTTCGCGAGGAGATCGCCGCGATGCGCGAGAGGTACTGCCCGCAGGCCGCCAAGCGCATCTTCCCACACATCACCCTCCGTGCGCCCTTCACTACTGACAATCCGAGAGCGTTGGCGCCCGCCATCGAGGATGTGGCCCTGCGCTACCTGCCCGTGCGCGTGCATGCCCACGGGCTTGGCTCCTTCGTCGGTCCACGCAACAACGTTCTGTACACAAAGGTAGAGCGCTCCGACAGGCTGATGCGGCTGCACGAGGCTGTCGCGAGCGCTCTGCGCGATGTGCGCGATGTGTACCCGGACGCTCCCTCCCACCAGTTTGAGAACTGGGTTCCCCATATCACGATAGCGGATGGCATGAGCGTGGAGGGACTGGTGGAGCTGATGCGGGAGCTTCAGGACTACAAACCCGAATGCGAATGGGATGCGTGCGAGTTGCTCCTGGTCCGATCCCAGAGCGCCGAGGACGGCTCGATCCTGTGGACCACCACCCGCTCCTTCCGCCTTCCCACCTGAGCGTGCGACACGCGAGGTCTCACCACGAGGAGATTCCTCGCAAGCTTGGACTGACAATCTCAAAGCATCAAGCTGGGAAGCGTGTACCAGGGTAACGGCTCGGAGGCACGTACGAGGAGTTCTCGCTTTAGCCTCGCCCCTGCCTCATCCAGGCGGAAGCCCCGGCGACACGTCCAGCACAACACCGCTGCGCGCGGGCAGCGTTAAGCCCAGGACGTGATCGCTGATCGCCATAGTCTCCGGCGCACCAAAGAGTGGCACCGCGCTGCTCGGAACCGTGTCCAGCCCGGCAAGCGGTACCTCCACCGCGCGCGGCACATCGGCCACGTTCACCGCAACGATCAGGGATATCCCCCCGAGCGTCCGGGCGAATGCGTAGGTATCCCTCTCGGCGCACAGACGCTGATACATGCCCGTACGCAGCGCAGGGTGGGCGTGGCGCAGCGCGATAACTTGCTTATAGAAATCGAGCAGGTCCGTGTTCCACTCCGCGGGCCGGTCCCAGGGGAATGTCTTGCGCACCCACCGGTCCGGTCGCCCACCAGTCATGCCGATCTCATCTCCGTAATAGATGCATGGAGCGCCGGGAAAGGTGAGCATCAGCAACGTAGCGAGTCGCAGGCTGCCCTCATCGCTCCCCGCAATCGTGAGGAAGCGGGCCGTGTCGTGGCTGTCGAGCAGGTTCAACTGCGTTAGCTGCACCGGCCACGGATACAGCTTCAGCAATCGGTCAATTCGGTCGGCGTACCCCTCCCCCGTCAGGCCAGGGGGGCGATACTCCAGATTGTCCACCATCTCCGTCCGAACACGAGGTCCCGCCGAGAACCCGATCACTGCCTGAGTGAACAGGTAGTTCATCACCCCGTCGAACTGATCGCCACGCAGCCACTCCGAGGCATCCTCCCATATCTCCCCAACGATGTACGCGTCCGGGTTGACTGCTTTTATCCGCTGCCGGAACTCCTGCCAGAACCCTTCCGTCTTGATCTCACTCGGCACGTCCAGCCGCCAGCCGTCAATGCCCCGGCGTATCCAGTGCTCCCCCACCTGCATGAGGAACTCACGCACCTGAGGATTATCCGTGTTGAACTTCGGCAGCGCGTGCAGGTTGAACCAGGCCTTGTATCCCGGTGGCCTGGTGCGGTCATACGCATTCGCCGGATGCACACCCTCGAAGAAGAACCAGTCGAGCCAGGGCGATGCAGCGCCGTTCTCGAGCACATCGTTGAATTGGAAGAAGCCGCGGCTGGCGTGGTTGAACACCCCGTCAAGCACGACCCGCATTCCCCGCGCCTTACACTCCGTCAGGAGCGCGTCGAACACCTTGTCGCCGCCGAGCAGCGGATCTATCCTGAAGTAATCGTGCGTGTGGTAGCGGTGGTTCGACGCCGACTGAAAGATAGGGTTGAAGTACAGCGCGGTGATACCCAGCTCCTGGAGGTAGTCAAGCCGCTCCATAACGCCCAACAGGTCCCCACCCTTGTAGCCGTACTTCGTGGGGTCGCTATCCCACGGCTCCAGGTTGCTCGGCTTCGTCAGGCGAGTACTCCTGGCGAATCGGTCCGGGAATATCTGATAGAACACCGCGTGCTTGACCCAATCCGGCGTGATAATCTCAGCCACCTTCACCCCCTCATCCCAACCCGCTCTGAACGAACATCCCGTACAGCTTGTACGATCCCCTTGTCTGCTTGAAGCCGAAGCGCGAGTACAGGCTTCGCGACCGCTCGTTCGACTCCTGGGTGCTCAACTGCGCGTACCGTGCCCCCGCTTCGTGAAGCTTCCGCATGGCCCACGACAGAAGCTGCGACCCGTATCCCCGGCCCTGCATGTCCGCTCGCACTGCGAGCCGGTCTATATGCGCCCAGCCGCTTAGCTGTGTGATGCCCACGTAGCCCACCGTCTCCCCTCCCTCCACCGCTACCCAGAGCGCCACCCCCGGCGTGCCGAGATACTCCTCGAACTCTTCCCGCGAGTTCCGCCAAAGCCAGGGGAATGCGCTGCGGTCTATGGTCAGCAAGTTCTCGACTTCCCTGCTGCATGCAGGCACTATCCGCAGCGTAAGCTCCACGGAGGGTCCGGGCAGGGCGGTGGTGCGTAGCGCGAGCACTTCCTCCAGCAGGTCAACACCCACCTCCCGGTAGAAGCGCGTCGCCGCTCTGTACTCCGTGGGGTCCACGAGCACTGCCCCATACGGCGCGGCGGCGTTCCCCAGCAGTGCGTACCAGAGCGCCCGGCGGTGGCGCTCCCCACGAGTCTCGAACACCTCCGCGATCTCGGGTCGGTTGCGCCACGGCCCGGCCACCAGGTAGCTGTTGGACCCAGGCACGTGCCAGCACATCCGGGGGTGTCTGCGAACGTGCTCTATGAGCTCCTCGCGTGAGAGCAGGCTGCTCCAGGGGATGCGTATGGAGGCTGCGACCTCCGTGGACATCGGCTGCGGCAGTGGGGGTTCAGTTGCGTGGAAGCGTGTTTCCGGCGACAATAGGGCAGCTCTGATACGAACGATTTCGGTGTCGGTACGCGCATTCTAGCAGAGGGCAGGCGGGAGGGTACTCAGAAGTGTCATTCCTCGACAAACTATCGGAGTGCGTACAGCGCAACAATAGCCTGCTGTGTATCGGGCTAGACCCCGACCCGGACTGCCTTCCCGAAGGCTACTCCCGCGACGCTCAGGGTGTTGCCGCTTTCAACCGCGCGGTGGTCGAGGCAACGAACGACCTCGTGTGCGCGTACAAACCGAACCTCGCCTTCTACGAGGCGATGGGCAGCGCGGGGCTGCACGCGCTGGAGGAGACGCTCAGCCACATCCCCGCGCACGTCCCAACCATCGCGGACGCCAAGCGCGGAGACGTGCCGCACACCGCGCGTGCGTACGCGCGCGCCGTCTTCGACACCTGGGGCTTCGACTCCGTCACAGTCAACCCTTACCTGGGCGCGGACTCGATGGAGCCTTTCCTGGAGCGGGACGGCAAGGGCGTATGGGTGTTGTGCCGCACCTCCAATCCCGGCGCAGCTGGGCTGCAATCACTCCCCACGGGCGAGCGCTGCGACGAGCCACTATACGCCCACGTGCTGCGTATGGTCCAGGCCATGCCCTCCCGCGCCAACAAGGGCGTCGTAGCGGGCGCTACCTCATCGGAGGAACTGGGGCTTATCCGAGATATGGCGCCGGCAATGCCGCTGCTCGTGCCAGGGATAGGCGCTCAGGGCGGCGAGCTGGCCGCGGTCGTTGCTGCCGCCTCCACCGGGGCGGTCGTCATCAACAGCTCCCGCTCTATCCTGTACGGCCCTCCTACCGCCGCTCCCCTCACCGCCGTACGCCATCGGGCCGAGGACCTTCGCACCCGCATCAACGAGCTGCGAGGACCGCGTAAAGACCCGTAAGACGCTTCCCCTCGCTGCTCAGCGCTGCTGACTCATTACTGGTAGAATGCCTCGGTAGGAGACGATTTTTGCTCGATTTCGCTCTGGGAGACGTTCTTCACCTCCGCAAGCAGCATCCGTGCGGCAGCCATACGTGGACTGTTGTACGCCTCGGCGCGGACATCGGCATACGTTGCCAGGGATGCCAGCGGCGGGTGCTCCTCCCCCGGAGCGAGCTGGAACGAAGGGTCAAGACCCGACTTCCAGCCCCGGCGACCGCTGTCGAGAACGGAGACGCACTTTGAGCAGCGTGACTCCGCCCCTCTCCACGCGCCGCAGGAGCCGCTCAAACCACCCGCTCGCGAACCCTTCCTTCCTGGCACTGTGGGCCGTGCAGGCGGTCACGCAGACCGTCCAGAACGTCATCAACTTCTCCTTGCTTGTCCTCGCCCAGACCGTGACCGGTTCCAGCGCGCAGGTAGCTTTCATCATCCTCTCCTTCAGCTTCCCAGCTGTAATCTTCAGCACGCTTGCGGGAGTGCTCGTGGACAGGTGGGACAAGCGCCGTGTGATGGCGTGGAGCAACGCGATCCGGGGGGCAGCGGTGCTCTCCTATATCTTCGTTAACAAGCCGAGCGAGATGGCGTGGGTGTACACGGCCAGCTTTATCTTCGCGACATCCGCCCTGTTCTTCTCCCCAGCGATGGGCACGCTCATCCCCAAAATCGTCGGCAAAGACCAGCTCATAGCCGCGAACTCCATCTTCAACGTAACGTTCATGGCGAGCCAGTTCCTGGGCTTCACGATCATCGGATGGCTGATGATCCGCACGCTCGGCCTGCGCAACGTGTTCATCGTGGTATTCACGATCTACCTGATAGCGTCCGTCGTGATCGCGCTCCTCCCCCTGCCAACGATGAAGGCGGTCGCGCAGAAGGCAGGGAATCCGCTCGACCGGATGTGGACGGAGCTGCTGGAGGGCTGGCGGTATATCGCTGCCCGCAGACAGATGGTTGTGACCATCCTGCACCTCTCAATAGCCAACGCCATCTTCCTGGTGATCGGCGCTATCGGTCCTGCGTTCGTCTCCGAGATAATCAAGAGGCGAGCGGAGGACCTCGGCCTCCTGCTCGCGCCCGCGGGGATCTGCGCGCTGCTCGGCGCTCTCGCCGTGCAGCACTTCGCCCGTCCGAACAATCGTCACGGGATGGTGCATTTTGGGCTGATCGGGGTTGGAGCGTCCATCATCGGCCTCGCCGTGATCGCACCCGCGGTACGGCTGTTAGGAAGGTTTACGGCCATTGACCTCTCCCTCTCCCAGCTCACTGCCCTCGCGGTCGTGCTTGGAATGGGTTTCGGCTTCTCGGCAGCGTTCGTCGCAATCCCCGCGCAGACGGTGCTGCAGGAAAGCTCGACGGACGAGATACGCGGACGAGTCCTGGCTACGTTTTTCACCGTTTCAAACGCAGCCTCCTTTCTGCCCATAGTCCTCGCGGGCGCGGTTGCGGACCGCCTCGGGATACTCGAGACGTTCGGGCTCGTCGGCGCCTTCATCCTCGCGGTCGGTGCGTTGAGCCAGTACAACTACACCCGTTACCCTGAGGCCTGGCGCATCAGGACGCCAGGCTCCATTGATTGAGCTTTTCTCTCTGATATCGGACTTCCTGCAGCGAGGCCGCCATAACCCCCCCGTACCGCGGCGGGCTGGACGGCCTCTCCTCCCACGTGGGCGAAGCGAAGACGACGCAGGCGATAAAGTCGTTGATGGAAACCGCGTCAGCCGCCCTACTCCCGGTCTCGCCCACCGCCTCCCTGCTGGCGCCGGAGGAACTCCTCCACGGACTGGATGAAGCTTTCGGCCTGGCTCGCATCCAGCGGTTCCGACGGCGTGTCGGGGGGAAGGGCGTCCAGGTTAGGCTCGTCCGCGTCAGACATGCTGTGCATCTCCAGCTCGCGTACGTACTGCTGTGCCTCCGGGTTGTCACTGATCGCCGACTCCACCTGTGCCTCGTACGCCGCCGCCTCGGAGTCCAGGTCCGTTACCGGCACGTCAAGTGCGTAGATGCTGTTCACTTGCCGCACCATCGTCGCGGACGCCTTCGGGTTGGGCGTCGCGGAGATGTAGTGTGGGACCGCAGCCCAGATGCTGCCGTTCGGGATGCCAACCTCGGAGAGCATCGAGCCCACCACCGAGAGTATGCCTGTCGGGCCTTCGTAGTGAGAGCCGTTGATGCCTATTGCCTTGAGCCGGCCCGCGAACTCAGCCGTGCTCGATCCGCCCGAGAGCGGGACCGGTCGGGTATGAGGAGTGTCCGCGAGCAGCGCGCCAAGAGCGAGAACCTCCGTCACGCCCAGGTCCTGGGTCAGCCGAACGAGGTTCTGACCGTAGCGCCGCCATCTCAGATGCGGCTCCGTCCCAACGAACAGGACTACGTCGCGGGCCTGTGCGCCCACCTGGCGAGCAAAGTAAAACTCGTTCCTGGGCCAGGTGAGCTCCCGCTGATACTCCCCAACGGGCCGGGTGTGCGGGCGCGCCTGAGTGAAGTCGTAGTACTCCTCGTGGTCCACGTGGCCAAAGCGCTCCATACCGAGGCGGTCCACCATGTACTCCACCGCGTGGGTGGCGGACGCCCCCGCGTCGTTCCAGCCCCTGTATGCCATTATCATGATCGGCCTGCTCAACTCGGGCGTGGATTCCATGCGCAAGTCGTCCACGTGCGTCCTCCTCGCTTCTCTCTTATCTGGTATTAGCGTACATTATGCCACCAGCGACAGCGCGAACGGATCACGGCGCCGCCCAACAGGCGCTTGCGGAGCACAGTGTGGCACCGTTTCTGCCGTATGCACGCCAGAAGCTGCCATACTCGAGGACAAGAAATCTGTGAGAAACCTGTTACTTATGCTCGCCGCACTCCTGATCGCCGTCTGGCTGGCGGGGCGACTGCTCAGTTTGCTCTACCGGGCGGGCAATCTGCTCCTGCTCGTGGCGGTTGTGCTAATACTGGTCGCGGTAATCACCCGGCGTGACTGAACAGTCCCCGTCGGCACATCGGACCGAGCCTCTACCGTGTGGCTCGCGGATTCAGCAGGGAACTCGGCCCTCCCGTAATGTTAGTGTGTGTGCTGCGCTCGATCTCGTGGACATCTCGCAGGAGACGGATCGACAGCTCGACGGTACATTCCGGATGCAGGTATATATCAGCGCTCTGCCCCCACCACAGCACGACGGTGCCCTGCAGCCCCTGGTGGCAGTAGAAGCAGGGCGTGCCGGCGGGAATGGCACGACGGTTCGCTTCGCTCGAGCTTGACTGGTCGGTAGTCTGAGTGATCATGAGCACAACTCCTTTTGGATAGTGAGAGAAATAAAATCGTCCCCATACAGATTACGTGCCACCGTGACCGCCGGTTTGTTCACGGAGCCCTTCAATATCACTCTATACCGCTGCAGGAGGGACCTGCTTCCGGCCACGCCTTGCGAGCGGATGCGCCACGCCGAACGCTTGAATACCTCACACTCCTGCTGTAACCTGCGCCATCGCTCTCTGAGCAGCTCCCCTGCACGTTCCATCCGGAGGTAGCAACCTATGAAAGTCACCGACCGAGGCAGCGTTGTCGAGGCGCTTGTCGCCGCGCAAAGCTCGTGCTCAGTAGTTGACCTGAGCCACACCCTTGAAGAGCGGATGCCTGTGTGGCCGGCGCTCTCAAAGTATTATCACTCGCTGTGGTACTCCATACACCTCGGCGATGCAGCCACCTCGTACCTGCTCACCCTGAGCGAGCACACCGGCACCCATGTGGATGCCCCCGGCCACTTCATGCCTCCCGGACACCCGCAGCACCGCTGGGTAGACGAGGTGCCGCCCGAGACCTGGATGGGGAGAGCGGCGATAATTGACTGCCGGGACGCTGCGCCCCAATCCGCCGTCTCACCGCAGACGGTACTGCAGTGGGAGGCCGAACACGGCGCCGTGCGGGCCGGTGACATCGTGGTCTTCAACTTTGGCTGGCACGAGAAGTGGGCAACGAGGCCGCATGACATGGACTTCATGACAAACTGGCCGGGGCTCGGCGTGCCCTGCGCCGAGTTGCTCGTCGAGCGCGGCGTAAAGGCTGTGGGGGTGGATACCCTCTCGCCGGACGTGTACGGCACTCCGGGCGACCCGATACACCGAACCCTCCTCGGCAAGGGCGTCGTAATCATCGAGAACCTCGCGAACCTCAACGTGCTGCCAGCCGTGTGCTACCTCATCGCGCTCCCACTCAAGATCAAGGAGGGAACCGGCTCCCCTATCCGCGCGGTAGCGCTTGTGCCGAGCCCTGCGTCTCCCTGAGATGGCTGCGTGCGGCCTTGCAACTCGGGGCGTCACCGTCGCACGCACTCCTGACGACGACGAAGGACTTGGTCAGCCCCATAACCCGCTCGGGGTATATCCGCGCATCCGGGAACAGTTGTCTAA
>JADDPP010000165.1 GCA_016781845.1 Rubrobacter sp.
CACCTCAGCTCCCCTCACTCTTGCAGCTTGACCCCTCATTTTCGCTGGAACCCTTACCACAGGGAGCCCTCTTGCACGTCCAGGGCGGAATCCCTCGTATAGACCGCTCGATGGCCACACGCGGGGCAGGCAGGACCAGCTAGATTCCTACGGTGTGCCGTCGCGCACGAGAGCCTCTACTTCCGCCCGGACGTGGTCGCGCACCTGCCTGTAGACATCCAGACGCTCCTCCTCGGAGCCCTCCGCCTTCGAGGGGTCCGGCAGCGACCAGTGCAGGCGGCGACCGCCTCCAGGAAAGATTGGACACGACTCGGCCGCCTGGTCGCACACCGTGACCACGTAGTCCCACGGCTGCCCGATGTATCGCTCCAGCGTCTTGCTCTCAGCGCCGGAGATATCGACGCCCGCCTCCGCCATTGCGCGCACCGCGAGAGGGCGCACAGCCGTCACCTCGGTGCCCGCGCTATGAGACTCGAAGCGGTCGCCCGCCAGCCGCCTGAGCCACCCCTCGGCCATCTGGCTACGCGCGGAGTTGTGCGTGCATACAAAAAGCACGCGCCTCTTCTCAATCGACAACTTCCTACCCTTCCCTTGCTCCCACCCGACGCTGCGTCCGCCTCGCAACCGGCGCGTCCGATGCCGGTTCTGCGCCCTGCGCTGTTGCGCGCAACCCTCCGTACAGGAGTCCGCCGAAGCTCGCGCCGATAAGCGGCCCCAACCAGTACACCCAGTGGTCGTCCCATACCCCTGATGCGAGCGCTGGACCGAAGGAGCGCGCCGGGTTCATGGAGGCCCCACTCACAGGCCCTCCCCACAGAGCATTCAGCGCGATCGTCGCGCCGATTGCGACCGCCGTCAACTGCCCAACTGCCCGCGTGTCGGTAGCTACAGAGGTAATGACGAACATCAGCACGGCTGTGAGCAACACTTCCAGACCGAACGAGCGGGTTGCGGTAGCAGACGGGACCGTGGCCCCCAGCGCGGCGACATCACCAAACAGCGCACGGAGGGTGAGCGCGCCGCCGATTGCGCCCACAAGCTGGGCCGCGATGTAAGCGGGCAGATCGCGCCACGGGAAGTGCCTTGCAAGCGCGAAGGCGAACGTGACAGCCGGGTTGAAGTGCGCGCCCGACAGATGCCCTGTGGCCGTGATCATGACCATGATCACCAGCCCGAATGTGAGCGCCACCCCTACGTGCCCGAGCGCCCCCGTCTGAGAGTTGACCACGATCGCGCCGCAGCCGGCTGTTACGAGAGCGTAGGCGCCAATGGCTTCCGCACCCGCCCGTCGCGGGAGCGAGACTGTCACGCCCTCTCCGCCGGGATATCGCCGGCGCCGACTCTGATGCGCTCCCCCGTACGCGGGTGCCGCAGGTTCAGCAGATATCGGATGCGGGTACAGAGCTCGCTTCGGGTAGTCTGGAACGCCCTGAGCTGCTGCTCGGGGTCTTCGATCTGCTTTGGGTCAGGAAAGCTCCAGTGGATACGCTTCGGGTCTCCGGGGAAGACGGGACAGCTCTCGTTGGCGCGGTCGCATGTTGTGATTATGTAGTCGAACTCCTGGCCGAGAAACTGGTCAAGCGTCTTGGAGTAGTACCCACGGGTGTCTATATCCCACTCTTCGAGCATCCGCACGGTGATCGGGTGCAGCTCGCTCACCTCGCTGCCGGCACTGTATACCTCTACCGAGTCGCCGCCCAGCTTGCGAGCGATTGCCTCTGCCATCTGTGATCGGGCGCTGTTATGAGTACACAGAAAGAGTATCCGCAGTGGCTGCGCGACATGGTCGCCGGAGGACTCGCGTTGCACGTGCTCCTCACCAGTTGGCGCTAACCCCGCGTGTAGAGAGTTGCCGGCGGCCAGGTAGAGCGTGCGCAACCGGTCCAGGTCCACGCTGTAGTATACGTCGCGCGCGTCGTAGCCGCCCCTGCGGTCGCGTAGCAGCCCCAGATCGCGCAACTGCCGCAGGTGGTACGACACCGCGTTCTGGGGCACCCGCAGCCGCTCCGTCAGCTCTCCTACCCGCATATCCGAGAAGGCGAGCAGGCGGATGATCGTCCGCCGGGTGTCGTCTGAGAGCAGTCTGAAGAAGCGGCTGACATCCTCCGTCCAGGATACCGCCTGGGTGTTCGCCGTCATCACGCTACTCCTGCGCCTGAGTGCATGTACATATTTTGAATCAATCAGCATTGATATAATAAGATGGGCAGAAGCGTGTGTCAAGCGATGGGGGGTCGCATCGTTCGGCCGGGGGGCGGCGACGGCGCACGTAGAAGACCGGTAAAGCACCAGCCAGAATACACCATGCCCAGCGAGACGGGGAGTCTGTCACGCTGGGCGGAGTCTTCGCTTTGCTCAGCAGGACGGTCGGGACTGAGGCAACTGAGTCATGTGTAAGCTGCCCCGCAGGAGTGTTTGGGACGCTACCTGGCGGCCACTCTCACGCCCGAATCTCGGTGCTCTCCGCGTCCTCTGTTGTGAGGGACCGCCCTCAGTCCCGGAGCGCGTGGCGCTGTATGGACTGCTTGTCCAGCCGCGCCTGCAGGTCAACCCTCAGCACGCGCTCGCGCGCCTCCATCTCCGCCCTGTACGCGGCGAGAGCCTCCTGCCGCCGCGCGTTGAACCGCTGCTGCAGCTCCTGGCCGGACTGAGGCGTAAACAGAACCGCCCCCGCCGCCCCGACCGCCGCGCCGATGACTCCACCGACTATAAACCTGAACAGCTTGCCCATTCACAACACCTCCGAAGGAACTATCAAAACCTGGCTAGCTTACAGCGGTATAAGTCTACCCGAGCCGATGCACTATGCCCTCACCGCTGACCGCTAGAACTGCAACGGCTGTTCCTCGGGCTCCACAGCAGGCGGCAGAACACCCTCCTCACGTAGCGCCCATGTGGTGGCCCTGGTTGAAAGCACCGCGAGGAATGAGATCGTCACGAGTATGAACAAGGGGGTAAGCACGAGGCTGACCAGCGTCGTCAAGGCGGCCAGGGCAAGGAGCACGGAGGAGAATCCTGGATAGTGCGTAAACAGCACCAGCCCGTTGCGTACGGCTATGAGCGCTCCTCGTTCCGACCGCACGAGCAGCGCCCCGGAAAAGAGCATGACCCCGAACCATGTCCAGCCAATACACAGTGTCAGCACCACCAGCGGCAGCGCCCAGACCGCCCCTCGCCCGGCGAAGTCCCCGTAGAAGTACAGGCTGACGACGACCACCAGTAGTCCAAGAAGGTGTGCGATGGCGAGCCGCCACGCGGACAGAAAGTTCCTCCAGGCCGCGCGCAACAAAGCGGTCACCTCCGGCCGCTCGTTGTATCGGGCGGACTCCGTGGCAACCTCCAGCAGCGCGAGTAGTAGCGGGGGGCCGGGAATCACGAGCAACATGCCGACGAGGACCGTCACGTTGCAAAAGGCGTAGCCGATCACCTGGTACCACAGGTCTGATACGGATCGTCCGAAGACACGTAGCGCGGAGATCACGATGCCTGCGCCACCACTTCTTCATCACCGCGCCACAGTGCGCGCAGCAACTCCACCTGCTCCGCGTCCGCGCCCTGCCTGTCCTTGCCCGGTGTTTCCATGACCCACGGCTTCTCACGCAGCGCGGGATGGGACATCAGGGTACGCCATCCCTCCAACCCAATGTAGCCCTGGGCTATGTTCTCGTGCCGGTCCCGCGCGCCGCCAAGCTCCACCTTCGAGTCGTTAGCATGAATGAGCGCCAGCCTGTCGAGCCCGATCAGCGAGTCGAACTCCTGTAGCGTGCGCTCCAACCCCTCGGGCGATGCCACGTCGTATCCTGCCGCCCACACGTGAGCGGTGTCCAGGCACACCCCCGCGCGCGGACCCACGTCCAGGCGGTCCAGCAGGTAGGCGATGGCCTCGAAGGAGGATCCCATACTGTTGCGTGTGCCCGCACTCGTCTCGAGCAGGAGCGGCACGTCCGAAGGCTCCTCCAGCGCCCGCCGCAGGCTGACGATCAGGTTTTCGGCGGCCTCCTCCGGCGTGATGCCCGCCGAGGAACCCAGGTGTACCACAACGCCGCTAGCATCCAGCCGCTGCCCCCACCGCAGGTACTCGCGCATGGAGCGCACACTGCGCTGTCGCAGCAGCTCATCGGGCCCGGCAGGGTTCAGCAGGTAAATCGCGTGCAGGAAGACAGGGCTCACACGCTTCTCCTGAACGCCCGCGCGAAACGCCTCCACCTCGCTGTCTGGGTGCGAGGGTGAGCGCCACTGCTGGGGCGCGCTGGCGAAGATCTGCATGCAGTTCGCGCCGATATCATGCGCACGGCCAACCGCCTTGCTCAACCCTCCTGAAGAGCCGACGTGCGCTCCTATCAGGGGAGACGAGGGTATGGGGAGAGAGTTAGTGCTCACGGCGCAACTATACCCGACCGCCCCCCGCACACACAACACGCGCGCGGCCCTGGGCTCCAAGCGAGACCGCTGGCTACACGACGCTTGCACGGACGCCCCACAGGGTCTC
>JADDPP010000105.1 GCA_016781845.1 Rubrobacter sp.
CACGCCTGGGCTGTGAAGCTCATCTTGTGCGTGCAGCGCCGTCAGGCACCGGGGAGCTTCTGGGGCGCTACATAGTGAGGTGTATGCAGTGGGCGCCGGAACAGGGTGCGCTGGACCCTGCGGTGATGCGCCAGCAGCTTGTCATCAGCGCTAAGGGTGCTCGTGGCCCCATTTCAGGCGGAGGACGGGCATCTGCCGCTCACACTCGGGCTGCGCGCTGCCGTTGAGGATGCTCTGGGCGTTGAAGTTTGAGAGCGCTCGGTCGCTGGGCTGTGGCTCGCCGAAGTAGTACCCCTGTCCCAGGTCGCATCCGAGCGCTTGCAGCTGCGCCATCTGCACGGCGTTCTCCACTCCCTCGGCCGTCACCTGCATACCCAGGGTCTTCGCAAGTGTGATCACAGCCTGCACTATCGCGGCGTCTGCGGGGTCTGACCCAAGGCCGTGGATGAACGATCTGTCAATCTTCAGCATGTCCACCGGCAGTCGCCTCAGGTAACTGAGGCTTGAGTAACCAGTCCCAAAGTCGTCCACTGCCAGCCGGACTCCCAAGCTTTTGAGCTGCCTCAGCTTCTTGACGGTGGACTCGGCATCCTCCATTACAACGCTTTCCGTAATCTCTATCTGCAGATTGCTCGGATGCAGGCCTGACTCGCGCAGTGCTTGAACAACTTCCTCAACTATCTCGGGCCGCTGAAACTGTCGCACCGAGAGATTTACGCCAACCACCGGGGGACCATCCGCGTATTGCTCCTGCCACACCCTTCCCTGCCGGCACGCTTCCTCCAGTACCCATCCGCCAATCGGGAGTATCAGCCCAATCTCCTCCGCAAGGGGGATGAACTCGGTAGGTGAGAGCGGGCCACGGTTCGGATGCCCCCAGCGCACCAGCGCTTCCAGCCCGATGACCCTGCCCGTGGCAAGCTCGACCGTGGGCTGGTAATGAATGCTGAACTCCCGATGCTCGATGGCGCGCCGAAGATCCGTCTCCAACTCCAGGCGATCAGAAGCTCGCGAGCCCATGCTTGTGTCGAACAGCTCGTAGCGCGCCTTGCCCACCTTCTTGGCCCTGTACATCGCTATGTCCGCGTCCCTAAGCAGGTCCTCGGGACGGTCCTGGCCCGAAGTGCTCATGCTAATCCCGATGCTTGCGCTGATGAATACCCTGCGTCCGCGTACAGTGAACGGTGCCTGCAAGCTGTCGAGAATTCGCTCCGCAACCTCACCCGCCTCGCCCACACCCAGAATGTCCTTTATCAGCACAGTAAACTTATCCCCCCCGAACCGCGCCACTATATCTCCGTGTCCCAAACTCGCTTGAATACGCCCAGCTACGGCGGTAAGCAACAGGTCTCCCGCTTCGTGCCCCAGACTGTCGTTGACGAACTTGAAGCGGTCCAGGTCTAGAAAGAGGACCGCGACCGCTTCCTGATTTCCGGCTGCCCGGGTCAGGGCCTGATCGAGGTACTCCATAAACAATGCTCTATTCGGCAGCCTGGTTAGTGGGTCATGGAACGCGCGGTGCTCCAGTTCTTCCGCTCGCTTTCGATCCGTGATGTCCTGAACCGTGCCGACCATCTTGATCGGCTTGCCAGTATCGTCCGTCACGACCTCACCCTGTTCCTGAACGACACGCTCGGTGCCGTCCCGCCGGAGAATGCGGTGCTCGATGCTGTAAGGCTTCCCCTCTTGGACCGCTTCCTGGACTGCTCTCTCGACACGAGCCCTGTCCGAGGGGTGGACTGCGTCCAGGAATGCCTTGTACGTCGCTTGAAACTCCTGCGAGGTGAGGCCGAAGATGCGATAGACCTCGTCCGACCAGTACTCCTGATCCCGGACGAGATCCCACTCCCAACTGCCCAGATGGGCGATACGCTGCGCGCTCGCCAGATTAGCCTCCTTCCTTCGCCGCTCCTCCTCAGCCTTCTTGCGCTGTGTAACGTCTCGCACGCTGCAGCACAGCACCTTCCTTCCGTCGTAAGACACATTGCTGGTATTGACCTCGACATACATCGCGGAGCCATCCCTCCGAAGGTATCGCCGCTCCCCGGCGATATGCTGTGCCCGAGCCAGGTCGCGCCGGAAGCGGGCATCTACGCTCGGCTGCTCTTTCCCGGCGAGGTCGTATACCGTCATTCCGCGCAGTGCCTCCGCGGTATAGCCAAGCATTCGCTGAAAGGCGGCGTTGACTTCGAGGATGTGACCCGAGCCAATCTCACATAGAAAGATACCTTCCGCCGTCTGTTCCACCACAGCTCGGTAGCGTTCCTCACTCTGCCTCTGCGCCTGCAGCGCGCGATAGATCGCGAAGGCCGGGACCAGGAGGAATGGCAGCGCCCAAAGCGCAACCTCCACGAAGACAGCCAGCAGAAAGCCAAGTACCAGCTGCGCGACTTCCTCTATGCGATCAGTGCCGAGCTTCTGGCGTAAAACTGACAGCGGGGAGCCGCCCGACTGTAGCCCAATGATCGTCGCTACGAAAATCATATTGAGCAGGTATCTTAGCAGGGCGACGACGAGGATAATGACCGCGTGCTTCGGATGGCTCAGCAGCACGTAGGCCGGAGTCCAGTCTACACTTGCAAGTACCAGCCCTCCGGCGCCGGCCTGCAGAGCGTTTTGGGACGAGTTGAACAGACCCTCGTCCCAATCCCGGCCGCGCACGACATACGCGAGCATTGTGCCCGTGGCTGCGGTGAGCATGGCGATGCCTGGCTCGAAAAGCAGGATCGCGGCGAAGATTACACTGGTACCGAGCGAAAGCTTCCAGTTCGGACCGAAGGGAAGCTGGAAGAGAAAGGCGAGCATCGTGAAGCCCGAAAAGGCCAGCGCGAGAACCGCCTGCCGGGGGGACAGTGTTTCGGTGTGTGCCAGGGCAAACAACGTCGCGCCGATCGCTGCAAGGGCCAGCGCGACGATATACACTCTGGCCGACAGCCGAAGCTCACGCATCTCCGCCGCCTCCGCAACTGCACCAGCCCTTGCCGTGGCTACCGCGTAGCTCTGTCATACGAAGCAGCAGGCAGCGGACTCGCTTGATGGCCGCCAGCGCCACGACTAGAACCTGTCAATCTTCTATGATAGAGAGCTCCGCCCAGGTCGACTCGGTTGTGCCCTCGAAGACCACTGGAAGGGCATTCTCCGCAGTGACAGTCAGACGGGCCGGAACACTCTCCTCATCAACGAGTTGCGACTCGTCGATTGGCACGTACACCTCGATCTCCGTCGGTATCTCACTATCCTTCACAGCGCCGCCTCCGTCCGTGAATATGACCTCTGTGCCGTGGCCATTGTATCCAAGATCGGAGAGGATGAGTTCCCGAACTGTGGAGTTGGGCGTCTGTACCTCGAACCGGGTTGGCCCATTCACCAGAGGCACGTACTCCAGAGGTATCTCCAGCTGGATATCCACGAGCGTGCTGTTGAGCTGTACCACCGGGTCGGTTTTGCACCAGGTCACTGCGCCCTGGGCCGGGAAGGCGAGGCACAGAACAGCGAGAAGGGCCACAGAAACAGTCCCGATGCTACGTTTCATAGTTCTACTCCCAGGTATACATGGACTGCGTACTCTTTACCGTGCATCCGCAATGGACTTCGAAGTGCGTGTCGAAGCAAAAACCGTGCCTGTCAGGGCGGGAAAGGTGGTTGTCCTTGAATCTGCAAGTTGCAAGCTAACGGCCTGCCACATACCCTTGACTCACGCGACCGCGACCTACTGCAGCAGATCGGACCCTGATACGGACCAACGGAGAGTCACCACGACACGGAGCACTTCGGCAAGCACCGGATACGTCGAGGTGAGAGATGGAAGGCTGTACTACGAGATAGCAGGTGAGACACACCCGCTCGTGCTGCTCCACGGCGGTCTCGTTGACAGCGGTCTCTGGGACCCGCAGTTCCCCGCGTTCGCCCAGCATTACCGCATGGTGCGCTACGACCTGCGGGGTTACGGCAAGTCTACACCGACGACACAATCGTACTCCCATGTTGAGGATCTGCACGCGCTGTTCACGCATCTGGAGATCGAGAGGACCCATCTCCTCGGGCTCTCGATGAGTGGAACAATCGCCATAGACTTCACACTGTCGTATCCCGAGGCCGTGTCCGCGCTTCTCCACGTTGCCGGTGGGTTGAGCGGCTACCAACCCACATCCTATACAGAAGATGAGGAGCGGATATTCGCCGCCGAAGAGGCCGCATTAGATAGGGGGGACCTAGCTGAGGCGGTGGAGACATACCTGCGCCTGTGGACGGTAGGGCCCAACAGGACACCGGACCAGGTGGACCCGGCTGTGATCGAGCGGGTGCGAGAGATGACAGCGCAGCTGTACGGGCGAGGCGAGGAACTACCTTCCCGGAAGCTCGACCCGCCTGCGGTCTCAAGGCTCAGCGAGATCAGCGCCCCAACACTGATCGTCCACGACGACCAGGATGTGTCGCACATCGCGGAGGTCGCAAACGTGCTGGCCGCGGGCATCCCCGGCGCGCGCAAGGTCATCATCCCAGACACCGCGCACCACCTCAACCTGGAGAAGCCCGAGGAGTTCAACCGGATAGTGCTCGGCTTCCTCCAGCGTGTAAGATAAGACCGTCAGTGAGCACGACCTGCACCAGCGTTTTGGCAGGGTCACGCAGAAGCGGATGCGTGTATGTCGCTTCGGGGAGGCTTCCTGCCCCCGTGCTCCCGATTACAGCAAGCTGCTGGGTGCTCTCCGAAATAGGGGCAGGCCGCTGTCTGTATCAATAAGGATTGAAGCCTGAATCTCTCGGAGTGCGAGCATGGCCGTACACACAATCGAGCCCAACGAGCATACGCTGCACGGGGTGTTCTCCCGCGAGTTTCCGCCCGTGCTTTCCGTTGAGCCAGGCGACACCGTCCGGTTCCGCACGCTTGACGCGGGCTGGGGGCTGGAGCCACCCACGGAGGTCGGCGTCCCGCGCCGGAAGTTCGAGATGGAAGGTGAGAGGAGGGGCAACGGTCACGCGCTGTGCGGCCCCGTCGAGGTACGCGGGGCGACACCAGGTTCTGTGCTGGAGGTGCGCATCGGGGAGCTGCGACCCGCCGGATGGGGCTGGACGTACGCGGGCGGCCCGCATCGCGAGCTCAACAGCAGGCTCGGAGTGTCGGAGCGTGAGACGCTGCTGCGCTGGGCGCTTGACCAGGGCAGCATGACCGGGAGCAACCAGTTCGGCCATACCGTCGCGCTCCAGCCATTCATGGGCGTGATGGGCATGCCCCCGGCTGAGTCGGGTCTCCACTCCACCCGGCCCCCGCGCGAGTGCGGCGGCAACATAGACTGCAAGGAGCTGGTCACAGGCAGCACACTCTACCTGCCTGTCGAGGTGGAGGGCGCCCTCTTTTCCACGGGAGACGGTCACGCAGCGCAGGGCGACGGCGAGGTGTGCGGCCAGGCGATAGAGTGCCCAATGGACATCGTCGAGCTTACCTTCCAGCTCCGCGACGACCTGCGCCTGAGCACTCCGCGTGCAGATACCCCCGCCGGCTGGCTCACCTTCGGGTTCCACCGTGACCTCAACACAGCGATGGTACTTGCCCTGGATGCGATGCTCGATCTGATGCAGGAGCGGCACGGCCTCCAGCGGCCAGAGGCTCTCGCCCTCGCCAGCGTCGTGGTAGACCTGCGAGTTACCCAGGTCGTCAACGAGGTGTGCGGCGTCCACGCCCTCGTGCCCCACGGCGTGGTCTCATGAAAAGCTGCATGTGGGTGTGGTAGCTGATGAGTGAGATTGCGCGCAACCACTGGGACGCGGCCGGCTATGACGAGAGACACTCCTACGTGTCGCGGCACGGCACCGGGCTCATCGAGCTGCTGGCGGCTCGTCCGGCGGAGCGCATACTCGACCTCGGCTGCGGCACGGGTCACCTCGCGGCACAGATCGCGGCTACTGGCGCGGAGGTTGTCGGGGTAGACAGCGCGCCGTCCATGATACAGCAGGCCCGCCGCAACTATCCCCATCTGCGCTTCGAGGTCGCGGACGGCACAGACTTCTCCTTTGCCGAGCCCTTCGACGCCGTATTCTCCAACGCGGCCATACACTGGATGCGCCCTCCCGAACGGGTCGTGGAGTGCGTGAGCCGCGCCCTCGCGCCCGGCGGGCGGTTCGTCGCGGAGTTCGGCGGCAAGGGGAACGTACAGATGATACTCAACTCCATACACACCGTGCTGAGACGGGCTGGCGACTGCGTCCCCGAAGAGCGCAACCCCTGGTATTTCCCGAGCATCGCAGAATACACCAGCCTCCTGGAAGGGAACGGCCTGAGCGTCCGCCTGGCAGTCCTCTTCGAGCGCCGTACCCTGCTGGATGGCGGCGAGGAGGGCATGCGAAACTGGCTGGACATGTTTGCTGGTTCCTTTCTGTCGTCCGTGCCACTCAGCGCCCGTACGGATGTCATCGCCGCCGTCGAGGACGGGCTGCGCTCCAAGCTATTCCGCGACGACGCCTGGTACGCCGACTACATGCGGCTGCGTGTGGTCGCCATAAAGGAGTGATGCGGTAAGTACACGCATCAGGACCATGCCGAATCATAACTCGCGTTTGCTTCCGGCCTGGTGGTTCTTATGGTCTGTCCCCGCACGTGCTGAATCTGATGCCTTCACACTCGCAATGTCTCGGCAGGCGCCCGTTTATGAGCCGGCCTGCCTGTTATAATCGCTCGGCATCCAGTTATCCGAACCCAGGAGGAGCATGAGCGACAATACCTCTATACTCTTGATACGCCACGCGGATGTACATAACCCGGAGCAGATCGTGTACGGACGCCTGCCGCGCTTCCGACTAAGCGATGATGGCGTCGCGCAGGCGGAGAAAACAGCCGAGGCGCTGGCGAACGAGCCCCTTTCTGCTATCTACACCAGCCCGATGCTCCGCGCGCGGCAGACCGCCAGGATTATCGCACGCCATCACCCCGGCGTACCACTCCGAGTAGCGCGTCTCCTGCTGGAGGTACAGACGAGCTGGCAAGGCACCAGGTGGGCGGATATAGCGCCTGATACGAACCTGTACGAGCCGCTCGTCAACCCCGGCGACGAGACGATGGACGAGGTCGGCGACAGGATGGAGCGGTTCGTCCGTCAGCTTCTGAGACGACACCCAGGCGAGACCGTCGCCTGCGTCTCGCACGCGGACCCTGTGATGATCGCCAAAGTACGACTCCAGGGCAAGGCGCTGAACATGGAGACGATCCGCGGGCCGGAGTACCCCGAACGCGCGTCCATCACCCGCCTCACCTTCAACCGCGACGGCTCCCTCGTAGGCGTGGAGTACGCGAATCCCGCCCAGGACCTCATCAAGCCGTACGAGTACCTCAAACAGGAAGCCCCCGCCGAGGCGTCCACGGAAACCGAGACCTCGGAGGAAGCCGTGCCAGCCTCGTGAAGAGCGTCGCGGCAACCGGCGGCCTGTAGAGACGTGGTTCCTCGCGCGCGCAACCCATAGGGAGGCTAAATTGATCCTCCAGAGAGCCTACTCGCAGGAGCAACCTTGAGCACGCATACTGAAAGCATCGAGATAAAGCCCCTCGTTCGCCCGCCGGACCACACCGTGTCCGTGCCCGGCTCGAAGAGTCTCTCCAACAGGGCGCTGCCTGTCGCCGCGCTCGCCGAGGGGCGGAGCGTGCTCTCCCACGCCCTCTTCAGTGACGACACACGCTACATGGCCGGCGCGCTGCAACAGCTCGGTATCGGCGTATCCGCCGACGAGGAGGGAGAGCGGTTCGAGGTGGAGGGCGCGTGCGGCAGGATACCGGCAACTGCCGCGGACCTCTTCATAGGCAACTCAGGCACTGCCGCCCGCTTCCTCACGAGCTGCGTCGCGCTCGGGCGCGGGCGCTACCGCATTGACGGCGTGCCCCGCATGCGCCAGCGCCCCATCCAGCCCCTGCTCGATGCGCTCTCCCACCTCGGCGTACGCGCATACTCCGAGTCGGGCGCCGGTTGCCCCCCGGTGATTGTGGAGGCGACAGGCATCCCCGGCGGCAGCACCCGGCTCTCTGGCTCGATAAGCAGCCAGTACCTCACCGCGCTCCTGCTCGCCGGTCCGTACATGCGCGACGGGCTGGACGTGGAGATAGATGGGGAGTTGGTGTCCCGTCCGTACGTAGACCTCACGATAGGACTTATGAGGGATTTCGGCGTGGAGGTGGAGGAAGATGCCCACCGCGGACGGTTTCGTGTAGGCGCCGGACAGCGGTACCTGCCGAGGGACTATGCCATCGAGCCAGATGCTTCCAATGCATCGTACTTCTTCGCCGCCGCTGCCGTGACCGGTGGGCGGGTGCGCGTCCAGGGGCTGAGCGCGCGCTCACGGCAGGGTGATGTTCACTTCGTTGGTGTGCTGGAGCGGATGGGCTGTGTGGTCCGGTGGGAGCCCGAAGCTATCGAGGTGCGAGGGCCGGAGCGGCTGCGCGGCATAGACGTGGACCTCAACGAGATGCCCGATACCGCTCAGACCCTCGCCGCCATCGCTCCTTTCGCCACAGGTCCCGTCCGCGTACGGGGCATAGCCCACAACCGCGCGAAGGAGACGGACCGCATCGGCGCGGTGGTCACCGAGTTGCAGCGCCTGGGCGTGCGGGCGGAGGAACACGAGGACGGCTTGAACATCTACCCCTCTGAAGTGCAGCCGGGCGAGGTGGAGACTTACGACGACCACCGCATGGCCATGAGCTTCGCTGTAACCGGGCTCGCCGCGTCAGGCATCCGCATCAAGGACCCCGACTGCGTGAACAAGACGTTCCCAACCTTCTTCGAGAAGCTCGCCGAATTGCGCTCCTGACGCAAGGCACTAATGGTCGCTCTTGACCCCACGCACGCCGTAGAGACGTTGCACGCAACGTCTTCCTGCCACGCTGCGTTCTACTCCGGTCACTATTCCCGTACGCTTGACACAGTACCACTGCCACACAACGGTCGAGCACGGGAGCCGTGCGTCCTCCCACGTTAGGGTGGTTTCAGAGTCACTGTTGTTGGTAGCCGTGGACACGGGACTGAGACGTTGCGCAGACGTTGCGTGCAACGTCACTACGGTTGTTATCTCGCTCCAGGCGGTGATTCTGAATATCGTCGCCCGCACCCTCTTGACCGGTGGCAAGGCTTGAAGTATAGTATCTACGAGATATATCTAGGAGATAGTATGGCGCGGGAGAACAAGAGCAGATACGCAGTTCTGGGTATACTCAGCCTCCAGCCGATGTCCGGCTACGATATCAAGAAGACTATCGAAGGTAGCCTCGCCAACTTCTGGAGCGAGAGCTACGGGCAGATCTACCCGATACTCAAGGAGCTTGTTGCGCAGGGGCTCGCGACAGTCTCGGAAGACGCGCAGGGGGGGCGGCGCGACCGTCGCGTGTACGCCCTGACACACGCGGGCGAAGAAGAGCTGAGGCGCTGGTTGCGCAGGCCCGTCGAGCACGAGGTGGGCAGGGTAGAGATCCTCCTCAAGCTCTTCTTCGGGTGGCAGCTGCCGCTGGAGGAGAATCTACGCAAGGTTGTGGAGTTTCGGGAGCAGCACCAGCAACTGCTGCAGAAGTACGACGGCATAGAGCGCTGGTTGAGGACCGAGCAGGCGGGCCAACCCGGTCTGCCGTACTGGCTGATGACCGTCAGCTACGGCCAGCACATCAGCCGCGCTCTTACCGACTGGTGCGACGAGACGCTGACTACGCTTCGGTCATTATCTGATCGCACGGAGGCGGGGGGAAGCGGAGTCGAGGGGCGACGCGACGAGGCGAGCGCCCAAAGTGAAGGGAAGGAGATCGCAGGTGTCTACGAGCAGTAATGATCACGATCCCACAATGCGTGTGCGGCGCTTCAACAGGAAGCTACGCCACGGCAATAACCCCACTGGGACGCGCGGACCTACCCCCATCGTTCTTCGCGCCTCCAACTCCGATCGGGAGCGGGTCGCGGCGATGCTGCGGCAACACTACTCCGAGGGGCGCCTGACCCTGGGCGAGTTCGAGGATCGCATCGAGAAGACGTATGGTAGCCGCACCGTTGGAGAGCTAGACGAGCTCACCCGCGACCTTCCGGCGCAGGCGACCTCCAAACCGGCGGGTCCGACTTCGCGCCGTAGAGCGGCACGCAACCACGTGGTGACCTACCTGCTCGTCATGCTCTTGCTGGTCGCGATCTGGGCGCTGTCAGGCGCGGGGTACTTCTGGCCGCTCTGGCCGATGCTTGGCTGGGGAATCGGCGTCGCTTCGGATGTGCTAGGCGTAAAGCAACCGTCCGGTTCCTGTAGCGGGCGCATGGGGCGTTAGCCGGGGCGAGCGTTCATCTCAGCCTTGCTGGTCATCCTACTCCTGGAAGGGAAGCCGTATCAGTCGTTCGTCAGCCGCCTCAGCGGATCGCTCGTGCTCTCACTACGGCGAGTCGGCGGGGTGGTAGCGGGCTTCTTCTTAGGGGGGCCGACCATCCACACGTCGCCCCAGGGCCTGTAGCTACTGTAGAAGCTGTCGCGGAAGAGTACCTTGCCGTTCTTCTTCACGGTGCGGTACAGCACCACGTCCATGCCCTCGTGCGCCCATTCCTTCTGCTCTCGCGCGCCGGGCTTCAGCTTCGGATCCACTATCGTCTTGGAGGGCAGGGGAGGCTTGCGGTTGGTTATGTGCGGCTGTGAGCGGTATACGTCAACCTCCGGATCGGTGCCGTACAACACCATTCGCAAGCTGTCGTCCGTCCAGTACGCTTGCAACAGGATGTGGTGGTCGGTGTTGTTCGTCCACTTGAAGTCCACCCACGGCCGGTACACCGCCGCGTCGAACCCTGGCGGCGAGCCGTCCTGCTGGTAGAACGACACCAGGTAGGAGTGCTGGTTGCGCTCGTCTATTGGCAGGCCGGCCCAGAAAACGGCGCGGAACGTCGTCGTGCTCACCTGGCACACGCCGCCGCCTATACCGGGCACAGTCTCGTCCCCAACAATCGTCAGCCCCTCGCGGTAGCCGCGCGCCTTGCTGATGCTGCCGATAGCATCCACGAAGCTGAACGTCTCGCCCGGCGCGATCACGGTGTTGCCGATGTAGCCAGCCGCAGTCTTGATGTTGTGTATCCGCTCCGGCCTCGAACCCTTGAACGCGCTCGTACCCTCGCCTATTGGCTCCTTGATGCCGAGTGCGGCGAGGTTATCCGTCGGCACGCGCGGCTTCGTGACCGTGACCGGCAGGTTGAGGATGCGATTCTCTGCGAACGCCGAGGCAAGCAAGCCGTCCGTGGCCTTCTCGACGTCCAGCGTGTAGCCATCCTGGCTCTGGCTCAAAACCACCAGGCCGTCGCGCCACGTCAGCCGTCCGTCCACCGGGGCCTGGTTCACCTGGGGCGCGAACTCCTGCATGTACTGCCACACCTCCGACTCGTCGAGCTCTATGGAGGCGGTCCGCGCCTGGGCGTCTGTCTCGATCTCCGTCCAGCCGGCAAGGGTCTGTACAGGCACGGTCCAGCTCTTCCCCTCGAACTGGAGGCTTACCGGCGCCCTCAGGAGTGTGTCAAGCCTGCTCTTCGCGGAGGACAGGTCCGCCGCGACCAGCACCGCGGGTACCGACCTCGTCACCAGGGGAGTCTCGTGGCTGCCAGACAGGGAGGCCACGATGGAGCGGACGGTAGCGTCGGCGACAAGCTCCTCCCCCGGTATCTCCTTGTCGAGGACGGGCTTGGCGTCCTCGATATACAGCTCCGCGCCCACCGGCTCCCGGCGTATCTCGTCCGCTACCTCCGAGACGAGGTACTGCCTGATCTTCTCCTCACGCAGCTCCACAGACGCCGAGCGTGTACTCGCGCTCACGTTGAGGTCGAGCCACTCCTGCAGCGTCTCGGGTTCCACCGTCCAGCTCGTATCTTCGTGCTTCAGAGTGAGCGGCGAGCCGAGCAGCTTGCGAATTTCTCGCGCGGTCGGGTTGAGGTCAGCGGCGGTGAGCGCGGCGGGTACGGGGTCCGTCTCAAGCCGCGCGGGGCGCGCCTCGCGCAGAGCGGCATATACCGCGCGCGCGGATGCCTGAACGTTCAGCTTCTCCCCCAGCTTCTCAGGCGTCAGCACGGGAGCCGCGTCCTCGATCTCGAGCCGCGCGTTCGCTGGCTCGCGCTGCACGTCCGCCGCGACCGGCTTGAGGAGCTCGGCCATTCGCCAGGAGGCGAAGCGACCAACCTTCTCGCCGTCACGGGGCAGGGTCGTGATCGCGCTAGCCAGTTCCTCGGGGCCCAGCATCCATCTGCGTTCCCTTAGCCGGAGCTGCACCGGCTCGTCGGCAATGGCCCTCCGAAGGGCAGCGCCGTTGCGCCATTCCTCGCGCGTCTGCGCCGGCCTCACGGACAGGACGGGGAGCTCGATATCGTCATGGGACAGGCTACCGAGCGCTGCATGCACCTGTCCCACCGCTTTCGCCATGTCGAGCTTCCGCCCGTCACGGTCGGCGGTAGCGACGAGGGCGCCATCCCTCCGGATGGAGAGTTCCGAGTTAACGGGCTTGCGCTCGATCTGTGGAGCCAGGCCGCGAAGGTAAGCCTCGATTCCGGAGCGGCCAATCTGGTACTTCGGCTCTATGTTTACGGACGATCCAACGAGCGGGACGCGCTGGCGCAGCTTGTCGAGCTGAGACCCGGAGCGGTCCTGACTGTACGCCTGTTGCAGCAGCGGGTCCACGTCGAGAGCGAGGCCGAGCTGGCGCGGGGTAACTTGCCAGCTCTGTCCCGACTGTCGGAACATGAGCGGTGCATTGGCGTACTGGGCGGCGCGAGCAAGCAGCAACTGCCGCGCCTGGTCTGGTGTCCTGCCGGAGACATCCACGCCCATGACGCTGACGCCCCTGTATATCTTGCCTTCATACGTGGAGGAGTAGTAGGCGAGTCCGGTGGACGCTGCCCCAAGCGCCAGGAGTAGCGCGAACAGCACCACGAGAGGGCGCTTTCCGCCCGGCATGATGCGAGGACTACGCCCTGCCGCCCTCGGCATCGGCTCCGTGATATGTCCCCACGGTCCGGCCTTGCTCAACGTTCTGCCTCCCGCTAAATGTCTATAGGGTTCAGTATACAAATAATAACGCTCGGTTGCCCTCAAAGTTTCAGGAGGCGAGCTTGAAACATGGCATACCGCGTGCTACGCTGGCCTCCAGATTACGCCTCGTAGGTGAGATTTTATGAACGGAGAGCGGGTCCTTTGAGAGATGACCTGGGTCGCCGCCCCGGCGACGAGCCATATGAAGATGATACGCAGATCATCCGCCGCGAGCGCCGCATCGAGCCGCACCCTCCCGATGTCGTCGAGGATCGCTACGTCGAGCGCGCCCCGTACGTGGATCCGGAGCCCGTGCGCGAAAGGTATGTGGAAGAACGGCGCGTCGAGCCTGCTCCCTACGTAGATCCCGCGCCAGTGCGCGAGCGCTACGTGGAGGAGAGATATGCGGACCGGTCCGCGGTCGCGCCGGATCGGCGCACGGCGCGCGACCGGCGGCGTTCCCTCGCCCGGACAGCACGCCTCATCTATTTCGTATTCGGCGTGATAGAGTCTCTCATAGCGATCCGCGCGCTGTTGAGGCTTCTTGGGGCGAACCCTGTCGGCTTTGCAAGGTTCATCTACGATATCACGTACCCGTTCGTCGCGCCGTTCATAGGGCTTTTTCGCGAGCCCAGGCTGGGGGTCGCGGTACTCGAGTTCAGCTCCCTGGTAGCGATCATCGTCTACGCCCTGCTCGCGTACGCCCTCGTGCGGCTGATCTACCTCTTCTACGACTAGATCGCGACCCAGGCTCCCTGGGGCGAGCAGGGGAGATACCTGGCCCGCATGTTCGCCCTATAGTGCTCAACTGTGGCTACATCAGGGCGCGGAGGGTGAAGCACATGTAGAGACGTTGCACGCAACGTCTGTGTGCAACATCTCCGTCCCAGGTACCCCGACTTTGAAGCGGTCCTGACCGGAACCGAGAGCGGCCAGGCCCCACGGATATCAGGGCGGTATACTGGCTACGGCCACCCCTATCAGACGGCACCCAGACAAGGTGTGGTTCGTACCCGTCCATGCCCAGACGACGCAGAGGGAGGTCGTCATGGACCAGATAGTACAGATTCTCGGAGCGCTGATGATCCTCGCGGCATACATGGCTGCGCAGTTTCAGGTCCTCGACCAGCGGTCATACCTCTACCTGTCCCTCAATCTGGTCGGCTCGGCCATCCTGGCGGTGCTGGCCTATGTGGACCGATAGTGGGGTTTCCTGCTCCTGGAAGGGGTGTGGGCAGTGGTGTCGCTGTGGGGCCTCGGCGTACGGCTTCGCGGAGGCGAGCGGGTCTCTACTCACTGACCGACCTTGCTTCATTCACTGCACAGGTCGCAGAGAGTGCAGGAGGAGTAGCGGAGGTGGTACCTTCCATTCAGAAGCGAGCCACTCAACATCCGCCCGTCGGTGCTGGGGTGTGCTCCCAGTCGCGACCGCCCACGCCCTCTTCTCTGCGCTCTCTACGGGAGGTACCCCAGCTAAAGACGCCGGGCACAGATGATGCTGATGCTACGTGTGGAATAACTCGTGGTGTAAGACATTCTCGGGTTTTAGAAGCGTGAATTGTCCCGGTTTCAACAGGCAGCGATAAGGAGGCTGATCTTGGCAGAAACGAACTACGGCCTGGTGGGGCTCGCCGTCATGGGCGCGAACCTGACGCTCAACTTCGCGCACCACGGCATCCCTATGGCTGTCTACAACCGCACGTCCTCCGTTACCGAGAAGTTCCTCGCGGGCGAGGCCCAGGGCAAGCCTATCACGGGCGCGGATAATGTCCGCGACTTCATCGGCCTGATGCAGCGTCCCCGACGCATCATCATCCTCGTCAAGGCCGGTCCGGCGGTGGACGCGGTTATCAACGAGCTACGGCCGTTCCTGGAAGAGGGCGATGTCATCATTGATGGTGGCAACTCTTTCTTCCAGGACACCATCCGCCGCGACCGAGAGTTTCAGGGCACGGGCCTTTACTTCGTTGGGATGGGCGTCTCAGGCGGCGAGGAGGGGGCGCGGTACGGTCCCAGCCTGATGCCCGGCGGCCCGCGCGAGGCGTACGACCTGCTGGAGCCTGCGCTCTCGAAGGTCGCCGCGCAGGTGGCGGACGGCCCTTGCGTGACGTACATCGGGCCGCACGGTGCGGGCCACTACGTCAAGACGGTCCACAACGGGATCGAGTACGGCGACATCCAGCTCATCGCCGAGACGTACAACATAATGAAGCACGCGCTCGGCCTTTCCGCCCCCGAGATGAGCGAGATCTTCGCGCGCTGGAATGAGGGCAGGCTGAACTCTTTCCTGGTCGAGATCGCCTCCACCGTGCTGGGCTTCATAGACGCCGACACCGATAAGCCCCTTGTGGACCTCATCCTCGACGAGGCTGAGCAGAAGGGCACGGGCCGCTGGACCTCCCAGAACGCCATCGAGTTGGGCGTTCCCATCCCTACAATAGATGCCGCGGTGTGGTCACGTGGAATCTCTGCCCTCAAGGAGGAGCGCGTCCACGCTTCCAGCATCCTTCAGGGCCCACGGCTCGACGGCAGCGCGAACGGCTCTGGCCGCTACGACCGCGAGCACCTGATCAACGCTCTCGAGAGCGCTCTGTACGCCGCCAAGGTAAGCTCGTACGCACAGGGCTTCGCGCTTCTGCGAATAGCCTCCGATACGTACGGCTTCGAGTTGAACCTGTCGGAGCTTGCCCGCATCTGGAAGGGCGGCTGCATCATCCGCGCCGAGTTGCTGAACACCATCCAGCAGGCGTT
The DNA here is from genome assembly GCA_016781845.1 of Rubrobacter sp. Classification (GTDB taxonomy): domain Bacteria; phylum Chloroflexota; class Chloroflexia; order Thermobaculales; family Thermobaculaceae; genus JADDPP01. The sequence goes on from JADDPP010000105.1 coordinate 15,754, forward strand.
CGAGCAGGATCCCAGTGACCGCCCGATGAACCTGTTGCTCGCCCCGCACTTCGCGCAGGAGATCAATAACCTCCAGTCAGACTGGCGCTACGTCACAGGCGTTGCACGCGAGCTCGGCGTACCCACGCCAGCGATGAACGCTTCCCTCGACTACTACGACTCCTACCGAGCGGAGCGGCTGCCCGCGAACCTCGTGCAGGGTCTGCGCGACCTCTTCGGCGCGCACACATACCGGCGCGTGGACAAGGAAGGCTACTTCCACACGCAGTGGGAGGCTCGTCCGGAGCCCGAGCTGGTGGAAGCGGTGCCCACTGTGCCCCCTGCCGTCACGGGCGAGGACGATCCCGTTGAGCAGACCACTGAGACGAGCAGGACGTAGCGGCGCGGCCAGGCACATATCACGTTCAACAGTCATTACCCCCGGCGGTGTGCGGACACTGCCGGGGGCTGCGTATGGGGGGGCTCATGCCCGCTCTGCCTGCCTGACCCACACGGCTAGCGGAGCGTACGCGCGACGTGGAAAGGATACGAATCGGTGAGTACTCAGGCCGCACCCGCTCCCGAGGTGCGCAAGCTCAGCATCGGCCCTATGGACAACAACGTCTACATGGTCGTGGACACCCTCACGAACAAGGGCGTCATCGTAGACGCTTCATGGGACGCCAGCCGCATCGCGGAGACCGCCCAGGGAGTGGATATAGAGCGCATCCTCCTCACGCACGGCGACTCCGACCACATAGACGCTCTCGAAGAGCTCAAGCGCCTCTACCCCGGCGTGCCCGTCGGCATCCACCCCGCAGACGCGGACAGGCTTGCCTCCCCGCCGGACTTCCATCTGGAGAACGGGGAGCAGGTAACGTTCGGCAACGCGAGCCTGCAGGTGCTGCATACACCCGGACACACTCCCGGCAGCGTGTGCCTCTACACCTCCGGCGTGCTGCTCAGCGGTGACACGCTCTTCCCCGGCGGTCCCGGCACACGTGGCGACAGCAACCTCTTCCAGCCGATCATCGAGCAGATCGAGCAGAAGCTCTTCACCCTGCCAGATGACACAAAGGTACTACCCGGCCACGGCGCGGGCACCACGATCGGTACGGAGAAACCCTCTCTCCCAGACTGGAAGGCCCGCGGCTGGTAATATCGGAGAACGAGGCCTGCTTCCTTACAACAAGTGGCGAAGGAAGCAGCGCCGAACCTCCGAGGCTCCTCGCAGGCTCGGCTCGATGGTCAGGGTGTACCACGAGGGGTCGCCTCCCAGGAAATGCTCGTGGAGGTCCACCAACTTCCCGTATCGGGCTGCCAGCGCGGCGAGCGCCTCGTTCACTCGCCGGTGATTCCCTCTCCCGAGGGCAGGATCAACGCCCAGGAAGTTGCGAGAGTCGTCGCCGAAGGTGGGATCGTACACGTTGCCGATGAGCACAGGACGGACAGGTAACGCCTCCAGGAATCGCTCGAGCGACCGGGTGAACGCATCTATACCTGACCCGCGATCTGCGATGAGCCCCGTCAGCAGATCGTTACCGCCTATCGTCAGAAGCGCGACAGACCGGCCCTCCACCCTCAACCCACGCGCCTGCGACGGCAACCCTTCCACTGTTGCGCCGTCGCGCGCCCGGTGCTCCAGCCGCGCTGGACCGCGTGACAGCAGGTCCTGACCCTTGAACTCCGGAAAGAGGCGGTCGTCGTTGCGAACGACGAGCTGGCCGGGGTGTACCCCGAACTCGTTGTAACGGGCGCAGTCGAGAATAGAGTCACCAAAGGTATAGACCGTGAACATATCATTGCCCCCGTGCGATCTTTGGAGTACGGTTTGCGAGGTCCACGCGGCAAGCGCAGCAGCACCCGCAGCAGCCCCAAGAAAGGTCCTTCGTGATACTCTCCGTGACGCCATATCTCTGCCCCTCGCTCTGCCTACCCGTTCCAAATCGCAGCTTGCGGGCCAGCGATAAGCTCCCTCCGAGATTTGACATATAGCTATAGAGTTTAGTAGTATAAATACGTCGCCGGGAGAC
>JADDPP010000023.1 GCA_016781845.1 Rubrobacter sp.
GCCGGTAACCCACTGGCCACCGATAAGGTCTGGACCTTCACCACAGCTGCTCCGTAGCACCTCATACCCCACCCAGGGATAGCCCGCAGCAGCCGCAGGCACAGCGAACGCAGGGGCGAAGCACATGCTTCGCCCCTGCGACCTTTTGAGCGGAAAGGCCACCACTACTATCCGTGGCCCAGCAACGTCTCCGGCTGAATCCTAAATCACCGCGCACTCAGGACTTCGGTTCCCCGCTCGCGCCCTGGCACAGTATACTGCTCTGGAAAAGTCGGCAACACTCGCGCTTCGAGGAGGACTGTCAATGCGGATCGTGCAGATGTCGGACATCCACGTTGGCTCCGGCCTCTTCCGACCTGAGCTCCTCGAAGCCGCCATAGAAGAGACGAACGCCCTCACGCCCGACCTCGTCGCCATCGCGGGCGACCTGACGACCGACGGCTACCTCTGGGAGTTCGAAGAGGCCAGGACGTACCTCGACCGCATCGCTTGCCCGCACGTCGTCATCGTCCCCGGCAACCACGACGCGAAGAGCGTGGGCTATCGGCACTTCGAGGACATCTTCGGCCAGCGCGAGCAGGCGCTGACGGTTCCGGCGCCCGAGGGCGAGGCCAAAGTAGTCGCGCTCGACTGCACGAAGCCGGATCTGGATGAGGGTGAGGTCGGGCGGGAGCACTACGCGTGGCTGGACTCGGAGTTCCGCGGGTGGGACCGCGGCCCGAAGATACTCATCCTCCACCATCACATCCTCGCCGTTCCCGGCACCGGCCGTGACACGAACAACCTGCGCGACGCGGGCGACGTGATGGCTATCCTGCGCGATGTGCGGGTGGACCTGGTGCTGTCGGGACACCGCCACGTGCCGTGGGTCTGGAGCATCTCAGGCGTCAGGATCGTGCATTCCGGCACCGTCTCGAGCATGCGGGTTCGGGGCACGATGCCCCCCTCGTACAACGTGATAGACCTCAACCGGGAGACCGTAACCATAACCCTGCACGAGCCGGGCAAGGGCGAGGAGCTGCTCGCCACCTTCTCCCGCCAGCCCGTCACCACCAGCGAGTTCTACCCCGCCCTCGACCGCTTCGTCCGCTACGACAAGCTCCCGTTCTGAAGCAGAACACTCCAGCACCCGGCCGTTACCAACTGCCTCCCTACAACAGCAATATTCC
>JADDPP010000060.1 GCA_016781845.1 Rubrobacter sp.
ATCCCCTGCTGCGCCGTCTCCTGCGCGAGCCCCTTCGTGAAGTTCACTATCGCAGCCTTTGTGGCAGCATACGCAAGCAGCATTGGCTTAGGCTGGAACGCCTCAACTGAGCAGGTGTTGATTATCACCCCCCCTGGCCGCATATGCGGTATCGCTGCCTTGCACAGATAGAACATCGCGAAGATGTTCGTGCGGAAGGTGTACTCGAACTCCTCGGACGGTATCTCCTGGATGCTCTGGTGCATCATCTGGAACGCTGCGTTGTTCACCAGGATGTCTATGTGCCCGAACTCGTCAACCGCCCGCTGCACGATCTGCTGGCAGTGCTGCTCCTGGCTGATGTCCCCCGGCATCAGTATCCCCTTGCAGCCAGCCTCCTCCACATACCGCAGTGTCTCCTGTGCATCCTGGTCCTCGTTCAGATAGGAGACCAGCACATCGGCGCCCTCACGCGCGAACGCGATAGCTACCGCCTTGCCAATGCCGCTGTCGCCCCCCGTGATGACGGCGGTTTTGCCCTGCAACCTTCCGAAGCCCTTGTACGTCTGCTCCCCGTGGTCGGGCCGCGGCTGCATCTGTGATTCCTGCCCTGGCATATCCTGCGACTGCTCAGGAAACGGCGGAGTTGGGTACTGCGTCTTCGGGTCCTGCTGTGTAGTCTGGTCTTGTGACATCCCTGTCCCTCCTTGTACCTTTCCAGACATTCAACGCTCACGAAGATGCACATGATGTGCCGCGAGCTACCGGTACGAGGCGGGTCAGCCTCGCCTGTCTCTTTGCCGCAGTGTTGCCGTAGTGCAACCGAAGTGCTGCCGCAGCAGAGATATGGCATACTGTAGTTGCATTTATGTCGGGGCACGCGGGTTGCGTTGCGGCCCTGACACCATAGGAGGGCGGATGACAAACTCCTACAGTTATTTTGTCTCGTCGCGTAGGTGAGACAAGCGTGGTCCCAGGACAGGCGCGTCGGAAGGCGCTCGCTGGCTGGGTGGCATAACCCCGGTAGGGGCAGAAGGAGTTACGACACTTGGACGATAAGAAGGTAAGAGTAGCGATCATAGGCGTGGGCAACTGCGCGTCCTCCCTCGTGCAGGGCGTTGAGTTCTATAAGCACGCCAGCCCCGAGGAGACCGTGCCCGGCCTCATGCACGTTGATCTCGGTGGGTACCATATCAGCGACATTGAGTTCAGCGCCGCGTTCGATGTCGCGGACACGAAGGTTGGCAAGGACCTCAGCGAGGCGATCTGGGCGCATCCAAACAACACCATCAAGTTCGCGGATGTCCCTCACCTGGGCGTGCCGGTGCATCGCGGTATGACGCACGACGGTATCGGCAAGTACCTGTCAGACGTCATTACCAAGGCTCCAGGACAGACGGCGAACATTCGGCAGGTTCTGCGTGATACCCGCACGGATGTCGTGATCAGCTACCTGCCGGTCGGCAGCGAGATGGCGACGAAGTGGTACGTAGAGCAGATCCTGGAGGCGGGATGCGCCTTCGTCAACTGCATTCCGGTCTTTATCGCCCGCGAAGATTACTGGCAGCGACGCTTCCTGGAGAAGGGTCTGCCGATGATCGGCGACGATATCAAGAGCCAGGTCGGCGCGACGATCACGCACCGCGCGCTAGCCCGCCTGTTCGAGGATCGCGGCGTAAAGCTGGAGCGAACCTACCAGCTCAACTTCGGCGGCAACACGGACTTCCTGAACATGCTTGAGCGCGACCGGCTTGAGAGCAAGAAGATCTCAAAGACGAACGCCGTTACCAGCCAGCTCGACAACACGATGATCGAGGAACAGAACGTCCACGTCGGCCCCTCGGATTACGTGCCGTGGCTGGAGGACCGCAAGTGGGCGCAGATCCGGCTGGAGGGCACGACCTTTGGCAACGTGCCCCTCAATATCGAGCTCAAGCTCGAAGTGTGGGACAGCCCGAACAGCGCGGGGGTGGTGATTGATGCGGTACGCTGCGCGAAGCTCGCGCTGGATCGCGGCCTCGCGGGCACGATCGCCGGCCCGAGCGCGTACTTCATGAAGAGTCCGCCCGTCCAGTACCACGACGACATCGCTCGGCAGATGGTGGAAGACTTCATCGAGGGCAAGGACGACACGCGCCTCCCGACGCCAGACCCCGCACTGGTCGAGAAGGAGTTGACGGTCACAAGCACTCTGGACTAACCGTCGACAACTCAAAGGGCTGGCCCTGTTTGGCCAGCCCTTTTTCGTGTGCATCGAGCGTGTCAGCGCCTATGCGACCCGCCCTTTACTCCGCTATACTCCTGCCTGAGAAACGGCGTATGGAGGGATAGATGGCGAATGTGACGGTAGCAACCATAGCAGATGGATTGGAGTTCCCTGAAGGACCGGCGTTCGACCCGGACGGAAACTTGTGGTGCGTCGAACTGCGCGGCGGACGCCTGACTCGCGCGCTCCCACAGGAGATGGACCGACACGAGGCCGGAGGGGCCCCCAACGGCCTGACGTTTGACTCGAAAGGCAGGGCATGGATAGCGAACGCGGAGCTGCGTGCTATCCAGCGATTCGACCCCGCCACGCAAGACTTCACCACGATAGTGGGCACCATCGAAGGAGAGCCGCTCAACCGCCCCAACGACCTCGCGTTCGACGCTCTCGGCAACCTGCTCTTCACCTGCCCCGGTAGCTCCGGCGAAGAGCCCTCTGGATACGTCTGCTGCCTCGGTCCCGACGGCGCCTTGGCCAGAATCGGCGAGGGCTTTCACTTTCCGAACGGTCTGGCACTGGTGGACGGCGGCAGCGCACTCGTCGTTGCGGAGACTCAGCGCGCGCGCCTCTGGAAGGGCGAGTGGGACGCTGAGTCGCGCCGGTGGCGAGATCCACAGCCGTGGGCAGAGCTGGGGGATCCTGCGGGACCGGACGGCATGGCGCTCGGCGCGGACGGGCTCCTCTACGTCGCCATCTACAGCGCTGGCGAGGTACGCGCGGTGGACCAGGACGGACGGGTAACGAAGGCGTACGAGCTTCCTGGCAATAATCCGACCAACGCCGCGTTTGACCCATCAGGACGCCTGGGGCTGGTAGTCACGGAGACCGAGCGCGGCGTACTGTTGAGCCTGCCCGAGCTTGGCCCCGGTGTACCATTGTTCGATGGTGGTGACGCCTGGGATTGAGCCACCAACTGTAGAGACGTTGCACGCAACGTCTCCGCGTCTCAATTACAACCACGCTCAGTCGTGGGCCGCCCCCCAGCGAAGTTGCAAGCGGACCGGTCCATGCGTACTCTGATGCTGGCCCGCGCCCGTCGCGGGTTCAGCCAGGAATGACGCAGGAGGAACCGGATATGAGCCAGGCATTGATGGACGCAATGCAGGCAAACGATGTTGCCACGTTACGGAGTATAATCGCGCGCCAGCCCCATCTCGTCAACTTCCGCGATGACCAGGGTGACTCGCCCGTGCTCAGGGCGATCTACTACGGCGCGCACGACGCCGCGCAGCTACTTATCTCCGAGGGAGCGCAACTGAACGTCCACGAGGCGGCCGCGGTCGGCGATGTGGTCCGTGTCCAGGACGCCCTGAGCGCCGACCCGACAGCCCTCAATAGCCTGAGCCACGACGGCTGGACGCCCCTTCACCTCGCCTCGTTCTTCGCCCACGAGGACGTGGCGCGGCTGTTGATCAGTCGTGGAGCGGACATTCACGTTGTCTCGACCAACAGGATGGAGAACCTGCCGATTCACGCGGCGGCCGCGAACGGCAAGACCGCCGTCGTGTGGCTACTGCTCGACCACGGGGCCGATGTCAACTCGCGCTCCCGAGGCTGGTCCCCGCTCGACCTGGCGGTGGAGAACGGCAACGAGGAGCTTGTCGCGCTGCTGCTCTCACGTGGAGCTGACGCTAACGCCCGCTCTGGCGACGGCCAATCGCCCCTGAGCCGGGCCGCAGGCAACGGCAACGACGGCATAAGCGACCTGCTCAGGCAACACGGCGCGTCGGAGTAAACGTAGACCACTTGTCGCGCGGCTCGCTCCAAGCGGGACGGTTGCCTGCGCGCCACTACTGCCCGTATCATACGGTCGGGAGGTGTGGTGGATGAGCAAGCTGCTGTTGGCGTACGTGGGGCTCGAGGAGAAGTACGAGCTAAGCACACGCCAGCTCGCCCGCCGGGCGGAACAGCTGCGCATCATCACGGAAGTAGGCAGGCGTATCCTCTCCGTCCGGCATCTCCAGGAACTGCTACCGTTCGTGGCTCGTGTCCTCTATGAGACGTTCAGCTGCTACTCCGTTGGCGTCTGGCTCAAGGAAGAGAGCTCTCAGCAGCTGGTGCTTGGGGCCCTGGCGGGCGGTGGCAACGAAGACCTGCTGAAGGAGCTGCGGTTCGCGTACACGGAGCGCTCAGTCGTCGTCTGGGTTGCCACTCACGGGGAGCCCCTGCTCATCAACGACGTGACGACGGAGCCACGTTACCGCATCGCCCCAGGCTCGGAACCCGTTCGCGGGGAG
>JADDPP010000464.1 GCA_016781845.1 Rubrobacter sp.
CTGTCGCATCCGGAGCGCACAGACGAGTAGCGCAGCAGCACGCTGCAGGGGCGTTCAATCGAACGCCCCTGGGCGCCCGACAGGCCCTGAGTTTGAGTCAAACCGTATCAACGGAGATACACATTGCTAGAAGTTAACGATTTCAACGCTATAAAGATCAGCCTGGCGAGCCCCGATCAGATACGTGAGTGGAGCTTTGGGGAGGTCACAAAGCCGGAGACGATAAACTACCGGACGCTGCGCCCTGAGCGCGATGGGCTGTTCTGCGAGCGGATCTTCGGTCCTACGAAGGACTGGGAGTGCTACTGCGGAAAGTACAAGCGCATCCGCTTCAAGGGGGTTGTGTGCGAGAAGTGCGGCGTCGAGGTGGCGCGCTCGCGGGTCCGTCGGGAGCGGATGGGCCACATCCAGCTCGCTTCCCCGGTGAGCCACATCTGGTACTTCAAGGGCACCCCGAGCCGTCTCGGCCTGCTGCTTGATATAAGCCCGCGGAACCTGGAGCGCGTGCTGTACTTCGCCACGTACATCGTCACCAGTGTGGACGAGGAGGAGATCAGCAGGCTGCGCGCGGAGCTCGATGAGCGGTTGAACGAGCGGACCGCGGAGATCGAGACAGGGCTCACCAGCAACATCGCGGAGCTCGACGAGGCGACCCGCGGCCGTGTAGCGAGCATCGAGGCGGCAGGGCAGACCTCAATAGACCAGCTGCGCGCGCAGCAGAAGGCGGAGCTCGACGCCATTGACGAGGAGGCTTCTCAGATAGAGGAGCTGCTCACGGCGCTGCAGGGCCAGGCCGCGACCGAGCAGGTCGTGTTCGGCGACGGCCAGCCGTGGCGGCGCGTGCTTCTCGAGGAGGGCGAGGCGATCAACGAGACGCGCCTTGAGGAGCTGCGCGAGGCTGCTGACGCCGCTGCCGCACAGGTCGAGCAGTTGTACACCAACCGAATGCTGGACGCGCAGGCGCTGATGTCTGCGGAGCGGGAGCAGCTGATCTACGCGGGCGCCTCAAGCCGCGACCAGGCAAACGAAGAGGCGCGCAAGGAGGTCGAGTTGGCGCGCCGCGAGCTCGAGGAGCGGCGCAGGCTGCTCGACCAGGTCAGGCCGATGTCGCTTCTGACGGAGACCGAGTACCGGCAGATGCAGGATGAGTTCGGTATGGCCTTCACCGCAGGGATGGGCGCAGAGGCGGTCCTGCAGATCCTGAAGGGGGTTGACCTCGACGGGATGGCGGAGGAGCTTCGCCTGGAGATGCAGTCTTCCAGTGGCCAGCGGCGCAAGAAGGCGACGAAGAGGCTGCGCGTGGTGGAGGCGTTCCGCAAGAGCGGGAACCGGCCGGAGTGGATGATCTTCACCTCGCTGCCGGTGATCCCGCCCGACCTGCGCCCGATGGTGCAGCTCGACGGCGGCCGCTTCGCGACGAGCGACCTCAACGACCTGTACCGCCGCGTAATAAACAGGAACAATCGCCTGCAGCGCCTTATCAACCTCGGCGCGCCGGAGATCATCGTGCGCAACGAGAAGCGTATGCTGCAGGAGGCGGTGGATGCGCTGATTGACAACGGCAGGCGCGGCCGCCCGGTGGCGGGCTCCTCGAAGCACAAGCTGAAGAGCCTGTCGGACATGCTAAAGGGCAAGCAGGGCCGGTTCCGGCAGAACCTGCTCGGTAAGCGCGTGGACTACTCGGGCCGCTCCGTTATCGTGGTTGGTCCGGACCTGGCGCTGCACCAGTGCGGCCTGCCGAAGAAGATGGCGCTGGAGCTGTTCAAGCCGTTCGTGATGCGCAGGCTCGTGCAGCACGGTCACGCGGTGAACATCAAGAGCGCGAAGCGCATAGTTGAGCGCATGAGGCCCGAGGTCTGGGATGTGCTGGAGGAGGTCACCAGGGAGTACCTCGTACTCCTGAACCGCGCTCCGACGCTGCACAGGCTGGGCATCCAGGCGTTCGAGCCGAAGCTGATCGAGGGGAGCGCGATCCAGCTGCACCCGCTCGTGACATCAGCGTTCAACGCGGACTTCGACGGTGACCAGATGGCGGTACACGTGCCGCTCTCGCAGGCGGCGCAGTCGGAGGCTCGCCAGCGGATGCTCTCGAAGGCGAACCTGCTGCTGCCGAGCAACGGCGACCCCGTCATCACGCCGACGCAGGACATCGTGCTTGGTGTGTACTACATGACGCTGGCGCGGCCGGGCGCGAAGGGCTCGGGCAAGATCTTCTCTTCGCCTCAGGAGGCGGAGCTGGCGTACGAGCTTGGCCACATTGATCTGCAGGCGCCCATACATGTGCGTCTGCCGGAGAATGGTGTGGGTGCCCCCGAGCGCACGGTGGAGACGACCGTCGGACGACTCATCTTCACGGAGGCGCTGCCGCCCGCGATGCAGTATCGCGATGACCTGCTGAACATGGTGCTCGGCAAGCCGCAGTTGCGCAGGGTCGTCGCGGAGGTGTATCGCCGCTACGGGCCGGACCGGACCGCCGAGGTGGCGGATACGATCAAGCGCGTTGGCTTCCGGTTCTCCACAAGAGGTGGTGTGTCCATCTCCGTGGAGGATGTGCGGATACCTGAGAACAAGGACGAGCTGCTGAATCAGGCGGACGACCAGGTGCGCGAGTACGAGCGCGATTACCAGCGCGGCCTCATGACCGAGGACGAGCGGGAGATCGAGACCGTGCGAGTGTGGACCGACACGCGCGAGCAGCTGACCAGGTCGGTGCAGAGCACCCTCGATCCTTATGGCTCCATCTCGATGATGGCTACCTCGGGCGCGAAGGGTAATATGCAGCAGATCAGCCAGATGGCTGGTATGCGTGGACTGATGGCGGACCCGTCGGGTCGTATCATCAGCCTGCCGATCCGCTCGAACTTCCGGGAGGGGCTGAGCGTGCTCGAGTACTTCATCTCGACGCACGGCGCGCGCAAGGGGCTGGCGGACACCGCGCTACGCACAGCGGACTCCGGGTACCTCACCCGGCGGCTGGTGGACGTGGCGCAGGACGTGATCATCGCGGACGAGGACTGCGGCACGCGGGAGGGCCTCCTGATGCGCAAGGAGCAGCAGGACACGGCTGGGATGATTCCGCCCCTGCGCGACAGGATCCTCGGCAGGCTCGCGGCGGCCCCGGTGGTTGACCCGGACACGGGCGAGGTGCTGGCGGAGCGCGACCAGGAGTTGACCGAGGAGGTAGTGGACAGCATCCTCGCAAGCAGCGTGCAGGAGCTGCGCGTACGGACGCCGCTGGTGTGCCGTGCGGAGTCTGGCCTGTGCCGCAAGTGCTACGGGCGCGACCTGGCGACAGGCATGCTCGTGGAGCTCGGCGAGGCGGTGGGAATCATCGCCGCGCAGTCCATCGGTGAGCCCGGCACGCAGCTGACGATGCGCACGTTCCACACCGGAGGCGTGGCGCTGGAGAGCGGCGACATCACGAGCGGTCTGCCGCGCGTGGAGGAGCTGTTCGAGGCGCGGAACCCGAAGGGCCAGGCGACGCTCTCGGAGCAGGACGGCGTGGTCTTCCTGCCGGAGTCGGAGGATGGCAGCCGCCGGGTTCGCATCGTGAGCAACCGGGAGTTCACGGACGTTTACACGCTGCCCGAGGGGGCGGAGGTTCTCATCGAGAGCGGCCAGAACGTCGCGGAGGGCACACAGATTGCCCGCGTGCCGAACCCTGGCGCGGACTACGAGTGGATCGCGGTCACCGCGCGAACGCCGGGTCAGGTAGTCCTGGCGGATGGCGAGGTGCGCATCCAGGGCGAGACGCGCGAGGAGAAGGAGTATACAGTACCCGCGACGGCGCGACTGCGGGTTGAGGAGGGGCAGGAGGTCTCGGCGGGCGAGCAGCTCACCGAGGGCAGTATCAACCCTCACGAGATCCTGCGAGTAAAGGGCCAGGAGGAAGTGCAGCGGTATCTGGTGGACGAGGTCCAGCGGGTGTACCGCAGCCAGGGCGTGAACACGAACGACAAGCACATCGAGGTGATCGTGCGGCAGATGATGCGCAAGGTCACGATCGAGGAGCCGGGCGACACGACGTTGCTGCCGGGTGAGCTTATTGATCGGTTCACGTTGAGCGAGTACAACACGCGGATACTCGCCGAGGGCGGGGTGCCCGCGACGGCGTACTCGGAGCTTCTGGGTGTGACGAAGGCGTCGTTGAGGACGAGCTCGTTCCTCTCGGCGGCGTCGTTCCAGGAGACGACTCGAGTGCTGACGGAGGCGGCCATTAATGGCAGCATTGACCAGCTTCGGGGTCTGAAGGAGAACGTGATCATCGGCAAGCTGATCCCCGCTGGCTCCGGTTGGCGTGACCGTGACACGGAAGACTTCGCTCCGGAGGACGACCTGGCGCTGATCGGGCTGATGCAGCCGGACTAGGCCAGCCGGAAGCACACGCGAACAGGCCTGACAGAAGCGGGGGCGCTCAACTGAGCGCCCCCGCTTCGCGTTCAGATGCAGAAGGCAGGTCGGGTGGCAGGGCGATTTC
>JADDPP010000338.1 GCA_016781845.1 Rubrobacter sp.
GTTTGGTACGCTGATAGTCGTGACCGATGTGTGGCGAGGGTAACACGAAGAGCTCGGCCGCTTCGTCGGGGCTGGTGGAGTAGTTGGCCACTGGGGGTGAACGATGATCTCGATAGACCTGGCCCGCGCCCGCGCGGAGCTCGATCGGGGCATCGAGCTCGGGTGGCACGTCGGCGCTCAGCTCTATGTTTCCCTCCGTGGGGAGACGATCGCCGACTTCGCCGTCGGCGAGGCCCGCCCCGGCGTCGAGATGACGCCGACGACGTTGGTGGAGTGGGGTTCGGCGACCAAGCCGGTGACGTGCGCCGCCGCGGCGCTGCTGTGGCAACGGGGCCGCTTCGACCTGGACGACCCCGTCTGTCGCCACATCCCGGAGTTCGCGGCTAACGGCAAGGCGGCGGTGACGGTGCGCCACCTGCTCACCCACACCGGCGGCTTGACCGACCCGGTGCAGGACGTCATGCCCTGGGGCGAGGCGGTCGCGGCCGTCTGCCACGCGCCCCTCCTGGAGGGCTGGGTGCCGGGCACGCGATGCGCCTATAACTCGGTCGCGATGTGGGCCGTCGCCGAACTCGTCGCCCGGCTGAGCGGGCAGCCCTTCGCCCGGTTCGTCCGCGCCGAGATCTTCGAGCCGCTCGGCCTCTTCGACTCCTGGATCGGCATGCCCGTCGACGTGTACCGTGCCTACGCTGAGGCCAAGCGCGTCGCCGCCGTGCCCGGTGTCGCGGACTCGGGGACCGAGGCGTGGGTGACCTGGGGCCGCCCGACCGGCGGTGGGCACGGCCCGATCGGGCAGCTCGGCCGCTTCTACGCGGCTCTACTTGAGCGCCGACTGCTGTCGCCGCCGGTCATCGAGGCGATGACCACACGCCACCTCTGCGGCGTGTACGACGAGCGGCTGCGGGCAACTGTGGACCGCGGCCTCGGCTTCATGCTCGGCTCCTCCTACCCGGGGCACAGCTACGGTCCGCACGCCTCGCGCCGCGCCTTCGGGCATGGGGGCCGCAACTGGTGCGAGGCGTTCGCCGACCCGGAGTACGGTCTGGCGGCGGCCGTGTACTGGAATGGCAGGGTGGATGGTGACACGCACACCGAGCGCCAGCCCGCGCTGCTCGCCGCCCTGTATAGAGACTTGGGCCTCGCCTAACGCCTGCGAAATCTCAGCA
>JADDPP010000231.1 GCA_016781845.1 Rubrobacter sp.
CCCGACAGCAGTATGAGTTATGTTATGGTGGTCCCGATGGCACAGGGGTTCGCCCAGGGTGCGCGATTATGAGAACGCCGAATCGAGAACAGATGGCCGTGTTATCTCGCCTTTGGCAGCGGCACGTAAGTCCTGTTTCTCCGCTCGAAGCGCACGAGCGATGCACAACCCGCCTGCCGCAACTCGGCTAGCGCGCGCTCGAAGCCGCTGCCTACCTCTCCCGGAGCGTGAGCATCCGAGCCGAGACTGAGCTCGATACCTGCGTCGAGCAGACACCGCAAGAGAGGAGCGGACGGGTACAGCTCCCCGACGGGTTTTCGGTAGCCCGCGGTGTTCGCTTCCACCACAACGTTGCACCTCGACAGCTCGGCCGCGACCGACCGGTACAACTTCTCCGGAACAACAGGAGGCTTATGTCCCCACTTCTTAATGACGTCGAGATGCCCTATGATGTCAAACAGGCCCGTGCGAGCCGCGGCGCAGACCAGCTCGAAGTACCTCGCGTAGAGCTCAGTGACATCCCACTCGGAGTAACTGCCAGCATACGCAGGGTTGTCGAAGCCCCAGCCATCCACGTAGTGGACGGAACCATACACATAATCCCACGGATACGGAGCAAGCAGAGAGTCCAGGGCCTCCTCGAAGCCGGGGATGTAATCCGCCTCCACACCGATCAAAATACGGATCTCAGGGTAGCTGGCTCGCAGATCAAGCACGGTACGCACGTACTCCTCGAACCGTTCCTCGGGCATCGCGATCTCTGGGTCGCGCTCACGGACGGGCAACCAGTACAGGGGCACGTGCTCTGCGAAGCCGATCTCGTCAAGGCCAGCGGCGATAGCGGCCAGCACATACTCCTCAGCGCTCCCGATGGCATGCCCGCAGAGGTACGTATGCACATGGTAGTCGTGCAAAGAGCCTGGCAGACTGACCTCCCTTCCCCCGCTCTGGCAGCGGAGTCTGGTCATTGTAGCGTGTTTTACAGTGTGGCAGTCACGAGCCTAGTAGACTAAGATGCGTGGGATTTCGGAACCCGGCACAGGGCTGGCGGTCGGGCGGGAAGTGATCGGGCAGGTCGTGCATCCTCCCGGAATGGAGTACTACGCGATGGCGAATCAGGGAGCCAGGGTGCTTGCCGTGGATGACGACGCGCTCACGTGCAGGCTGATAGAGTTCTTGCTTCACGGTGAGGGATACGACGTGGTTACGACGGACGACCCGGAGGAGGCGCTGCTAGACATACAGCAGAACAGGCCCGATCTCTTGCTGCTCGATGTCCAGTTGCCACGGGTGGACGGCTTCACCCTGATGCGCCGCCTGAAGCAGGAGTACAGTGACCTGCCGGTGATCATGCTGACCGCACGCGCCGAGATGCAAGACCGGGTTACGGGATTGGAATCCGGAGCGGACGATTACGTGACGAAACCGTTCGAGCCAGCGGAGCTACTGGCGCGGGTGAAGGCTGTCTTGCGCCGTTCGCGACGGCGGCACTCGCCACAGGAAACGAGCTCTCCTCTCATCGAAAGCGGGTGGGCGCTGGACATCAGCAGCCTTAGCGTCACCCTGCCGGGCGGACGAACGGTGTCCCTGACGCCAACGGAAACGCGCATCCTGCATCGCCTGATGGCCACCCCGAACCAGGTCGTCTCACGTGAAGACCTGTCCAGATTCGCGAGCGGCTACGTTGCGGACACATCCAACAACCAGATTGATGTGTACGTGGGACGCATCCGCCGCAAGCTCGGCGAGCAGGGATCAAGCTCACAACACATACGCACCGTGCGAGGCAGCGGCTACAAGTTCGTCACCGCAACCGAGTACGATGACAACGAACAGTAATAACGGCCACCATCACCGAGGTATCGCGCATGCCCCTCCCCCAGCGAGCCTTCCCGGTCACACCAGACGAAGACGACGCTTCAAAGCACGACTCGCGGCTACCGTTCCTTCGCGCTGCTTTGGATGTAGCAGCGGCCTCAGGAATGCCGGACTGCTCAATCGCGATACGTGACAAACAGACCGGTGAGTTGGTGACACACGCAAGCACGGACGCAGGATCGGCGATCATCGGCGCACGCTTCCCTGCGGATGATAGTGTGGAAGAAGAGGCGGCCCGCGCCGCGTACATGTCTGCGGGGGAGAGCGGCCCCGTCGCAAGCTTCGTGCGGGCGCGTATCCTCGACTCCCAACGCCGCCCCATCGGGGTCATCACAGCCGTGAGCGCGCGGGTGAACGCCTTCGATGAGAGCCACGTGAGGACGCTGGAGGCAGTCAGCCAGATGGTCGCGTTCGGGCTCGAACAAGCGGCTGCGTCGCGCCGACTGGCGATACTGAACCACACCTGGGAGCGGCTGTCGTGCTCCCACGACACGGACGATGCTTTCCGTATCATCAGAGAGAGCCTGCTCAAGCTAATGCCCGTGGACGCTCTGTGTATGCGCTATACGGAGCAGGGCGATGAGCGGGACCTCATCTGGCGCTCTGAGGAGAGTTACAGCTTCGATGAGGCAACGAGGGAAGCCCTGAGCGGCCTGCGCAACGGCAGTTCCGCACAGGTGGGAGCTTCCTCTAACGGCTGGTCCCTGGCGCACGCGCCTCTCTCATACCAGGCGGGACTGCGTGGATACCTGCTGGTTGGCTCACACGGTTCGGACGTATACGGTGCCGAAGAGCTCGATGCGCTCACGACGCTTGCAAGGCAGCTTGAGACGTGGATGCGTATCCAGGCAGAGGCGGCGCTGGCCAGAAGCGAGCAAGAGAGCTTGCGCGCGTCCCTCACCTTGAGTTGCGATGCCACCCTGCTGCTTGCCAGCGACCACGTGATCCGCGCCAACCCCGCCGCCCTCGATCTCTTGTGCCTGCGGGAGGAGGAGTGCATCGGGTCGCACAAGGACGCGGTGCTGCGGCTCTCCGCTATCCCCACCGCCTCGGGTGAGACCCCGATTCACAGCCTGGATACTGGAGCCACAAGGCGTGAGGTTGAGGTGATGAGCACTGAGATCGCTGGCGCAGGACAGACATACTCCGTAATCACGCTTCGCGACGTGACCCAGAGGCGGGACCTGGAACGTGCGAAGTCGAACTTTATCTCAATGGTGTCTCACGAGCTGCGCACGCCCCTAAACTCCGTGCTCGGCTTCTCGGACATCCTCCTGACTGGGTCTGCCGGCAGCCTGAACGAGATCCAGCGCGAGTTCCTTGGACACATCAAGGTAAGCTCCCAAAACCTCGTGCAGCTTGTGAACGACATCCTCGACCTCTCCCGGATGGACACCGGGCACTTCAGACTGAACCCCGGTCCGATGGTCGCCAGCCTGCCCGCGCGCCAGGTGGTGGCCGCACTGTCGGGTCTGGCTGACGACGCAGACGTGCAACTATCCGTGGAGGTGGAACCAGGGCTGCCGGTCGTACAAGCGGACGGCAGGCGGATAGAACAGGTGTTGATCAACCTCGTGGGCAACGCGCTCCGCTTCACTCCAAAGGATGGCCGGGTGGTGATCCGCGTCCAAGCGGCAGAGAACGCTGTGGTGTATGAGGTCGAGGACACAGGTCCCGGTATACCGGAGGCGGAGCAGGAAAAGATCTGGGAGCGATTCTACCAGCCGACGCAGCCACCAAGGCTGGCCACGAAGGGCTCCGGGCTGGGACTCTCAATAGCGAAGAATCTCGTTGAGGCGCACGGTGGGAGAATATGGGTGGAGAGCGAGCTCGGACACGGGTCCACCTTCCGGTTCAGCTTGCCAGTACCGGTGCGAGAATGACCTGGTTTCCAGCCGATAACTTGGGGGCTTCGCCGGCCCCGGACTACGCGGATATCCGCCCAGCCGCATTCAGGCCTATGCGGACGCGGGCAACGAGCTCCTCGACTGCGAACGGCTTCGTGAGGTAGTCATCCGCGCCCAGGTCAATACCGACCTGCAGGTCCTGAGTGCGAGCCTTGCCGGTGAGCATCAGCACAAAGGAATTCCGCAGCCTGGCGTCCGAGCGCATGTACTTCAGGATGTTGTAGCCATCCATTCCGGGCATGACGACATCGAGGAGGACGACCTCCGGCTCCAGCTGTCTGAGCATCAGCAGCGCGTCGTACGGCCCCACCGCCTGTGCTTCAATTCCCTGAGACTCCAGCACGTCAACGATCAGCCCCCGCAGGTCGCTCTCGTCATCTATTATCAGCACCATTGCGTCGTCGTCACTCCCTCGTGGTGGACGTACCCCTCGAACTCGTATGCTCTGCTTCGGTGGCTTGTGGTTGCCACCAGACTGTCACTGGCGTAAGATACGCACCGCCCGCCACCTGAGATTATCATGACACGCGGCTGGGGTACGAATCATGAAAAATATCTGACAACATGATGTCAGTTTGGTGAACAGGAATGCGGAGCCTGCGTCAATTGACGCTCCTGCCTGCCTAACGTAGAATCGAGCACAGCACAGGAGGTGGCCGGTGATTCGCAAGCTC
>JADDPP010000265.1 GCA_016781845.1 Rubrobacter sp.
GAAAGCTCGACCAACGGATAATGTTCGATGAAGTCCACATCTGCTACTACCTCGTAGTGCTCCGTCACAGAGCAGTTCATACACCTGCTTGTTTCCCTCGCTACCCGGCTCTGCGGAAAGCGGTCTACCGGAGCCGTCCAATATCCGGGCGCCACCTGCGGAGGGATAACCAGTAGAGCGTTGTCATAGGCAGCGCGCCCACCAGCGCGTGATCGAGCAAATGGTAACGGCCCTCGACGTCCGCTCCCCACGTCGGGTGAATTTCACAGATCCCAGGCAACTCCCTGCTGCCCAGCTCGTACGCGATGGAACAGGGGTTCAACAAGTGTGGCAGCACCTCGATGCCGACGAAGACCAGCACCGGCCCGGTGAAAGCGAGCAGTTGCCGACCTCCTGACGCGCCTCGCCGGTGGAGGAAGTTCCAGACACTCGCGATCAGGCTGGGCACGCCGAGGAGGATTGCAAGCCCGTAGCTCAGCATCGAGATGCTCCACGGGAGGTCGCGAACGCCTGGCAGTCCCCCACCGCAGAAGCACGGGGGGTTCTCGCACTCGACCACCTCGGTCGGAACGCTGTCGACAGGTTGCGAGATGACAGCTGAGACAATACCCCCGACCAGCGCGAGCGCGACCGCGGCGATCAGCACGAGCCAGGCATACCTTGCCAACCGGTCCGGTATGTCGTGCCAGCGCACAGATGTATTCGCGAAGGCAGCGTCCCCACCCTGAGCCGCTCTATCCCTGTCTGCCACTCTCATCTCGCACACCCCTTACGCGTTAGCGGAACGAGAGGATGTCCGCGAGTGGACCCTGACCGACAGCAACGCGTAGCCCAGGGTCACCCACAGGAGTCCGAAGAGCACCCACAGGACCAACCCGATCGTGCGTCCGAACCCACTGTTGGCTGGGTCCCCAGTCATAAGGGTGAACACACCGTACAATCCAAGGATAAGCGGCAGGAACGACCAGGGCCCCAGCAGTCTCTCCCTGATGACTGGGATACCGGCCAGTGCGAGACCGACGAGCCCGAGCAGCATGCCGAGAACAAAGACAAACCAGAAGCCATCAACGAATCTGACGCCGATGGAGCCAACAACGCCTGTTGCGAAACCGACGATGCTCAGGAGCAAGCCGAATGTCCCCAGGCCTCCCAGGCGGCCCCTGCCAACCGCGTAGAGACCAGACACTCCTATCACGAAAAGTAGCGGGATGACAAAGACGAACGCATCGGTCGCGTCGGTGGGCCACGGCGGAGCATCGTTCCTGTCCGCGTACGCCTTGGCGGTGAACAGAATCCCGCCGAGCGCGGCAGCTATACCCCCTGACCGCACAAGGTTCGATGTAGACTGCATCTGTTGTTACCTCCTGTAGCCGGGCCACGTATTCATGTCCGGCACACTGGTTGTTATCTGCTTCGAGGCTCCTGCCGGAGCAGCGAGATGTCGCTGTTCCGGCAGGTCACCTGAGGTTGTGCCTGAATCCTTATCCCTGGCGCATGAGCCGTCGGTGCGCGAGCAGCCCCGCTCCCAGCGCCAGCGCACCCATCAGAATGACAGCCTGGGTCGGAAATGAACCGTGTCCGGCCATACCGCCCGCACCTGTGCTGGGCAGGCCAGCGGAGACTATCACACCGCACGCGATTCGGTCGCCGCTCTCGCCGGAGGGGTCGGTCATCTGGTCGTCCTCCTCGGCGTGAATCACCAGCGCCGAGCCGTCCGAGTCGAACAGAGAGGTCTGGCCTTTGTCGAGCATCACGCGGTCTGTCGTCGTCCGATAGCTGGCGGTCCCATCATCGCCGACCTCCATGTTGGGCAGGTCGCCCGCGTGGGGTCCCTCGGGATTCTCCAGACCGTGCATGGCATCAGCTGGATTGAAGTGTCCGCCTGCCGACTTGAAGTCCGGTGGATCGCACTGGCCAGTCTCGTGTATGTGGATGCCGTGCAGACCGGGCTCCAGGCTCTCGGCCTCGACCTGCAACTCCACCCCGCCGTCTGTCTCGGTGAGAGTAGCAGTAGCCACTACATCGCCGTCGGCATTCTTGAGCTCGGCGGTGGCACGGCCACCCTCCGCCCTGGCTGTAGACGCCGACAGTACCAGGGCTAGTAGTGCGAGGATGGATAGTAACGGCTTCATCATGTACCCTTCTCTCCTATGCATACCTGTTGAGGCTTGGCGCCTCAGACTCACCCCGTGGGCTTACTCCGGGCAACTACCCTTGTCCACCGAGACGGGGTTGTTGGGGTTGTTGAACGCAACCATCCCTGGCTGGCCCTTGTGGACGTTGTCGTGGAACTGGTGGTAGCCTCCCTCACCTGAGCCCTTGGACGTCTGGCCACTCGCGATATCTTCGACGCAAGTGCCGGGCGTGACGAGGTAGTGCTCGTGGGCCGCGGATGCTGGAGCGGCTGTGGCAAGACTTAGCGCCGCCACTCCACCAAGAATCATGTACTTCCAGTTCTTCATTCCATAAGCTCCTTCACGGTTCTCATGTAGATCCGATGCTTGTCTTAGTCCGACTGTGCAGGCATTTGTCGAGCGAGCTGCGCGCCCGGTACGCGGCCGATGTGTCGCAACGCTCTCTGACCTCGCCCCCTTTCCTTGTGCCTGAGTACCCGGCCGCCTATCTGGTCGTGACTGCCCGTTTTGGGCGTTTGGGCCCCGAGACACTTCCGTCTGTCTGGCCCCTCGCGCATCGAGTCGTACCAGCCTCGTCCGGAACACCTGAACACAAGGTACGAGTTCAGGTGTCCCGCTGTCGTGTGGCCAGTGTCATGAGTTAGGCGGGACAGAATGTCCCACCATACCGGGAAGGAACACGGCTAGACGCTGGTACGGGAAGGGCTAGTCGCCCCCCGTTGGTCGCCGCATAGCGACGATAAGAGCTGTTATGAACTCTGGGTAAGGAGGCTTGTGACGTGATGCAGCATCACGCAGGCGAAGGCGACGCTCGCGCACTCCTCACCTGCAGCTACCGGTTCCGGCTTTCGGGTCTGGTTACACCCGGCCGCGATGTCCAACAGAAGCTATAGACATACGCTGGATGGCGTTGCTAAAATCGGTTCCAGAGATGCCTGCAACTTCAACGAGAACCCCCGCTGCAGTCTGGCTTTCATCACTCGCCGTCGCATGCCTGCTAGGCTGTACCGGCCCGCAGGTGGCCGCTGATCCGTCGTGGACCCCGGCAGTTGTGATAGTCACGCCGATCGTTGACATCGCGTCAGCGGAAGCCACCCCAACGCCTCTCAATATCCCGACGACGACGTACCAGATCAAGCCGGGCGAGACGCTCACCCAGATAGCCGAGCGGTACGGCCTGACGGTCGAGGAACTTTCCGCGCTGAACGGCATCGAGAACCCGAACAGCGTCCAGGTCGGCCAGCGCATAAAGGTGCCCCGGAGGCCGCGTTAGCCTCCGGGGCACCTTGGAACTGTATGGGCCGTAAGTGCAGGGACATAGTGTGCTATGCTCCTGCAGACATCTGCGCTACGAGGCGTCCTCTGTGTCTCCACCTTCCTCGGGCTGTGCGGCAGCATCCTCATCCGGCAGGTCCTCGACCGTCGGCTCGAGCTGCAGCACGTTGACCTTGACGACCAGTTCACCAGGGTCCGTCGTAATCTCGTAGTTCCCGCTCAACGGCAGGTCGGAGACGTGTATAGCGTCATCCACTTCCGCAAGGTTCTCCACCGACACCTCAATGTGCTGTGGCAGGTTGGCAGGGAGAGCGTGTACAGTCACGTTCTCCACCCCACGTAGGAGGACGCCGACGTTGTTGTGAACAGCGGGAGCCTCACCCACGAGCACGATGGGCACGTCCGAGCTGATCTCCTGGCGCAGGTTAACTGCGTGGAAGTCAATGTGCTGGATCTCCCGATTGATGGGGTTCTGCTGCACGTCCTGGATGAACACCCTGACCGGCTGGCCGCCCTCGACGGTGAGGTCAACGAGCGCGGTGTTACCCACGTTTCTGTAGAGGGCTTCGAACTCCTTGGCATCAACCTGCACGTTGGTGGGATCAACCCCGTAGCCGTAGAGCACGGCGGGCGCGATTCCCTGCCTGCGCAGGCGACGCGCCCTTTTGCCTGTCAACTCCCGCCTGGAAGCCGCGAGCGCGTGGTTCTGCTCCTGACTCATGATTCTCCTTATGTGAGTATCAGTAATGGTAGCTTATACCTGGAATAACCCGGAAAGTGTATCAAAAACGCTCGTGGCGGCACAAATGACGCAGCCCCCCAGACCGCGATCCCCCCATGTTGCATCCAAGCTCCATCGTGCTACAGTGCCGTGCTTGTGCCCGTGCGTGCAGTCCTCACAGCTTCCCTATGCTGCCGTAGCACCCCACGCCCTGCAGCCTGTGGTAGCCCACCGCCGGGCTCACCTTGCCCATCCCCTGCCGCGTCCTGCAACTTACTCGTGATGCCATTAGGGCGATTACAAAGTTGCCGTTGGTGGGGGTGGACAGGCTGCGCAGCTGTTGCGGGCAGACGTTGCGTGCAACGTCTCTACAGGGGTTTCACCTTGCAGGTGCTGACGTGACCGCCAGACAGTTGCCGGAAGTGGGGGCATAGAGCTCCCATACCGACCTTGCAATCGCCCTGATGATGCCATGCGGAGCCCTGCCGGGGCAACCGAGTTTTTGGTATTATCAAATAGGACGCACTTCTCGCTGGGGCTTCATAGTGACAAGCTGGAGAGCTGCTCACTGCCGCATAGCCCCCTAGTAGGGGCGCAAGCTCCCATGGTCTAATGGATAGGGCACATGTCTTCGGAACATGGGATAGGGGTTCGATTCCTCTTGGGAGCGCCAATACTTACGACGTGGAGTCTGTGAGCTCAAGTATTGCCAACGACACCACCCGTTCGGGTCCAGGTTTGTCTGCGGACCAGTAAAGCAGGGGCGAAGCGGTGCTTCGCCCCTGCTTGTGTCTTTCCCCAGGGTTTGGATAAGCACACCGGCGAGGTTGCAGTTGTATACCAGCACAGGCAGCACCGGCCCCGCATCACCCGTACTCGAGGACGGCCCGGAACACCCGAAACAGGCATCAGCGTGGCTGCTTCTACGAGTCTGGCTGGAGCTCGGTATCCAGTCCTTCGGTGGAGGGACGGCAACGCAGATGCTCATCTACCGTGCATTCGTCGAGCGCCGCCGCTGGATCACGCCGGACGAGTTCACGCGGAGTTGGGCGATGGTGCATCTCACGCCCGGAATCAACCTCCTGGCGCTCACGGTCCTTATCGGATGGAAGCTGCGCGGCGTGATTGGGGTGGCGCTTTCACTGGCAGGTCTCCTGCTCCCAAGTGTCTCGATCACCCTGCTGATGACCGCAATCTATTCAGGTGTGCGGAACCAACCCCTCGTGCAGGCAGGGTTGCGCGGGGTAGTGCCGGCAACGGTGGGACTGGGACTGCTGATGTCGTGGCAGCTCGCCCGTCCCCTCCTGGCCGCTAGCAGGCGGGAGGGAAGGGGCAGCCTCGCACTCGGCACTCTCCTGCTGACGGGTAGCGCCGTCGCTTCCCTGCTCGGCACGCCGGTGATCCTGCTGATCGCCGTTGCGGGCCTGATTGCAGGCTTCCACGGCTGGCGCAGCACGAGCGCGTCCGGTGACGACGCGTGATTGAGCCGCTGACATACTTCTGGCTACTGCTCAAGGCATCGCTCTTCTCTACCGGAGGTCTGGGCAACCTTCCCATCCTTCACGAAGACCTGCTCGCGCGCGGATGGGCGACCGAGCGGCACTTCGCGGAAGCGCTCGCCGTAGGGCAGGTCAGCCCCGGTCCCAGCGGGCTGTGGGTGATCAGCCTGGGTTTCCTCACCGCGGGCTGGCTCGGCGCCGTCCTTGCGCTCGTGGCTATCAGCCTGCCTCCCCTGCTCGTGCTCGCAGTCGAGCGAGTGTACAACCGCACAGGGGACCATCCCGCTGTTCGCGGCTTCATCCGAGGGTTGAGTCTCGCCGTCATCGGTATCTTCCTGGTAGTGCTCGCGGGCTTGATGATCGAGAATGGCCTCGATATCGGCACGGCGCTGATCGTGCTTGGGAGCCTCGCGCTCGGGATCACAGGTCGGGTGCCAGTGGTGGCCCTGCTCGCGCTCGGCGCGCTGGCGGGGATAGCCTTTTACTAGGAGACAGCCGCCTTTGACCATCGGAGCAAACGGCAGAGGCATCGCGTTGAGCCACGTTAGAATCTAAACAGGAGAAGACGCATGATAACGGACATCGGTCACCCAGCGTTCGCGGCATTCGACCTGGACCGAACCCTCACGTTTTATGAGATGCTAGGCATCCGCGAGTCGTTCCGTCTTCACCGGGAGGACGGCTCCCTCATGCTCGTCTACCTGCACGTCGCGGGAGACAGATTCATCGAGGTGTTCCCCAACGGACCGCAGCCCGACCCCGAACGTCGGTCAAGCTTCATGCACCTCTGCCTGCTCACCGCCGACCTCCACGCCACTGTCGAGCAGTTGCGGACCAAGGGCGTCCCTATCCAGCAGGAGCCGAAGGTGGGGCTCGACAAGAACCTGCAGGCCTGGATAGCCGACCCGGACGGTAACCCCATCGAGCTCATGCAGCTATCCGAGGAGTCGCCCCAGCGTGAAGTTGCGCTAGGGGCCCGGGCTTAGACAGACCGGGCGCGCTGCGAAAGAGACTGTATGGGCGCCCCGCTGCTCCGCCTAAAGCCAGCCGAGCGCGAACATCCTGTCCACCACCATTGACAGGTACAGCAGCGCCAGGTACGTGTTCGAGAACTTGAACAGCTCCCACGCGCGCGCCGTCGAGCCTCTTCGCACCAGCTGCGTCGCGCGCAACACAAATATGGTTCCCAGAGCAGCCGCCGTCACAAGGTAAAGCAGACCAAGCGCGTTCGTGAGGAACGGAAGCAGGGTCACTACGAGCAGCACCAAAGCGTAGTTGCGGATGCCACGCCGTGTCGCCACCTCCCCGCGCACCACTGGCAGCATCGGGATGCCCGCAGCCCTGTACTCCTCGGTGCGCACGAGCGCGAGCGCCCAGAAGTGCGCGGGCGTCCAGAAGAAGATAATCGCGAAGAACAGTATCGCCGGCAGGCCAACACCGCCCGTTACAGCCGCCCACCCTACGAGCGGAGGCACCGCGCCCGCAGCGCCGCCTATCACGATGTTCTGCGTGCTGGTGCGCTTCAGCCAGAGCGTGTACACGAACACGTAGAAGAGATTGCCGGAGATCGCGAGGACCGCCGCGACAAGGTTCACCGTCAGCCACATCTGGACGAACGCGAGTACCGAGAGGACGACTCCAAAGCGCAGCGCGTTCTTTGGCGCGACCCGGCCCGTTACCACCGCCCGCGCTTTCGTGCGCCGCATCCGGGCGTCCAGGTCCCGGTCGAGGTACTGGTTGATTGCGTGCGCCCCGCCGGTCGCGAGAGTGCCGCCAAGCATCGTCCAGAGGATGAGCCCGAGCAGCGGACGCTCCGGCGCCTGCTGCGCCGCGGCTATAAGCATCGAGGCCACGGTCGGGATCAGCAAGAGCGGGATGATTCGGGGCTTCATCAGACCGAAGTACACGCGGACTGTCTCAGGGACCAAACTCCGGCGCACCTCCGCTTCCCCGTGGGGTGCTGTCAACTCGCCTTCCCCTGGTCCTTGCGGCTCCTCAGGCGCAGGACCGAGTCGGACGAACGCCGCCATCAGCACCAGCGCGCCCCATGTGAGCGCAGCCAGCGCGAGGTGCGCGCCACGCAGGAAGGCGGGAGCGCCCCACCAGATGGTGAATGCTCCGAGGAAGACCTGCGACACGTACAGCAAGCCGAGCACGTGCGTCGAGTACATCAGCCGCCAGTCCTGCCTCCGCGCCCGCCAGATCCCTACGAGGAGCAGCAGCATAAGCACGTCCGAGAGCCCCACCGCGATGCGGTGGCCGAAGTTCACCCACTGCTTGAAACTAGCGGGAAGGTACTGGGAGCCGGAGCACTGCGGCCACGAAGGGCAGGATAGCTCCGCGTCAAAGCCGATGACGGCCGAACCCGTAAACATCGCGAGGTAAGTCCAGCCTACAGTGGCGAGCGCGAGCCACCATAATCGCCCGCCGTACCCGCCGCTGCCGTCACCACTTCGGGGTGTGCCCAGTCGCGCGAACGTAGCGAGCAGGATAACCGATGCCATGAGCAACATAGAGTTGCCCATGTGCGCCGCGACCCACCTGTGATCCAGCTCCAGCCACACAGTAATAGCGCCCAGCAGCGCCTGGCCCACGTACGTACAGCCGGCGAGCAGTGCCAGCACGAGCAATCTACGCGGGCGCCGGAACCAGACAATGGTTGAGAGCACCGTCCCGACCATCAGCCACCCGACCAGGAAGCCGAAGAGCCTGTGGTTCCACTCTATAAGCGCGTGGTACTCCAGAGCAGGCAGCCAGCGCCCGTTGCACACGGGCCACGACCTGCCGCAGCCCTGCCCGGAGCCGGTAACACGCACGATGCCGCCGAGCACGATAAGCATCCACACCGCGAACGCTGTCGCGAGCGTCATTACTTTATATACGCGCAGCGGCATCGGGTAGCGTTGCGCCAGGCGAAGGACGGGAGCGAGCACAGGGGCGAATACGCCGTGCAGACGAGGCAGTATGCTCCAACCTCGACCTGATGTTATGGAAGAGTTCAACCTGGCCATCTACACCACCCAGATGTTCGAGCAGACTTCCCGAGTGCCGGTGTCGAAAACGCTTGCGGTACGTTCAGGACAGATACCAGAGCGTGTCTCCGACTACGTACATTGTACCCACTTTGCAGCGCCCGTAGTGACGTATTCCGCCCTGGACGTTTTCCAAGTCAGTGTCGGCGGGGGGACACGGTGCGCGGAGACGTTGCGTGCAACGTCTCCGCAATTGTTGTCGCTCTCGGTGGGGCATAACCCGAACGCTGGGCTTGAGCTCAGCCTGGCTGCGTAGCTGCGCCTTCGGATGAGGTCTGGGGCCTTTGTTATACTGTGGTAGTAGACATTTCGTGGAGAGATCGCGCCCTTGATACCCACAGACATCGGCTACGTAGCCCTGCTCCTCGCGTTCGTCATCGCCGTGTATGGCCTCATCGCGGGCGTGCTTGGTGCGTGGCGGCGCTCGCCTGCGCTCGTTCGCAGCTCTCAGCACGGCATCTTCGTAACCGCCGCACTCCTGACTCTCGCAGCCGGAATGCTCTGGTGGGCGCTCTTCAAGCACGACTACCGCGTCAAGTACGTTGCGGAGACATCCAGCAGCGACATGGACTGGTCGTACCTCGTCACCAGCTTCTGGGGCGGCCAGGCTGGCTCGCTTCTCTTCTGGGCGTGGACGCTCACCATCTTCTCCGCCATCGCCGTCTTGCGTAGCCGCAAGCGATACCCGGAGCTCGTCCCGTACGTCGGCGCGACCCTGCTGGGCATCCAGACGTTCTTCCTGCTCGTGCTCGGCTTCCTTACGAACCCGTTCGAGCGCCTGCCGGTGCCCGCCGTCGCGGGACGCGGGCTGAACCCGCTGCTCATGGACCCCGGCATGCGCGTGCATCCACCCATGCTTCTCATCGGCTACATGAGCTTCAGCATCCCGTTCGCGTTCGCCATAGCCGCGCTCATCACGGGCCGTCTGGGCCGCGAGTGGCTTGGCGCTATCCGGCGGTGGATGCTGCTCGGGTGGGCTGTCCAGGGAGCGGGGCTGCTGCTAGGTGCGTGGTGGGCGTACCACGTGCTCGGCTGGGGTGGCTACTGGGGATGGGACCCCGTGGAGAACGCCGCGCTGATGCCGTGGCTCACGGCTAGCGCTTTCCTGCACTCCACTATGGTGCAGGAGCGGCGCGGCATGCTCAAGGTATGGAACCTGGCGCTCGTACTCCTCACCTTCGCCCTGGCCATCTTCGGCACCTTCGTCGTACGCAGCGGCGTGCTCTCCTCCGTACACGCCTTCGCCACATCCGCGATAGGTCCGTACTTCTTTGTGTTCCTCGGGCTCGTAATCATCGGCTCTGTTGGACTCATCTTCTTCCGGCTGCCACGCTTGCAGACCGAGGGCCAGTTCGACTCCATGTTCTCGCGCGAGTCCAGCTTCCTGCTGAACAACTTCCTCATCATCGGCATCACTGCGACGACGTTCTGGGGCAGCGTCGCTCCGATGGTCTCTGAGGTAGTCCGCGGCGCGAAGATCTCGGTTGGCCCGCCGTTCTACAAGCAGGCGAATGGACCGCAGCTGCTCGCGCTGATTGTGCTTATGGGGCTGGGGCCGATGCTCGCGTGGAGGCGGAGCGCTCCGTCCGCGTTCTGGCGCAACATCCGGGGGCCCGTCGCGCTCGGACTACTCATCGGCGCGGTGCTCTTTGCTGCGGGGGTCCGCAAGCCGCTCGCTCTGTTCTCGTTCGCCTCGATAGCGTTCGTGTTTGGCACTATCCTGCTCGAGTTCTGGCGGGGCATGAGCGTTCGGGCGCGCAACACCGGCGAGGGGTACGTCGTCGCGCTCTTCCGGCTCGTCGCACGCAACCGCCGCAGGTACGGAGGCTACATCGTCCACCTCGCACTGCTGCTGATGGCGGTGGGGGTTACAGCCTCCTCCTTTTATCAGGAAGAGACGGCGGCAACCCTCAAGGGTGGAGAGTCGCTCACGCTCGGCGGGTACACCCTCAGGAATGAGGGTGATAACAAGAGCAACGGGCTCTTCCAGTATGAGGACCAGGGGGCGCAGGTCGTCTTCGCGGACCTCTCCCTGCGGCAGGGTGACCGAGACCTGGGCAGCGTCCGTCCGGAGCGGCGCACGTACCGCAACTGGGAGGACCAGCCGGTCACAGGCGTCGCCATTCGCACAGTCTACCCGATGGGTGAGGACGTGTATGTGATGATGACCGGCATCGAGAACGGCCTGCCGAGCTTCCGGGTGTTCGTGAACCCGATGGTCAGCTTTATCTGGTACGGCGGCGTGCTGTACCTCCTCGGCACCATGCTGTGCGGCTGGCCTCAAATCGTTCGCCGCGAGCGCACGGTGACCGCGGCTGCACCACGCCTGCGGGAGGCACAGGCGCGCCCGAGCGAGGCATAGACCCTGGACGGGAACTGACGTGATTATTCCAGCGATACTCTCCGTAATGACCATAGCCACAATCGCCTTCGTCCTGCTGCCCCTCATGCGCCGCAGGTCAGAGCCGATGCTCTCCGCTGGCGACGCCGAACAGGAGGCGCTCATCGAGCAGCGCGCGGCGGCGTACGACGCGATGGACGAGCTCGACGCCGACCGAGAGCTGGGCAAGCTCAACGAGGAAGACTACAGGACGCTTCACGAGCGCTACCGGAGACAGGCGGTCGCAGCGCTCAAAGCAACGCGCGAGCGTGAAGCCGCGCTTACGGCGCGCATCGAGCAGCAGGTCCGGCAGGCCAGGCTCGCCACCTCCGCTTCCAGCTCCGGTGGCCCCACCATCTACCATCCCTCGCAGCCCACTCCCTCCCGGCGCGATGCGTTTACCCGCTCCGTGGAGCGGAAACCTGCTGTCTGGCTCTGCGCCCTGAGCGTGCTCTTCGTGCTGTTCGCCTCCGCGACCGTCTGGGTATGGACGCAGGGCTCCAGGACAGCCGCGAGCGCGAGGCCAGTCGGCACAATTCCCGGCGACAACTACTCCGCGCTTATTGTGGACTCAGGCTCTGCCGCGTGGGCGCTCTCAGGCGACTCCACTGGCATCCGGCGCAGCACCGACGGAGGCGCGACGTGGAGCGCAATACCCGTAGCGCCCGGACAGGTTACTGGCCTGGCGCAGGACGCCGACCGGGAGCGCGCGTACGCGCTGGTGGACGGCCGCCTGCTGCGGAGCCGTGATGGCGGCAAGAGCTGGCAGCCGGGTGGTTCCATGCCCCGCGACGCCCGACTCACTACCCTCACCGCCGACCCCGAGGCTCCCGGCAGGCTGTACGCGCTGGACCAGGCCGGGGCGCTCTTCTCCAGCGCGAACGGCGGGGACAGCTGGGAGAGGCTGCAGTACCGGCCCGCCGGAACAATCCAGTCGCTTACCGTCGCCTCGTCGGAGCCGCTGCAGCTATTCGCCGCGGCGAGCGGCCAGGGGGTTGTGTCAGGCGCGGATGGCTCGTGGGCGAGCGCGAACGGTGTCGTAAACGGGGCGCTTCCGACCGACGTGGTTCACTCGGTGGTCTACGACCGGAGCTCGGGCGCGACGAGCGTGCTGCCCAGCGGGGAGACCAGGCGCGGCACCCTCTACGCGGCGACGGATAGTGGTGTGTTCCGATCCACCGATTACGGGCAAGACTGGTTCGGCATCGGGCCGAACGCGGACATTCAGAGTATCGCGATAGGGCCGCCCGGTTCCCGGCTGATACTGGCGGTCAGCTCCTCGGGCGACGTATATCGCAGCACGGATGGAGGTATCAATTGGAGCAGAGAGTAGTCCTTCCACGGCGTCTCGTCGCCGTGGTCTTCCTGACCCTGCTCGCGGTGCTCCTCGCGCCATCCACCGCGCCCGCTGCGCCGAATGGGACTATCGAGGGCAAGCTTACGAATGCCACCACGGGCAAGCCAGTGTCGAACGTCTGGGTAAAGCTCTTCTGGGCGAAAGGGCAGGAGCCGCAGCCGGAGAAGTCCGCGAGGACGGATGCGTCCGGCGAGTACCGCTTCACCGGCCTGCCTACAGGCAAGGAGTACGCCTACGTTGCCTACACTGTTCACCAGGGTGTGGAATACACCTCAGAGCGCATCAGCTTGTCAAAGCAACCCGTGGGCGCTGTTGCCCTGCAGGTGTACGATTCCACTCCCGCGGACGATGCGGTACACGTCAGTTCGGCTTCGGTGGTGGTTCTCGATGTGAACAAGGACACGCAGAGCATGTACATGCTCGAAACGTTTGTGTTCAACAACCCGACGAAGCGCACCTTCCGCCCGGTCGTGAACGGACCTCGCGGTCCGATGGGCCTGCTGCGCTTCTCGCTGCCCCCGAACGCGGGCCAACTATCCCCGATGGGTGAGCTCGCAACCCGTCAAGTAATCGAGACGGACCGCGGTTTCGGAACGGACCTGCCGATACGCCCCGGTCGGACGGAGGTCAGCTTCACGTACCTGGTGCCGTACCGCGACCCGAAGGGCACTCTGGAGTTCGACCTCACAATGCCGTACCCGACGGAAGAGGTCAGGCTGATGACGCAGCAGGGCGGGCCACGAATCACAGGGGAGCAGCTCAGGCCCGACAAGCCCATCTCGCTCTTCCAGAGTCCTGACAACACGTACGACGTGCAGGTGGCTAACGGGCTGGTAGCACGGACAAAGCTGAAGATATCCGCCTCTGGCCTACCCGTGAACATACACTTCTTCCGCCCGGATAACCGCTGGCTCTGGGCCGGGAGTGCAGGGCTCCTGCTTGCCCTCCTCGGCCTCGCGCTCGCCCTCTGGCGGCGGAGCTCACGGGCTCCGGTTACCATGTCTGCGCCCTCACAGCAGGAGCGTGACGAGCTGGTGACCGCCCTCGCACAGCTGGACGAGCAGTACGAGCGCGGCGTTCTCGACGAGCAGCGCTACCGACGCGAGCGCGACTTGCGACGGCAGAAACTCCTCGCGCTCATGGCCGCGTCGCCCGAAGTGGGCTAGGCAACACGCCGCCGTGGATACTTCTCCCGCCGTCCGTGCCGACAACCTGAGCAAGGCGTACGGGCGGAACTGGGCGCTGCGCGGCGTGGACCTGGAGGTTGGCGCGGGCGAGCGGGTGGCGCTGCTGGGCGCCAACGGCGCGGGCAAGTCCACACTCATGCGCCTCGTCGCCACGCTCACCCGCCCCACACGCGGCGCCCTTCGTGTATGCGGTCTCGACGCGGTACGGCAGACCCGGGAGGTGCGGCGGATGATAGGGGTGGTCGCTCACCGGCCATACCTGTACGAGGACCTCACGGCGCGCGAGAATCTGGAGTTCTACGCGAGGCTCTACGGCATCGCAGGTTCCAGCGCGCAGTACGGGCCGCTGCTCGAGATGGCCGGGCTTACGCGCGCCGCCGATTCCCACGTGCGCACGTACTCGCGTGGGATGCAGCAGCGGCTCGCGCTCGTCCGCTCCTTACTCCACGACCCGAAGGTGCTACTTCTGGACGAGCCGGAGACCGGCCTCGACCAGGAGGCGCTGCGGCTGTTGGAGACCGTCGTGCGCTCCCCTGACTCCGGCCGGACGGTGCTGTTCAGCACCCACAACCACGACCTCGGTCTGCGTCTCGCCGACCGCGTTGTCGTACTCGCGGGGGGCGCAGTCGCGTATGACGCGCACGCAGGGGCGGTGGATGCGTCGCGCTTCAGAGATGTGTACGCTGAGCTCGCGGGCGCTCACGCGGTGGGTAAGGCCTGAGCATGTTTCTGTCTCAGGTAGCCACCATCGTCCGCAAGGACCTGCTGCTGGAGTTCCGGCGATGTGAGCTTGTCATCTCGACGCTCGTGTTCGCGCTGCTCATCCTCGTAGTGTTCAACTTCGCGTTCGACCTGCGCGCGAGCAACCTCGGCACTGTAGGGCCAGGCGCTCTCTGGGTGGCGGTCTTCTTCGCGGGGATACTCAACGTCGGCCGCACCCTCCTGCTGGAGCGCGAGCGCGGCGGCTGGGAAGGTCTGCTACTTGCGCCGCTGGAGCCTGGGGTGCTGTACATCGCGAAGCTCGTGGGCAATATCGTGTTCATGGCACTCGTGGAGACGCTGCTGCTGCCCGCATTCGTCGCGCTCTACAACCTGCCCGTGCTGAACCCTCGCGTGATATGGATAGTCGCGCTCGGCACGGTCGGCTTCGCTGCGGTAGGCACCCTCTTCTCCGCGCTCTCCGCCAACAGCCGGGCGCGGGAAGTGATGCTGCCCCTGCTGCTCTTCCCCGTCCTCGTCCCGGTCATAATCGCGACCGTCCGCGCAACCACGGAGCGCGTGGCACCGAACGCCGCGATGGGCACCGCCCCCTGGGCAAGCCTGCTGGTCACCTTCGACGTGCTCTTCATCCTCGGCGGCTACTTGCTCTTCGACCAGGTTCTGGAGGAATAAAGCCAGCCTCCACAGCAGAGTTCCCGCTGCCAACCGCTGTCCGGACCAGCACATGGCGGGATAACAACTGTAGAGACGTTGCACGCAACGTTTGCGTGGCCCGCCGCGACCACCAGCAACCTTGAGAGCACCCTGCAAGCGAAGACGGCACGACCGTCATCCTGAGCGGTCCGTAAGCCCTAGGGATTACCTGCGCGAATGGATAGCACTCATACTGGCAAGAGCCTGGGAGGAATGCGTTTCAAGCCTCTTCCCCAGCCGCGAGAAGGAAGCAATGTCGTGTGACATGGCTTCCTTCATCTTCCGTTCGATTTCCTACTGCAGCCTGCGGTCAACCAGCTCCTCGAAGCGGACCACCTCACCACGAATGACATCGAGGCTGGAGCGCCAGAACTCGGGGGTGCGGATATTTATGCCGAACCGCCCGGCGAGCTCAGCAGCGTCCGCGAGGCCAGTCGAGCTCAACAGCTCGTCGTAGCCAGCCTTGAATCCTTCGGGATCCTCCTTGTAGCGTGCGTACAGGCCGAGGCCGAACAGCAGCCCGAACATGTAGGGGTAGTTGTAGTACGAGCGGCCCGTGCTGTAGTAGTGTCCCTTCACAGCCCACATATACGGGTGCAGCACGTCCATGTTCAGGCCGTCGCCATACGTCTCCCTCTGAGCATCAAGCATCAGGTTGCACAACTCGTCCACCGAGAGCTCCCGCGCGCGGCGGCCCTCGAAGACGCGCGTCTCGAACAGGAAGCGGCTCGTGATATCAACCACTACCTGGCACGCGCCTTCCAGGGAGTTCTCGAGCAATACCAGCTGCTCCGACTCATCAGCGCGTGAGAGCGCCGCCGTGCGGATAATCGTCTCGCAGAAGATGCTGGCGGTCTCGGCGAGCGTCATAGGGGTTGAGCGCTGCAGGGGGGTCCTGTGCGCCTTGTTCAGGTTGTGGTAGCCATGCCCGAGCTCGTGAGCCAGCGTGCTCACGCCCTCGAACACCGGCTTGTAGTTCGCGAATACTCGCGACTCCTCCCCGCGCAGCGATATGCAGTACGCACCGTCGCGCTTGCCCGGTCGTGGCTCCGCATCTATCCATCGCTCCCGGAAGGCGCGGTCCGCATACTCGCTCATCTTCTGCGAGTACGTGCCGAACTGCTCGATGATGAAGTCCGCGGCCTCATCGAACTCCCAGGTACGCGTGCTCTCCCCAACTGGGGCGAATATGTCGTACCAGGAAAGCGCGGGCAGGCGGAGCACGCGGGCCTTGGCGCGCAGGTAGCGGCGGAAATCCGGAAAGGAGTCGCGCGCCGCGTCGAGCATCGCATCGAGTGTCTGGCGGTCAATCGAGTTGTTGAACAGTGCCTCATCGAGCGGCGTCTCCCAGTTGCGCCGCCCGGTGAGGACGTTCACCTCGCCTTTGATACTGTTCAGCGCCGCCGCGAGCGGGACGGACACCATCTTCCAGCCCTCCAGCTCCGCCTCGTACGCGCGGCGGCGGGTCTCGCGGTCGGGGTCAAAGGCGAGGTTGCGCACCATGCTCATCGGCAGCTCCTCCGTCGCGCCGCCCTCACGCTCGAGGCGCACGGAGATCTGCGAGGTCACGTTACCGTGCAGCTTCGCCCACGCGCTGCCGCCCGTCACGTTCAGCTCCGCGGCGAGAGCCTCCTCGTCAGGACTCATCAGGTGCTCCGCCTC
Source organism: Rubrobacter sp. (assembly GCA_016781845.1). Classification (GTDB taxonomy): domain Bacteria; phylum Chloroflexota; class Chloroflexia; order Thermobaculales; family Thermobaculaceae; genus JADDPP01. The sequence continues at coordinate 16,662 of JADDPP010000265.1, forward strand.
GATCTTCGCCTGTCGCAGCGTGAAGGCGTGCTCCCGAGCGATTTGGGATCGCTCGATGAGGGCATCCACGTCGAGCGATCCGAGCCACGCTGTTAGACGGGTGCCGAGCTGGGACAGCTTCACGGTCTGACTCTGCAGCTCGCTCAGTCGCGCCTGCGCAACGTCGTTGCGCGAGTCGGTGCTCACGAAGCAGTATATGTAAGCGGAGAGCGTGTACGTCTCCTCCAGCACCTCGTTGTACCGCTCGATGACCGTCTCGAACGCCTGCACGGTGTCATCCGTGAGCGAGGCGGACTCATCCTGCTTCCCAATGCTGTGTACATCAAACAGCTCAGCCAGTAGGGTTATGTCCTGCACCAACGTGTTGAAAGCTGTCTGGAACTCCGGCGACTCCAGGCTCGGATAGACGACCGACATGTCCCAATGTGGTAGCGCGCTCGCGGTGCTCGTCACTTGCTTCTCCTAATCATTGCTTCAACTATGAGTCGAGTATAACGTGCAGTGCCGAAGCCCTTCCAAGGCTGCGTCTCTGCAGCCGCGGAACTGTACTGCGGAACATACTGCCACGGTGGACCGGGCATGGCGCTGTCTCGCACGCCGCGGGTTCGGACACTACGTATTCATCAAGCTGAGTAACTCGGTGGCCCTGTGCCCTGCTCAGATGTGAAGAGCAGTACGTATGACACGAGTTCCGGGTAGGCGGGTTACAAGAGCGTGGTGGTGAGGTCTCGCTCACCTGGGTTGGCCTCGGGGTCCTGGGGTATCGGACCCGTGGTGTACAACTCCAATTGGCGAGGGTCGTCCTCGAGCCGCAGAATCACCCGCTCGCTCGTGACGTGGTCTATGACCGTACCAGGCAGGTACAGGTCAGGCTCCGCCTGACGCCTCAGATGGAGATACGCACGCTCCTCGGCAACCGTCTGGCCGCCGGACTCCACCTTGAACAGCCCGACTCCAACCCCACCGACATCGCCCAGCCGTTGCCCGTCCGCGCTGTACACCTCCATCCCCTCCAGTACCTGGTCCATTGGGTCGTTTGGATACGACATGCCCGCTCACCTCCTGACTCTAATTCGCGCAATATCCGCGCCCACGCTAGTGCTCCGTGACGCCTTTTATGATAGTCCGTGAACCAGGCGCTCCA
>JADDPP010000397.1 GCA_016781845.1 Rubrobacter sp.
GGTCTCTATGGGGGGCTACAACTCGATCTGCGAGATACTCTCGCTGGGCCGCCCCTCAATCGTGGTTCCCAGGGTGGCGCCTCGGAAGGAGCAGCTGATCCGCGCGGAGGCTCTGCACAACCGTGGTCTGCTGCAGATGATACATCCAGACGATCTATCACCGGAGCGGCTACTGGACGAGATAGAGCTGCTACTGCGCCAACCCACCCTCGTCAGCCGCTCGCTCTCGCTGGATGGGCTGCCCTCGGTTGGGAACCTCCTGGACCAGGTTCTCGCCCCGGACGGGGTATTCAAGCCGAGATTCATGCCATCCCGCACACCGGGGTACAGCCGACGGCATAAGTACCTGGAGATGATCTCATGACTACGCCACGGGTAGCGTACATCCTCAAAATGTACCCTCGATTCTCGGAGACCTTTATCCTCAACGAGCTTCTGGAACTGGAGCGGCAGGGAGTGGAGGTACGCATATTCTCGCTGAAAAAGCCGGACGATGGCCGGTTTCACGCGGAACTTTCCCGCCTCAAGGCCAGGGTGACATACCTGCCAGAGTCGCCCATGCTGGCATCGCGCGCCTACTACGAGGCGCACCGGCAGGTATACCGGTGGGATCAATCGCGGTATCTGGCCGTTCTGGGGAAAGCCTTGAGTCGGCGGCGGCGCGCAGCGGTGAAACGCTTCCTGCAGGCCGGGTACCTCGCACTCCAACTCCGGCAGGAAGGCTTCTCCCACGTACACGCGCATTTTGCCTCCAGCGCGACGGCCGTGGCATTCTACGCCTACCAGCTCGCTGGCATTTCCTACAGCTTCACCGCGCACGCAAAGGACATATACTCCGACGAGGTGAACATTCGGTCGCTGAAAGAGTACCTCGCCTCAGCCAGGCTCGTTGTTACCGTCAGCGATTACAACCGGGATTACCTGAAGAGCATCCACGCAGATGTACACATTGAGCGCGTCTACAACGGTTTGGATCTGAAGCTGTACTCGCCCAACGGATCGGCGCCCGACACCCCGCCGCTTGTACTCGCCGTCGGTAGGCTCGTCGAGAAGAAAGGCTTCGACGACCTGGTCCGGGCTTGCGACCTGCTGCGGAGGGAAGGCTGCTATTTCCGGTGCCGGATCGTGGGCAAGGGACCGATCGAGGCAGAGCTGCAGGCGCTGACTCAGAAGCTAGGGCTGCAGGAGTACGTTGAACTTGCCGGACCCATGCCACGCGAGGCGCTGCTGCACGAGTATCCGAAAGCGTCGCTGGTAGCAGCCCCCTGCGTCATTGGCTCTGACGGCAACCGGGACGGACTTCCCACGGTCCTGATCGAGGCGATGGCGCTTGGAGTACCGGTCGTATCAACGGATGTTACCGGCATTCCAGAGTTGGTCCAGGACGGCCATTCGGGACTGCTGACGCCGCAGAGAGACCCTCGAGCGCTAGCGGACGCCATACGCCGCGTGCTTGAGGACCAGGCGCTCTCTTCCGCATTGAGACAGGCCGGCAGGGAGCGGGTGGAGCGCCACTTCGATATACGTCAGAACGTTCGGCGCCTGCGGACGCTCTTCGGGGAGGTTACCGCGTGAGGATAGCCTATCTCTGCACCGACTTCGGCATACCCATCTACGGCAGCAAGGGAGCGTCTATCCACGTGCGAGAACTCAGTCGGGCGCTGCACGCACTGGGGCACGAGGTAATGATTCTGTCCCGCGCGTAGAAGGAGAGCGTCCCGCCGACTTCGACGTTCCAGTATATGAGGTACCACAGGATCAGACCGAGCGGTTCATCTACGACACACTCCGGAGCGACCCGGCAGCGGGCGCGCCGATCGCGGGCGAGCTACGCTCTCTGCTGTACGCAGCCTCGCTCCCAGAGAGGGCGGCTGAGGCAATCCGGGAGTTCCGTCCTGACATCATTTACGAACGCCACTCGCTTCTCGGCGTCGCCGGGCTGTACATCTCGCGGCGGCTCGATGTGCCGCTGGTCCTGGAAGTGAATGCTCCTCTCAGCAAGGAGCAGTCTGCCCATCGCCATCTAGCCTTTCCTGAGATGGCACGGGGTCTGGAGCGCGTCATCTTGTGCTCGGCGGACCACGTCGTGACAGTATCCGTGGAGCTGAAGCGGTGGCTGATCAGTGGCGGTGTTGTGCCGGAGCGCGTGACGGTGCTTCCTAACGCCGTGGATACAGGGCGTTTCGGGGCCGGAACCCTCCAACCCGATGAGCTCCGAGCCAGGCTTGGGCTAGATGGACAACCCACTGTCGGCTTCGTGGGCACGCTCAAGCCGTGGCATGGTACCGAGACTCTTGTACGAGCTGTGGGCGCCCTCCATCGGCGCGGCGTCTCGCCGCACTTACTCATAGTTGGCGACGGCCCACAGCGGAATGTTCTTGAGCAGATGGTGGCTCAGGAGCGGATAGCTCACGCGACGACCTTCACCGGCACTGTCCCGCATGGAGCGATGCCGGGGTACATGGCAGCTATGGACATCGCCGTGGCTCCATACCCTTGGTCGGAAAGCTTCTACTTCTCGCCTTTGAAGCTGTTCGAGTACATGGCCGCGGGCTGTCCTGTCGTGGCCGCGGACACGGGACAGATACGCGAATGCCTACGGAACGGAGAGACTGGGTTGCTTTACCAGCCGGGAGACGTAGATGCTCTAGCGGATGCGCTCTCCCAACTGCTCGCTGATCCCGTGAGGGCGGGCACAATCGGCCGGGCGGGTCAGGAGTATGTGAGGGCGCATCACACTTGGGAGGGGAACGCACACGCAGTAGTCGAGTTATCGCGAGCTCTGGTGCATCCGCGCGGGGGGGATAGCTAGCATGGCTACTCCGACTGAAGTACTGCGAGGCCAGGCGCGAGGGCTCAGATCCTCCCTCGGCGTCCTGCATCGCTTCCGCCGCGAGCTGTACCCGCACTGGCGAGCGCTGTTAGTGGCGCTGCTCTCCTCGGTAGGATACACGGCTACCCGCTTGGCGGAACCTTGGCCGCTCAAGTTCATCTTCGACAACGTGCTCGCCGGCATGCCGCTGGAGACTCCACTGCCCTGGCTCAACGACCTGCTCGGTAGCGGCAGGATGAGGATTCTTGCCGCTGCCAGCAGTATGATTCTGGCGCTCGCGTTGCTGCGGGGCGTTTTCTACTACTATCAGAGGTATTTGACATCGCGGGTGGGCCAAGAGGTTGTACTGAACGTGCGCCGACAACTCTTCGCTCATATGCAACGACTCTCGCTGCGTTACCACGCCCAATCAAGCACGGGAGATCTGCTGACTCGCCTGACAAGCGACATCAACCTGTTGCGGGACCTGCTAGTGGCGTCCATGCTGTCACTGGTCTCGGAGGGCATCATTCTGGCTGGCTTCATCCTGGTAATGTTCGCGCTGGAGTGGCGCCTGGCACTCCTGGCGGTGGTTGCGATACCCGTCATATTTCTGCTGATGGCCGTGTACTCGACACGCATCCGGGAGGCTACTCGGAACCAGCGGAGGCGCGAAGGCGAGCTCTCGTCGCGGCTCAACCAGACGCTCCTGGGAATACACGTCGTGCAGATGTTCGCTCGCGAACGCGAGGAGGATGAGCACCTGCGACAGCTCAACTCGCGTAGCCTCGCGAGCGGCCTCCAGACCGCCCATCTGGAGGCACACCTGAACCGGTGTGTAGAGCTTGTCATAGCCACCGGCACGGCGGCAACACTCTGGTTCGGCGCTACGCAGGTACTGGCCGGACGCCTCACTCCCGGAGACCTGATTGTCTTCCTCTCATACATGCAAAACTTCTACCGGCCACTACGGCAGGTATCGCGAGTGACCGAGCGAGCCCAGAAGGCCAACAGCTGTGTCGAACGCATCACGGATGTGCTTGATGAGCGGCGGGAGATACAGGATGGGACCCGAAGAGCTCCACGGTTCGAAGGTGAGATCAGCTTTGAGCACGTGTGGTTCCAGTACAAGTCCGGCACTCCCACCCTGCGTGACATTAACTTAACGCTTCAGCCGGGAAAGACAGTCGCGGTGGTCGGTGCTTCGGGAGCCGGCAAGTCCACGTTGCTCGGTCTAATACCGCGCCTCCACGACCCGAGCAAAGGCACTGTGCGCATTGACGGGCACGACGTGCGCCGCTTCAAACTCGAGTCCCTGCGTGACCAGATCAGCATCGTGCCGCAGGATGGCATGCTCTTCAGCGGTGACATCCGGGATAACATTGCGTACGGGAAGCCGGACGCAACAGACGAGGAGATTGAGGCTGCGGCACGCGCAGCGTGCATTCACGACTACATCATGTCGCTTCCGCAAGCATACAGGACGGTTGTAGGGGAACGGGGAATGACGCTATCAGGAGGTCAGCGACAGCGACTTGCTATCGCCCGTGCGATCATCAAGGACGCGCCGATCGTCCTCCTGGATGAGCCGACGACTGGACTAGAC
>JADDPP010000143.1 GCA_016781845.1 Rubrobacter sp.
AGCGCATCCCCTGTGTAGCCCCGCAGATCGTGCGTGCGCTTGAGGCCGACCGCGGGCAGGAACAGCAGCGTCAGGTGCAGCTGCTCAGGGCTGACTTCCTGGTTAAGAAGCCCAACTAACGCTGCTGTGTGGCTGAGGGCGCCGTGGAGCGTAACAGATCCAGCGCGGACTCCGTCACCTCGCGCACGGTAACGTCGGCCACGAAGGAGTCTCTGTGGACGCAGCTGTCGCGGGTGCAGTCCACGCCGCAGACTGGACAAGCGAGGCGCCAGGAGATGGCCGGACGGTGCCGGACGCGGGTAATTGGTCCGGCGTTGATAAGATTGCCACACCAGTAGATGCCGACCGTCGCCGCACCTACCGCCCCCGCGAGATGCAGGGGACCGGAATCATTCGACACGACCACGGCGCACCTGGAGAGCAGCCCTGCGAGCCCTCGAAGCGAGAGCCGTCTGCAGAGGTCTTGAGCCTCGCAGCGCATCGTCCCCACCACGGCCTGGACCAGCTCCCGCTCTGGCTCAGTGCCGGTGACGACCACCCGAGCGCCGGCGGCAGCGAGGGCATCTCCCAGGGCTGCGAACTTCTCCGGGGGCCATTGCCGGCGGGTGTCGTTAGCGCCCGGATGCAGGGCGACGAGCGGCGCGTCGTCCGGCACGACGCTTCTCGCCTCGGACAGGTCTTGCTCCGTTACCGTCAGGTGCGGCTCTATGCTCACGGGCACGGCCCCAACGAGCGAGACGACCTCCAGAAAGCGAAAGACCTCGGACTGGTAGTAGACGTAGGGCGCCCACAGGTCCAGCGGAGCAGCGTCCGGCGACCTCAGGCCAGCAGTGGTCCTGGCCCTGAGGCGCAGGGTGAACGGGTTGGAGTATCGCCCGCCACCGTGTATCTGGATAGCGAGGTCGAAGCGCTCTTGCTCCATCTGCTTGAAGAAGCGATCCAGCTCCTCAGGGTCCCCAGGCATCCCAGGCTCTATGCGGACCCCTTCCTGAGGCGGGACTACAACCACTCGGTCTATGGGTCCCGGCCTCCCGGCCAGGAACGCCTCGTGCCAGGGATTGGCGAGCAGGACGATCTCGGCGTCCGGATACGCCGAGCGCAAGGCGTCCAGCGCTGGCAGGCAGAAGATGAAGTCGCCGAGGTAGTTGGCCCGAAGGACGGCGATCTTACGCACGTCTCGTAGCAAGCCGGAGCCAAGCGTATGTAATGTCATCAGAGCTTTTTCTCGTACAGGCTGGCGCTCCAGACCTGGGAACAACAGTCTTTGGCTGCTCGCCGCTCTACTGCTGCTCGACGTGCCCCGCCTCCTCGGTGGTGACGACAGGCGGCTCCGCGTACGGCGGGGCGGTGCCGACGTGAGTGGGCAGGACGCCCAACACAATTATGAAGGCGATTATGAGCATCGCGACCACCGCTGCCACTACCGCGATGGAGAACCTGTCGTACACTGGCTCGACCCCTCCTGTGCGCCCCCCGCGACGCGGCGAGCGTTCTTCCTCTTGCCACTACCACATATTACCAGCACTTGGCCCGCACGTAGCAACCACGCTAACGATTTGCAGCGCTCGTGTGGAAACCCGTTGAACAAGCGCACGGCTGGTATTACACTTGCTGTTAGAACATATGTTCTTAGAAAGGGCTCTCAACCAGTGCATGCACAGGAAAGAGAACAGCTAATACACTACGTACAGAAGAGGTGGGGCGGCCCCCACGCCCTGCGGCTCGGCTCCGAGAGCGGCCAGCGGCTCACGCTCCTCCCCACAGGGCTCCATGCGCTCGACGCGCTGCTGGGCGGGGGGCTGCCCGCAGGTCGCATCAGCACACTACGTGGTGGTCCTTCCTCCGGCGCGACCACCATCTCCCACACCCTCGTCGCGGCGGCGCAGCGGCGTGAGTACGTGCCCGTATACATTGACGCCGACCGCAGCTTCGACCCCGCGTCCGCCGCGCGCTCGGGCGTAGATCTCGAGCGTCTCACAATCATCCGGCCCAGTGACGCACTCGAGAGCCTCGCCATAGCCACGACGCTCGCCCGCTGCGGCGGCTTCGACCTGATACTCTTCGACCGCTTATCCGAGGAGCACGACCCGCAGGTAGTCTCCACGTGGTTGAGTTGCATGGCAACGCTGCTGCACTCCACGAACACCGCCCTGCTCATCCTCGCCGCCCCCCGCGACGGTGGCAAGGCGTACTACGGCGGGCAAGCGCTCGCCCACTACTCCTCCGTCATCCTCTCAGCCAGGCGCACCGCCTGGCTGCGCGACCGCTCCAACGACATCACAGGCATCTGCACACAGGTGCGTTCTCTCAAGAACAAGACGGGCGCAGCTCCCCCCGCCGGATTGATAGAGATCGAAGTACACACCACGACACCCTTCCGGGTAGCGACGGTCGTCTCGGCATGAGCACTCAGGCCCTACGAGTCGCCTACCTGCATATACCGGAGTTTGAGATCGCGGTCGAACGGTCACGCGCATCCTCTGATGGTCCACTGGTGCTTGGCGGCTCAGCGCACGACCGGAACCCTGTCCGCCGCGCATCACAGGAAGCGGTGGCCGAGGGGGTGAGGGAGGGTATGCCTCTGCGCGAGGCCGCCGCTCGATGTCCTCAAGCCAGCTTCCTCCCGTATGACACGCCCGTCTACGAGGAAACCTCCAGGCGAGTGCTCGAAACACTACGCTTGTACAGCGACGCGGTGGAGCCGGACGGCTTGGGCTCGGCTTACCTCGACGCCTCCGGCTGGGGAAGCCTCCCCACCCGGCTCCGCATGGCCCGCGAGCTCGTGGCGCAACTACGGGAGGGGTTATTCACCGCAGAGATTAGGGAACAACGTAGGAACGGGGCTCCGTGCCCGCCCTCACCACCCCTCATCCCACCTCGCACCCCAGAGGGCAACCACAAGGTTCGCCGGAATACCTTACAACCCTCCGCGATCTCTGCGTGCTCCGCGGCAAAGGATACGGTCTACACTGTTATGGCCGGGCTCGCCCCCACGAAGTTCGCCGCCCGACTGACCGCCCGCAGCGCCCCGACGGGAGAGGTCGTAGCCGTGCCGGACTGGATGCAGACGGTGTTTCTGGGGGAGTTCCCCGTAGAGGAGCTGCCACTGGGGGAGCGCAACCTTCGGCGACTCCGCAGGCTCGGGGTGCGAACAGTCGCGGAGTTCACCGCCCTGCCCGCCGCGGAGACGAAGCTACAGTTCGGCGCGGAGGGCTGTCTCTCCCGCGCCCTCGCCACGGGAGAGACCTGGCCGGTAAACGAATATAGAAACCAGAGGTGGGACATCACAATCGGGGGCAACTGGTGGACCATCTCCCCGCCCCATAACTTCGGGGAGCTGCGGGAGCGCGAGCCCCTCGATCCTCCCGTGGAGGACGCCCAGACCGTGCGCCGTGTCGTGGAACGGCGGCTCGCGAGCCTTCGGGACCGGCTCGGCCCGGACGAGGCGGCGGGTACGGTGGAGGTAAGCCTTGAGCTGGAGGATAGCCCCGCGCGCTCGTCGGTCGCCATGCTGCCCTTCCCCTCCGCCTCCACCGCGGATCTCTCTCTCGCCGCCTCCCGCGCGCTGGACCGCCTGCTCGTGGCAGACACCGTCCCTGCGGTGCAGGCGGTGGAGGTGCGGCTGCTACGGATCGTGCCGGAGACCGGCAGGCAGGCATCGTTGTGGGACGTTAGCCGTCCGGCGCAGTCCGTCGCGACCACACTGTCCAGGCTGCGAGAGCAGTTCGGCCCGGATAGGCTGTGCCACGCGGTCCCCGGCGATCCCGCCTCGCCCCTTGTGAGAAAGCAGTTCGCGCTCGTAACGGCAGACGCGCGATGAGCCGTCTGCCGGAGAAACCCCAGCCGCTGATCGTGGAGCTCGACACCCACGGCTTACCCACCAGCCTGACGTTCGCCCCCCCTGTTGCAGGGGCAGGTTCCCACGCCTGCCCTGGTCCACGCATTTACTCCGTGCTGGAGGTGTGCTCCCGGTGGCGGGTTGACGACGACTGGTGGCGCGTGCCCATCTCCCGCACCTACTACAAGCTGCGCACCTCGGACGCGCTCCTAGAGGTGTACCACGACCTGATTGGGGGAGGCTGGTACCTCGAGCGCGTACACGACTGATCCAGCCCGAGCCCCGGATCGAAACCCGTAGAGACGTTGCACGCAACGGCTCTCACCCAACGTCTCCCGCTCAACACCCTGCCAACAGTCCGCACACAAATGGCGGGCTTAGATCCACCCGGCGAACACGCAAGCACAGTTACAAATCTGTTGCGAAAATGTATACTAATTGCGCCGAGGTGAATAAGGGCTTCACATACGTTCACTCGCGCATACAACCCACCTCTCACCACCGTTTCAACAGGAGACTTGAAGATGCGTTTCTCCCTGCTTCCGGTTCGCTTCCTCATCATCTCGACCCTGGTCCTTACGCT
>JADDPP010000234.1 GCA_016781845.1 Rubrobacter sp.
TGCTATCTATGCACCACATATACCCTCCTGTGATGTCCTAGCGCCTGTCCTCATCCCTTTCGGAACCCAGGGGATCCGTTTGTGCAGCAAAACCACGTGCGCCCTGACACTGCGCAGTGGCTTTCGACTTGACGGTAAGTGTGTCGGTTGATATACTCCCGCAACCCGTGGAGAGGCGACCGCGTTCAGTGGCTTATCTCTGCCTCGTATTCCTGTAGCACGCAGCCCTGTCGGGCTTGCGACCGACCGGCTAAGGGGGGATGCTTATACAGCGGCGGTATCGTCCGTAGGATGTTCGGCACGATGATTCAAGAAAGCGAACAGAAGATTACAGGAGAATTGCGTGACTCAACGTACTAAATCGCCATACATACTGATGGCGCTCATGCTCTTGATGAGCCTTGTGCTTGCCGCCTGCGGCAACACCGGTGGCGGTGGCACCGAGGGAGGGGGCACCGAAGGCGGCGGTACCACGGGTGCGACGGCGACCGCGACCGGTACTGGCGGCGTTGGTGGGGAGGCGACAGGCGCACCCGCGATCCTTGAGCAGACCACGTCTGAGCCTGGCGTCGTCACCGAGGGTGCCACGGCGGGCGCGACTCCTGGTGCGACCGGGGTCGCGACGGCAGCAGCCACAGGTACCGCTACCGGAGCACAGGGTGGCAGTACTACTGGAGCCGCCGCGGGCGCAGGTGGCAACAACGACACTTCAAAGGGGGAGCTGCTTATCTACGCGAGCCTGCCCCTTTCCGGCCCCTCACGTGGCCAGACCCTCTCGACGGTTAACGGTATGAAGCTGGCGCTCGAGGAGAGCGGCGGCGCGGCGGGCGGCTACAAGATTCGCTTCGAGGCGCTGGACGACTCGACCGCGGCCGCGCAGGCGTGGACCCCGGAGCAGGAGGCTGCGAACGCGAACAAGGCGGTCCGCGACAAGGCAAGCGTCTATCTGGCGACCTTCAACTCGGGTGCGGCAGCGGTATCCATACCTATCATGAACCGTGCCGGCATACCGATGATCAGCCCCGCGAACACGGCCATTGATCTGACGAAGAAGGGGGCGAACCCTGCCCTTCTGGCTTCGCTGTACAAGGCCGGTGAGCGCAACTACTTCCGGGTCGTGCCGAACGATGCCTACCAGGGCCCGGCGGACGCGGACTTCGCCAAGGAGCTGGGCGCGCAAAAGGTGTACGTCCTCCACGACCAGCAGACGTACGGTTTGGGCATTGCCGAGGCCTTCCGCACGAGGGCGCAGCAGATCGGTCTGGATGTAGTCGGCTTTGAGGGCATTGATGTCAAGGCGGGCTCCTTCTCCGGACTGATGGAGAAGGTAGTGGACTCGGGCGCGCAGCTCGTGTTCTTCGGAGGTTTGACGGACACGAAGGGCCCGCAGCTCGTCAAGGACCTGCGTGAGCTCGCCAGCAACGACAAGGTCAAGTTCCTCGGGCCGGACGGCATCCTCGATACAGGTTTCATTGAAGCCGCTGGCGAGGCGGCTGAGGGCGCTTACGGCACCGTCGCTTCCGCTCCGCCCGAAAAGCTCACCGGCTCGGGAGCGGAGTTCTACAAGAAGTACCAGGAGCGGTTTGGCCAGAAGCCCGAAGCGTACGCCATCTTCGGCTACGACGCCATGGGTGTCGCGCTCGCTGCGATCGACAAGGCCGAGAGCAAGGACCCGAAGGACATACTCAAGGCCCTCAAGAACCTGGGAGAGTACAGCGGCGCGCTCGGCACGTTCAGCTTCGACAAGGACGGCGATACGACGCTCAAGCAGATGAACGCGTATCAGGTCAAGAACGGCGAGTGGGTCTGGATTCGCTCCCTCGGCGTCGGGGCCGACTCTTAGGCCTAGGAGTCCAACACCGCCGGTGAAATCCACCGGGGAAGAGTAGGCACGGTAGCTGGCTCGAAACCCGGCCAGCTGCGTACAAAGACTCGGCGATTTCCTTGTGAAATCATCGGGAGGGCTGAGAGCCTCTCAGCCCTCCCTTTCTGTACCACAGCAGAAGGGAGGTCGTTCCATGCAGGATCTCATTCAGGCGCTTCTCACAGGGCTCGCGCTGGGGTCCGTCTTCGCGCTGATCGCACTCGGCTACACGCTTGTTTACGGAATCATAGAGCTCATCAACTTCGCGCATGGCGACCTGTTCATGCTAACGTCATTCGCCGCGCTCACAGTACTGGAGGCGTTTGCCATCGGGCGTGGCAGCCCGCTGGGCACGAAGGTAGGCGCGCTCTTCCTGGCGTTGCTCGTCGCGATGCTGTTCGGGGCCGTCGTAAACGTGCTCATCGAGAGGTTGGCGTACCGACGGCTGCGCAACGCACCCAGGCTCACTCCCCTGATCAGCGCAATCGGAATGTCGTTTATCCTGATACAGATCGGTCAGTACTGGAAGGGCTCCCGGCCGCTCGACGTGCCGCGCGTGATAAACAGGCTCGACCTGCTTGGGCCGCTCGATATAGGCGTGCGCTTCTTCCTGCGCGACCTGATACTTATTCTGGTGACGATCCCCATACTGCTCGGGCTGCTGTATGTGGTGAACCGCACCAGGATAGGTAAGGCCATGCGAGCGACCGCGCAGGACCGCGATGCCTCCGCTCTGATGGGAATCGACATCAACCGCACGATAGCCTTCGCATTTCTGCTCGGCGGCGCCCTCGCTGGCGCGGCTGGTGTGATGTACGGGCAGTACACGCTCACGACGGACTATCAGCGCGGTTTCGAGACCGGCCTCAAGGCGTTCACTGCAGCGGTGCTCGGTGGCATCGGCAACCTGAACGGGGCAGTGCTCGGTGGTCTGCTGATTGGTATAATCCAGGCCATGAGCGAGCGGTTTCTCCAGAACGGCAGTGCATGGGCGAATGCCGTGATCTTCGCGATTCTAATTACTATTCTGGTATTCCGGCCCTCCGGACTGCTCGGTGAGCAGACTCCGGACAAGGCGTAGGCAGACAGGGAGACGACTGTATGGCCGCTGTTGGTACACCTTTGAACCGCACCCTAGTCAGGGTGCGAAAGCCGTTCTCCGAGGACCGCACGACAGCAGTAGTAGCAACCACCCTCAGTGTACTGGCGCTGACCTATCCACTGATTGACAGAGCGCTTAATCTAGGCGCGCTGGACGACCTCTTCCCTATCGTCGTCTACATTCTGCTCGCGCTCGGCCTGAACATAGTAGTAGGCTTCGCGGGGCTCCTCGACCTCGGTTATGCCGCGTTCTTCGCAATCGGCGCGTACACGGTGGCGATCCTCACCAGTCCGAGTAGCCCCGTGGCAAGCTGGCTGCCGTTTGAGCTGAACTTCTGGGCGGCTCTGATCCTTGCGTTCTTTACCGCGGCCATCTTTGGCGTAATCCTCGGTGCCCCCACGCTAAGGCTACGGGGGGACTATCTCGCCATAGTCACGCTAGGTTTCGGTGAGATCGTGCCGATTGTCTTTCGTAACGCTGTGGGGCTGACAAAGGGCGACCAGGGGCTGAATGCTATCGCGCAGCCGAATATCTTCGGGTACGAGCTCAACAGCTCGACGCTGTGGGGCTGGTGGTATCTCCTGATGCTGGTCGGCCTGCTGATCATCTTCATGGCCCGGAGGCTGCGCGATTCCCGGCTCGGCCGCGCCTGGATGGCGATGAGAGAGGATGAGATAGCGGCGGCGAGTATGGGCATTGATCTCGTGAAGACAAAGCTCTTCGCGTTCGCCCTCGGCGCCAGCTTCTCCGGACTCGCGGGTGTCCTCTTCGCCAGCCGGTACTCGTTCGCCAACCCCTCGCAGTTCGAGTTCAGCACCTCCGTGCTGCTGCTCTCGATGGTGATCCTCGGCGGTCTGGGCAACATCTGGGGTGTGATCGTGGGCGGGTTGTTGTTGGGCGTCTTCGACCGCATTCTGTCCGCGCGAGCCACCGGATGGATTCAGGGGCTTGGCGACGCCACTGGGATCGAGCTTCTCGAAAAAGTGAATCTCCGCGATTCGCGGGTCGGCTTCTTCGGGCTGACGCTTGTGCTCATGATGCTGCTGCGTCCCGAGGGCTTGCTGCCCAACGCGCAGCGCAAGAGGGAGCTGGAGGCGCAGGCAACACCGGAGGGCGAGGTGAGGGTTGATGAGACGCTGTACGACAAGCGTGGGGAGCCGCTGTAGTGTGTCAGGCGACAGTTCTGTGTGGAGGTCCTGATGGCACTTCTTGAAGCCAGAGACGTTACAAAGCGTTTCGGCGGCCTTGCCGCGGTTACCGACGTAGACTTCGAGATCCCCGAGCGCTCCATAGTGAGCATCATTGGTCCGAACGGCGCGGGGAAGACCACGTTTTTCAACCTGCTGACCGGTCTGTACGAGCCCACCACCGGCACTATCTCTTTCGAGGGGCGGAGCATCGCTGGCAAGAAGCCGCACGAGATCACCGCTCTCGGCATGTGCCGCACTTTTCAGAACATCCGTCTCTTCCAGAACATGAGTGCGATTGACAACGTCCTCGTGGGTGAGCACGTGCGCTTGAAGACGGGAGTCGTTGGGGCTATCTTCCGTCCGCCATCGGCCCGTCGGGAGGAGGCCAAGGCGCGGAAGAGGGCCCTGGATCTACTGGACTTCGTCGGCCTGCGTGGCAAGGGCGAGGACCTGGCGAAAAACCTCTCGTACGGCGATCAGCGCAGGCTTGAGGTGGCGCGCGCCCTGGGGAGCGATCCCAGGCTGTTGCTGCTTGACGAACCAACAGCCGGGATGAACCCGCAGGAGACACTCTCTATGACGCGCTTCATCGGCAGGCTACGCGAGGAACTCGGTCTCGCGATCCTGCTCATCGAGCACGACATGAAGGTTGTGATGGGGATATCCGACCGAGTGTCCGTGCTGGAGTATGGTCAGAAGATAGCGGAGGGGACGCCTTCTGAGGTGCGCTCCAACCCGCGAGTGATCGAGGCATACCTCGGAAAGGCGGCGACGGCGTGAGCAGCGAGCACAGCACTCCCACCAGCACCGCGGCCGCTGGAGCGAGCATCCAGAACGGCTCCACAGCTCCAATGCTCGAGGTTGACGGAATACACTCGTACTATGGGCAGATTCACGCGCTCAAAGGCGTTAGCATCACCGTTGGGGATGGCGAGATAGTCACGCTCATCGGGGGCAATGGCGCTGGCAAGACCACTACCCTTCGCACCATCTCCGGACTAATGAAGCCGCGAGTGGGAAGCATACGTCTGCAGGGTAAGCGTATAGACGAGCTGCCCGCACACGACGTGGTAGCTCAGGGTATCGGTCATAGTCCCGAGGGCCGTCGTATCTTCCCCCGTATGACCGTGCGCGAGAACCTTGAACTGGGCGCATTCCTGCGCAAGGACCGCGGCGGCATCAACGCGGACATGGACCGTGTCTTTGAGTTGTTCCCCCGCCTCAGAGAGCGCGTGGGGCAGAAGGCCGGCACGATGTCCGGTGGCGAGCAGCAGATGCTCGCTATGGGTCGGGCGCTTATGGCTCGCCCTAAGGTTCTGCTCCTCGACGAGCCCTCGATGGGCCTCGCGCCTCTGCTCGTCGAGCAGATTTTCAATATCATCACCGAGATCAACTCCCAGGGCACCACGATCCTGCTGGTGGAGCAGAACGCGCTTATGGCCCTCTCCGTGGCCCACCGAGGCTATGTGATCGAGACGGGGAATATAGTTCTTCACGACGATGCCCGAGCCCTGCAGCAGAACGAGACTGTTCGCAAGGCGTACCTGGGCGAGGAGTAGCTTCCGCGGGTTGGCGAGCAGCAGCTGGCTGGTACGCTTCGTGCGTCAACCAATGCCATATTGCCAGATGCTGGAAAGGATACACCATGTTCGGCGGACCGCCCACCCCGCCCAGGGGCGAGCGCACCGAGGACCGCGAGGCGGTAGGAAGCTATCCCCTCGTGCATAATCTTGCTGAGATCGGCGAGAGGCTCTTCGCTGAGCCAGGACACATAGTCAACCTGGGGATAACATGCCCCGCGTGCGCGGACGCAGAGTTACAGGGCCGAGCGAACAAGTACACTCGGAGCTTCGCGATCTCCTGCCCCAACTGCACCTTCACCATAAGCCGCTGATACGCCTGAAGTATAATGGGCACGTAACCAGCAGACCTGAGCGGCTCAACCGCCGCCGTCGAAGGAGTCGTCTTTGATCACTATTACCAGCTTCACCGTGCCCAGAGTTCACGGTGGAGACAGTGCCGCCATCATCAGGAGCGCGGTACGGTCCACGGATGGTGTCTCCGATGTTATCGTGAACGTGCCCGCGCGTCTGGTGCAGGTGGAGTATGACGAGGAGCGGACCAACGCACAGGCGCTCAAGGGTGTCATCGAGGCGGCGGGGTTCCCCGTTCAACGATACTCCAACGGTAAGCGATACTAGCGGGCCATGCACTACCTCCCCAACTTCCTGGCCGCCACGGGCAACACACCGCTTATCGCGATGCCCCGGCTCACCCACGGCCTCAGGCCTCTGGTGCTCGCCAAGGCAGAGCAGCTAAACCCCGGTGGCAGCGTCAAGGACCGCATCGGCGCGCCGATGATCGAGCGCGCGGAGCGCGAGGGTAAGCTCAAGCCGGGTGGCACTATCATCGAGCCGACCAGCGGCAACACTGGCGTGGGACTGGCCATAGCCGCCCTTGCCAAGGGGTACAGGCTCATATTCACGATGCCCGACAAGGTCGCCGAGGAGAAGCGACAGCTGCTGCGCGCGTACGGCGCCGAGGTGGTTGTCTGCTCGACGAACGTGCCGCGCGACTCCAAGGAGAGCTACTACAGCGTCGCGAGCAGGCTTGAGCGAGAGATACCGAACGCATACCAGCCGAACCAGTACTTCAACCCCGCCAACCCCGAGGCGCACTACCGCACCACCGGACCGGAGATATGGGAGCAGACCGAAGGCCGCGTCACTCACTTCGTCAACAGCGTCGGCACCGGAGGCACCGTGACGGGCGTGGGCCGCTACCTGAAGGAGCGGAACCCGAACGTGGTGATAGTGGGCGCTGACCCCGAGGGTTCTATATACACCCAGCCCGACAACATGCACAGCTACCTCGCGGAGGGCATCGGGCAGGATTTCTGGCCGGGCAGCTTCGAGTACAGCATCGTGGACCGCTGGGTGACGGTGAGCGACCGCGACTCGTATGGGATGGCGCGCCGCTTGGCACGGGAGGAAGGCATGCTCGTCGGCTCCAGCACCGGCACGGCTCTGCACGCCGCTCTGACCGTAGCGCAGGAGCTTAATGAGGATGCCGTGGTCGTCGTGCTTCTGTGCGACACGGGACGCAACTACATCTCCAAGCTCTACAACGAGGACTGGCTGCGCGAGCATGGCTTGCTCGACGAGTCGCCGGGCGAGGAGCGGCACATAGCCCCGCCCCGTGACGAGGAGCCGAAGGGTGTCGGGGATGGGTAAAGAGGGGCAAGGGATTTGAAATCTTCGAAGTTGTTATGGCCGCCGGCAGTCATGTCGGCGCCTAATCAGCTGGCAGGCCAGCTACCAAAGAGGAACCCTTGATGTCACACGGTCAGCCCAACGAGACTTCAGGCTTTGAGACCCGAGCCATCCACGCCGGGCAGCCGCCCGACCCCGCCACCGGCTCCGTAATTACCCCCGTCTACCTTACCTCCACCTACGTTCAGGAGCAGGTGGGCATCACTAAGGGGTACGAGTACAGCCGCACGGGGAACCCGACGCGCACAGCGCTGGAGGAGTGCATTGCCTCGCTGGAGGGCGGCAAGCATGGCCTGGCGTTCGCATCCGGGATGGCGGCTATCACCACGCTGTTGCTCGCCGCGCTCAAGCCCGGAGACCATGTCGTGCTGGCCGACGATGTCTACGGAGGCACATACCGACTGTTCAACCGAACCTTCAAGGAGTACGGTGTCGAGTTCACGCTGGCGGACATGACCCATCCGGACGAGGTCGAGGCGGCAGTTACCCCCGCAACCCGTATGCTCTGGGCGGAGACCCCCACCAACCCACTGCTGAAGGTGCTTGACATTGCCGCGCTCGCTCGTATTGCGGATGCCCACAACGCCCGGCTGGTCGTGGACAACACGTTCGCCTCGCCGTACCTGCAGCGACCGCTGGAACTCGGCGCGAACGTCGTCCTCCACTCCGCGACGAAGTACCTCGGCGGTCACTCGGACGTCGTTCTGGGCCTCATCGTAACTTCGGACGAGCTCATACGCGGGAAGCTGGCGTTCAACCAGAACTCTATCGGCGCGGTCCCCGGTCCGCTGGACTCCTACCTCGTCCTGCGCGGTATCAAGACGCTCGCTGTCCGCATGCGCGAGCACTCCGCGAACGCGCAGAGACTGGCGGAGTACCTGGAGACGCACCCGAAGGTGGTGCGCGTCTACTACCCCGGCCTCCCCTCGCACCCCCAGTACGAAGTAGCCAAGAAGCAGATGAGCATGCCGGGTGGCATGCTCTCCTTCGACATCGCGGGCGGCGAGGAGGCGGCGCTGAAGTTCGTCAGCTGCACGCGGGTGTTTGCCCTTGCGGAGAGTCTGGGCGGCGTCGAGAGCCTCATCGAGCACCCCGGCGCGATGACGCACGCAAGCCTTGCGGGCTCCCCCATCGAGATCGGTCCTGCCCTTATCCGCCTATCCGTAGGCATAGAGAGCGCTGACGACCTGCTCGCCGACCTCGACCAGGCGTTCGCGCAAGTCTGAGCTCAGATCAGAGGCAGGCCGCAGAGACGTTGCACGCAACGTCTCGACAACCGATACCCTGCTGCAGCGCTATCACGCAGACCGCACGTACGCCATCTCGGGAGACAGCAGCCTATCCAGGAACCGCCCCGTGTGGCTCTGCGCCACCCGCGCTACCTGCTCCGGTGTCCCCTCCGCGATGATGTACCCCCCTCCTTCGCCTCCCTCGGGACCCATGTCTATAACCCAGTCCGCTGTCTTGATGACATCCAGGTTGTGCTCAATGACCACGACTGTGTTACCGGCGTCCACGAGGCGGTGAAGCACGTCAAGCAGGTGCTGGATGTCCGCGAAGTGGAGGCCGGTCGTTGGCTCGTCGAGGATGTAGACGGTGCGGCCCGTGGCTACGCGGCTCAGCTCCTTGGCGAGCTTCACGCGCTGCGCCTCCCCGCCAGAGAGCGTAGTTGCGCTCTGGCCGAGTTTCACGTAGTCCAGGCCCACGTCGTGCAGCGTCTGCAGGCTGCGCGCTATCTCCGGCACATTCTCGAATATCTCCAGCGCCTCCTGGACATCCATGTCGAGCACCTGGGCTATGTTCTTCCCCTTGTACTCGATGGCGAGCGTCTCCCGGTTGAAGCGCGTGCCCTTGCACTCCTGGCAGAGCACCCACACGTCCGCGAGGAAATGCATCTCGATCTTGCGCTGGCCGTGCCCCTGGCATGCCTCGCAGCGCCCGCCCTTCACGTTGAAGCTGAACCTGCCGGCGCTGTACCCCCTGCTCTTCGCTTCCGGCAGGCTCGCGAAGAGGTGACGGATGTCATCGAAGAGGTTGACGTAGGTGGCGGGGTTGGAGCGGGGAGTGCGGCCTATAGGCTCCTGCGTGATGTTGATCACCTTGTCGAGGTGCTCCAGCCCCTCCAGCGCGTCGTGCGGTCCGGGCCGTCCCTGTGCGTTGTGGAGGACGCGCGCCAGCGCGGGGTACAGTGTGCCGGACACGAGACTGCTTTTGCCGCTGCCCGAGACGCCGGTGACGCATGTCAAAAGTCCAAGTGGGAATCGGGCGTCCACGTCCCGCAGGTTGTGAAGCCTCGCCCCTCGCACGTTCAGCCAGCCCTTCACCGGCGCGCGTCGCTCATCGTTCGGCGCCCTGACCTCCATCTCGCCGCTAAGGTAGCGCCCCGTCAGAGAGTGTGGGGTAGCGCATACCTGAGCCGGGGAGCCGGCGGCGACCAGTTCCCCACCGAGCACACCAGCGCCGGGGCCCAGGTCCACCAGGTAATCCGAAGCGAGCATCGTCTCCGCGTCGTGCTCAACTACGAGTACGGTGTTTCCCATGTCGCGGAGCTGGAGCAGCGTGTGAAGTAGTGCCTCGTTGTCTCGCGCGTGCAGGCCGATAGAAGGCTCGTCGAGGATGTAGAGCACGCCTACCAGCCCGCAGCCTATCTGACTCGCGAGCCGTATGCGCTGCCCCTCCCCGCCGGAGAGAGTCGGGGCCGGACGGTCGAGCGTGAGATAGTGAAGGCCGACGTTGAGCATGAACTGGAGACGGTCGCGTATCTCCTTGAGCACCTCGCCCGCTATCTCCATCTGCTCCGGCTCGAGCACACCGGGGGCGTACAGACCCTGCACCCACTCCCGCGCCTCGTCTATTGACATACTCGAGACCTCGGTGATTCTGCGACCACCGACGGTGACGGCGCGTGCCTCGGGCCGCAGCCGCGCTCCCCTGCACGCGGGGCAGGGCTGCTCGCTCATGAAGCTGGCGTAGAAGCGCCTGGTCTGTTCGGAGGCGGTCTGCCTGAAGAGCCGGTCAATGTTAGCGACGATGCCCTCCGTAGGGCGCGTGCTCTGTCCCGACCAGCTGCTGTCCTCCGACTCGTTGCCCCACGTAAACCGTATCTTCTCCTCGCCCGAGCCGAACAGGAGCACGTCCCTGAAGTGCTGAGGAAGCTCCTGCCACGGCTGCTCCAGGCCCACGCCGTAGTGCTCCGAAATCGCGCGCACCTGCCGCAGCCCCCAGGAATCCTTCTTCTTGCACAGCTCCCCGTACCACCGCAGCGCCCCGTCCATAAGCGATTTGGTTGGGTCGGTCAGGATCAGCGCGGGGTCCACGGTATTCTGAGTGCCGAGGCCGTTGCAGTCGGGGCACATGCCGAGCGGGGAGTTGAAGCTGAACAGTTGCGGGGAGAGCTCGGGCAGGCCGATGTTGCAGTGAGGGCAGGCTGCTCGCTCGCTGTACAGCAGCTCGCGCCCCTCATCGAGCAGGTCGGCCAGGAGCACCCCGTCGGTCACCCGCAGGGCGGTTTCCACCGAATCTACCAGCCGCGTTTCCCACTCCGCTCGGTCCTCGTCATCAGCTTCGGGAACGCGAAGGCGGCTGACTACAAGCTCTACCGTGTGCGGCCGGGCCTTGTCGAGCTGAGTGATGCCGTCCATCTCCACAACCTGGCCGTCTATTCGTGCACGGACGTAGCCGTCGCTCCGTGCTGCCTTCAGCGTCTCCGCGTGCGAGCCCTTGCGGCGGCGGACGACCGGGGCGAGCAGTTGAAACCGGGTGCCTGGCGGCAGCGCGGAGAGCGAGTCCGCTATCTGCTGCGCGCTCTGCGATGCCACCTGCCTGCCGCACTGCGGGCAGTGTGTGCGTCCGACCCTGGCGTACAGCACCCGCAAGTAGTCCAGCACCTCCGTAACTGTGCCGATTGTAGAGCGAGGGTTCTTACTGACTACCTTCTGCTCGATGGCGATGGCGGGGCTAAGCCCGCCGATGTAGTCCACCCTCGGCTTCTCCATCTGCCCGAGGAACTGACGGGCGTACGGGGACAGGCTTTCCACGTACCGGCGCTGTCCCTCCGCGTAGATTGTGTCGAACGCGAGCGAGGACTTGCCGCTGCCGCTCACGCCCGTCAGCACTACGAGCTTGTGGCGGGGGATGGCGACATCTATGTTCTTGAGATTGTGGTGCTGCGCCCCGCGAATGGTAATGTTCTTCGGTTCCATGTCAACTCCGTAAAGGGTGCCTCTGGTGAATGGCTCGACCGGCACCGCGACTTTATGCTACAGGAGCATTAGTTCTGTTGCAGAGACCCAGGCATCAAGAGGTCGCATACAAGGTCCCCAACACAGGTTGCCGACCTTATACCGGCTTCTCTCCCTGATATGCGCGAGCCAGGGACGTATCGTAAAGAAACGTTTACAATTCCGGTGGGATGTGAGGGTCTTTAGCTGACAAGCGCAAGACCGTGGTCACACCGCTGCACTGGACTGTATCTTGCTTGCACCGCTGCCTGTATCACATCCACCCCTCGCAAGGAGAGCCGGCCGTGGGCATTCGTGGCTTTGTGCAGAAGTACGTCGGGATGAACCCTAATCCAATCACCCGCAAGACCCACGAGGCACATTCGCGCACGAGGGGCACGTCGGTGGACATCAGCATCTGTCCCTACTGCGCGGTTGGCTGCTCCCAGCTCATCTACTCCAAAGCCGGACGTATCATTGACATCGAGGGCAACTACGAGAGTCCTATAAATGGCGGCACGCTCTGTCCAAAGGGCGCGGCCACCTACGGCCTCGTCCACAGCCCGTACCGCATCACCACCGTCAAGTACCGCGCTCCGTACAGCGACCACTGGGAGGAGAGACCTCTCGACTGGTGCATGGAGCGCATAGCGCAGCTCGTGAAGCGAACCCGTGACGCCTCCTTCGAAGAGAAGGACGAGAACGGCCTCACGGTAAACCGCACGCTCGCCATCGGGCACTTCGGCGGCGCAACCCTCGATAATGAGGAAAACTACCTCATCAAGAAGATGTGGAGTGGGGGGCTGGGCATCGTAGCCGTGGAAAACCAGGCGCGCATATGACACTCCTCCACGGTGCCCGGTCTGGGCTCCCGGTTAGGCAGGGGTGGGGCGACCACCACTCAGCAGAGCATGGGCGACAGCGACTGCATCGTCATCATGGGCGCGAATATGGCGGAGAACCACCCCGTTGGTTTCCGCTTCGTTATGAAGGCGAAGCAGCAAGGCGCCACTCTCATCCATATTGACCCCCGCTTCTCGAGGACCTCCGCGATGGCGGACATCCATGTCCCGCTGCGAGCGGGCAGCGACATCGTCTTTCTCGGCGCGCTCGTGAACTACGTCATCAACAGCGAGAGGTGGAACTCCGACCCGTTCTTCAAGGAGTACGTCCTCCACTACACCAACGCTGCAACAATCATCAACCGCGAGTTCAGGGACACAGAGGACCTGGGCGGCATCTTCTCCGGCTACGTCCCTGGGGAGGGGCGCTACGCCACCGACACGTGGCAGTACGCTGGCCAGGAGATAGACCCGGGCATGGCCCAGCATCCCGTGCAGGATGTCCAGGCCCGCGAAGGTGGGGCGGCCACCGGCACCCCGCAAGCGGCGCGGCTGGACCCGACACTGCAGGACCCGTTCTGCGTCTTCCAACTGGTCAAGCGGCACTTCGCCCGCTACACTCCGGAGATGGTTGAGCGCTCCTGTGGCGTGCCGCGTGACCTCTTCCTGCACGTAGCCGAGGAGATACTCAAGAACTCCGGGCGGGAGCGCACCACCTCCTTCGCGTACGCCGTTGCCTGGACGCAGCATACGGTCGGCACTCAGATGATCTCCTGCTGCGCGCTTCTGCAGCTTCTCCTGGGCAACATCGGCAGACCGGGTGGCGGGATACTGGCCCTGCGCGGCCACGCCACTATTCAAGGCAGCACGGATATTCCCACGTTGTACAATCTGCTGCCCGGCTACATCACGATGCCCACGAGCACCCCCCAGCATGCATCGCTTGGGGCGTACCTGGAGACCGAAAGCCTGCCCACGGGCCTGTGGTATTACCTGCCCAACTACCTCATCAGCCTACTCAAGGCGTGGTACGGCGACGCCGCCACGGAGGAGAACGACTACTGCTACGACCTTCTGCCGAAGGTGGGTGGCGACTACTCCTTTGAGGCGATGCTCCTGATGATGAAGGACGGCATCATGAAGGGACTGTTCTGCATGGGACAGAACCCTGCCGTAGGGGGCCAGAACGCGGTACTGGCCCGCCAGGCGCTCGCGAACCTGGACTGGCTCGTAGTCCGTGACATACACGAGATAGAGACGGCCGCGTACTGGTGCGACGCGCCCGAGGTACGCAACGGTGAGGTCAGCCCCCAGGACATCAAGACCGAGATATTCTTCTTGCCCGCGGCGCTCACTCCCGAGAAGGATGGCTCGTATACGAACACGCAGCGGCTGGTCCAGTACCACGACAAGGCCGTCGAGCCGCCAGGGGATTGTCGCTCCGAGGCGTGGTTCATGTACCACCTCGGCAACCGGCTCAAGCAGTTGTACGCGGACGACGACAGCCCGCGCGGCTGCCAGCTGCGCGCGCTGACGTGGGAGTACCCGACTGAGGGTGACACAGAGGACCCTGACCTCGATGTGGTAGTCAAGGAGATCAACGGTTACACGGTAGCGGACAGGCGTCCGGTGCAGGACTATAACTCGCTGAAGGATGACGGCACAACCGCCTCCGGCTGCTGGATCTACTCCGGCATTATGCCGGAAGACGGCAACAACCTCTCCAGGAACCGCAGGGGAAGCGAGGGTGCGGCGCTGGAGTGGGGCTTCGCCTGGCCGCGCAACGTGCGTCTCCTGTACAACCGCGCCTCTGCGGACCCTTCCGGCAAACCGTGGAGCGAGCGGAAGGCGTGGATATGGTGGGACCCCGCCGAGGGACGATGGACAGGTCACGACGTGCCGGACTTCCCGGCGACGAAGCCGCCTGACTACCAGCCACCGGAGGGCGCGAAGGGACTGCCCGCGCATCCCGGCGATGCACCGTTCGTCCGCATGGCGGACGGAAGGGGCGCTCTATTCAGCGCCGCATCGCTCAAGGATGGCCCGCTGCCCACGCACTACGAGCCGTTTGAGACTCCTGTGGACAACGCTCTCTACCCTGAGCAGCCGCAGAACCCGGCGGCCATCACCTTCCCCCGGCCCGACAACCAGTACCACGAGGTGAACGACCCGCGCTTCCCGTACGTCATCACCACGTACCGCCTGACGGAGCATCATACCGCCGGTGGTATGAGCCGGTGGGTGCCGTGGCTCGCGGAGCTGCAGCCCGAGGGGTTCGTCGAGATAAGCCCGGAGTTAGCCGCGGAGCACCGCATAAACAACGGTGACTGGGTTACTATCTCAACTCTTCGGGGAGAGACGAATGCGAAGGCTCTCGTCACGCGCCGCATCAAGCCGCTGAGGGTGGACGGACGGACGGTACACCAGGTGGGTATGCCGTGGCACTACGGCTTCGGAGGGCTGGCGAAGGGCGGCATTGCGAACGACCTCAGCTCGCTGATAGAGGACCCGAACTCGCGCATACACGAGGCGAAGTCGTTTACGTGCAATATACGCAAGGGTCGCGCGACAGCAAACGGGGAGCAGGAGACCCGATGAACAGTAACGCACTCATCCCCCCGGACGCTCAGTCCTCTCTCATTGGAAGCACCGACGCGCGGCCGGGCGCTGTCGGATTCCTGACCGACACTACCCTCTGCATCGGCTGCAAGGCGTGTGAGGTCGCGTGCAAGCAGTGGAACCAGCTGCCGATGGATAACTTTGGCTTCACCCCCACCAGCTACGACAACACACGCGACCTGGGAGCGACCACATGGCGGCACGTCGCCTTCGTAGAGCGCTTCCCGAACAGCGACGGGGCGGTTCGGATGCCGCCGTTTCAGAGCAGCTGGCTGATGATGAGCGACATCTGCAAGCACTGCGTCAACGCAGGGTGCATGCAGGCGTGTCCCACGGGCGCGATTATCCGCACCGAGTACGACACCGTCGTCATCCAGCAGGACGTCTGCAACGGCTGCGGCTACTGCGTGCCTGCCTGCCCGTTCGGTGTGCCCCAACTGAGCCTCAGCGACCACAAGGCGCATAAGTGTACGCTCTGTTACGACCGGGTGAAGGAGAGCCTGGAGCCCGCCTGTTCGAAGGCGTGTCCGACGGACTCCATACAGTTCGGGCTCGTGGACGAGTTGATGGGGAGAGCCACGGGGCGAGTGCAGGAACTGAAAGAGCGGGGAGTGGATGGGGCGTACATCTACGGCGACCGCGCGATCGGCGGCACGAAGGGGATAGGGGGACTCAACGCCTTCTTCATCCTCACCGCCCCTCCGGAAGTGTATAACCTGCCACGGGAACCAGAACTGCCTCAGGACAAGACGATCCAGGCGTATCTGTCGTCCATCGGCGCGGCAATCGCTTTCGGCCTGGCGATGGTCTTGTCGCTGTGCCGGTGACGCCATTGGAAAACAGGTAATGGCTCCGGTAGCCGAACTGGGAGGTGTCGCAGGAGCGCATCGGCATGTCTGCGCTGTTACCCGTAACCCAGACCGGCTGAACTGCGGCAAGATTAGGAGAACGACATGTCCACGACGTACGAACGCAAGTGGGAGACGAAGCAGCGCGGCGGCCGTTCGGCCTTGGATGAGACGGATAGGAGCTACTACGACATCCCAGTGATCCATAAGCCGCACTGGAAGTGGCTCATCATCGTTTACTTCTTCCTGGGAGGCATCTCGGGCGCCAGTTACACCATCGCGAGCATAGCTCGACTGTTCGAGGATTCGGACAATCGGCGCATCATCCGGGCGGGGTACTATATCTCCTTTGCAGCTCTGATACCGAGCCCCATCCTGCTGATCCTGGATCTGGGGCGGCCGGAGCGTTTCCACCACATGCTGCGCATCTTGAAGATCCGCTCCCCTATGTCGGTGGGTAGCTGGATACTCACAGTGTTCGGTCCATTCTCCTTTCTGTCGGCACTAATGCAGGCCGCCCACGACGGCCTGCTGGGTCACGGCACTGCGCTCACGCGATTCCTCAGAGGACTACCAGCGCGTGCGATCGGAGCGATGGGGATCGTACCTGGGTTCTCGCTCGCAGGCTATACAGGAGTGCTCCTCGCGATAACCGCGGTGCCTCTGTGGACCAAGAATTACCTGCTAATGGGCCCGCTCTTTCTCGCCTCGGCGGTCTCGAATGCCACCGCGGCGATAACCCTGTCACTCTCGCTCACGAGGGGCACTAGCCACCGGACGCTGGAGCGGCTAGAGCGCCTTGAGGTGATCGCTCTACTAGCGGAAATGAGCCTACTGTTTAGCAATAGGGCGAGGCTCGACCCAGTGATCGCCCGACCACTGGTTGAGGGACGCACTGGACTTGTATATCGTGGCGGCGTCCTGGGCCTGGGGATGTCGGTGCCGCTCGCCCTCCATGCGAAGAGCGTCTTCCTGGGCAAGCGCTCCAGCCGCGGTACGATCGTGGTAGCCTCGGCGTTGACGCTGATCAGCGGTTTCCTGTTCCGCTATGTCATGGTGATCGCGGGACGCGACTCCGCCGACGATCCGAAAGCTACGTACGAACTGGCAAAGGGTTCTGATCTGACCTGAGAGCAGATACAGATCGCAGAGACGAGGTAGAGGTCGTGTTCCCGCTTGGCACGCGACAGCCTGGATGGGCTCAAAGGTACCTTAGCAATAAAAGTAAGCGCGCAGACTCAGCAGTCGGAGACCACCTCAACTGCTACGTCCTGTCGCATCATGACGCATCAGCAGAGGGAGGTTGTAGCGAGCCCGTCGGCAGCAGCCCACCGCGATCACCACACGCGGGTCCCGAATGCAGGATGACGCATGGTTCAGGGTCGCCAGAACCGGCGTGATCCTGCGCGACGCCGCCAGGCCGTCAAGCAGGTGCCCGGGTCAGTGGGCTCTCTCGCTCGGGTGAGCGCGAGCCTCTGTGCGAGGTATGCCGACCTATGGCTGTAGCGATCGGTTTACCAAACGTTCACCGGCCTTCACCAAACTGTCTCACACAGTTCACCAGCACGTTAATACTTGCCGGTTAGCCTGGCTTACGACCTGTGATCTGTCTGGCGTAGGGTGGTTTCTGGTGCGAAATGCACTTTCCCCCATCTGGGGCGTCCAGCGACTCGAGGAAATGCGCGGCTTTCGCATGGCTAGCGGGAGACCGAGCACCTACAGCGGTGTTCAGAAGTTTTGATACTGGGGGAGGTAGCCGCA
>JADDPP010000103.1 GCA_016781845.1 Rubrobacter sp.
AACACCTTCAGGTACTTCTGGTCCGCCTGCAGCGCGTCCTCTATCACCGGGCTCGGGCTGTAGTCGCCATTCGGGACGAGTTGGCCGAGCGCGCTTCGGCCCTCCAGTCCCTCGTGTGTGTCCGTGAGTGCGCGGGTGTCGGAGCCGGTGCGGCGGTGCCTTCCAGCAGCGTGGATCGCTTGCCGCGGCAAGCGGTCCTGTGCAGTGCTTCGTACGTTTCGTCCGACCGCGCTCGGTCAAACCGACACCTGCGCCCCTAGACGGCACCGCCGACCCCCTCCCGCGTCGCCGGCCGGTCCGAGTCTCGGCGAGTCCCCTCAACATCCCAACCAAGTAGACGCTCTACAGCCCTGCTGAGCGGCGGGCACGCGGCTATCAGGATTGGGGGGCCGAACAGTAACACTGGCTTGTACTGGTCCAGCCACGAGGTAGAGGGTAACCTCGGTGCCCCCCAACCAAACCAGAAGAACAGGCCACCGAGGGTGAGTCCTCCGGCGAGCGCTGCCGTCCGGCTCGGACCGAGAACTGCCGCTGCCGCGATCGGGAGCACGAAGTACCACGGCCAGATCCACGACAGGGAGAGCGAGTACACGAACCAGCCCCACACCCAGCCGTCCGCCACCTCCCGCCTGCCTCGGATGAACCACAAGAGGAGGAACACAAACGCGACCGCGAACGCGGCGTTCCGGATCAGGTCAACTCGGTTCTCGACCGCAGCTCGCGCCGCCGTGTTCGCGGGCCCACTGATCGTGTCAATCCAGATATCCCATAGCGAATTTGCGTAGCGGGTGACCGCTGGGTTCTTGAGGACGTTCGTCATGAGCGCCGTACCAGCCCAAAGCGGCGCGTAGAGCGCGAGACAACTGACCACCACCACGATGGCGCTGAGCACCGCCGCCCGGAGTTTTGCGCGAACGTCGGGAAGGTCGAGCATCCACGCGAGGACGAGGAAGGGAATGAGGAGCAGCGATGTAAGCTTCACCATCGCCGCGGCGGAGAGGAAGAATACGGCAAGCAGCCAACGGCTGCTGACAGCCGCGAGCAGGCTCAGCACCGCGAATGCGGCGACCATCACGTCGTTGTGCGCGCCGTTCACGACCTCCAGCAAGACAAGCGGGTTCCAGCCGTAGAAGATCGCCCCCCAAGCCGCAAGCTGCGGCCGAACCCGGCGTAACAATGCCCAGATTGCGATGATCGTCAGGACGTGCAGCCCCAACGCCGCAACCTTGTACGTCACGATGTTCGCGAACCTGGACTCCCCCGCGATCGTACTCAGCCCTCCCGACAGCATCAGCCAGACTGGGCCGTACGCCGAGGGGAGTCTCTTCCACCAGGGGAACCAATCCAGGTGCGGGTCGCCGGCGAAGCGGATAGGGGCGAGAAGCATCGGGTTCTCTCCGTAAGTAGAGATGATGCGCCCGTAGAACATGTAGAGATACACGTCCATGGAGAACATCGCCGGCATGAGGACTAGCGGGACTGAGAAGAGTGCCACGGGTAGCAGGATCCACCACAGACGTATACGAACCCCATTAGGACGCGCGAGCCGTAGCGACAGGATCCACGTGCCGACCAGCCCAAGCGAGATGAGGCCGAACAGGAGCGTGTTCACCATCCCGAGCTCGCTCGTTCGGCTCGCTCGCTCGAGGTCGTCCGGCATGAGCTGCGCGGTGGCTCCGCGGAGCCAGGGCAACCTGTCCAGCGTCCGGGTGGGCGTGAGGCGCAGGCTCCGGACGCGCCCAAGAATGAAGAGCGCTGCATACAGCATGCACGTCATCGCGACCGTGAGGGATAGCAGCACCTGCGCGCGCCGGCTTGCCGGAACTCGGTCCATTAGCGCGCCAATTACCCCCCGACGCACAGGCGCGACTTCGACTCCGCTCCGTGCTTCGACTTTCCCGTCCGCAATGGATAGGATGAGATTGCGGTCGGGGAAACTCTTCTCACCGTGAGTACCCGTGTCCGATGCCAGCCCGCGTGCAGGGCCGAGCCTCCGGCGGACTGCGGCGACGTACAGCGCGGCGAGCGCCAGGTATGCGAGGAGCGAGAGCGCGATGCCCGCGCTCAACGCGGTAGACTCGTACCTCAGCTCCACTGCATGATCGCCCGCCGGGATCGGTACCGCTCTAAGCAGGTGATTCGCGACGTACACTGGGACGGGCAGGCCGTCCACGTACGCCTTCCACGCGGGATAGTACACCTCGCTCATAACAAGCATCCCCGCCGCGCCGGTCGAGGTCCTCAGCTCGATCCGTTCCGCCTCGTAGCTCGTAATCGCGGCCCTATCCGCCGAGGGATCGGCGACGGCTGCGAGCGACGGAGGCGGCTGTTCGAGCAGTGCCGTGCTCCTCGGGTTGACGCCACCCGAGGACAGCAGCTTCAGCGCCTCCCCAGATCCGGCCTCTCGCGCGCTGTGGACGATCCACGCGCGCGGGAGCGTTCCAGACCGTTCGAATACCTGGGACGCTGAGTCAGCGTACGCGGTTGGGTACGTACTCTCCAGCCATTCCGTGCTGCTCCCTCTCAGATTCCTGGATGTCGGAACGAGCACGTACCGCACGTTGAGCAGATCCAGCAGCGGTGATCGAACCCCTTGGGGAGATACGTACGATATCCGATAGCCGAGGAAGTCCCGGTTCAGCGCTGTGAAGAGTTGCTCATACCGGGCGATGTGAACGGGATTGTAGCCTTGTATGTCCTGCAAGCCGACCGGTACGGAGCGACCGGTGGAGATGACGGCTTTAGCCAGCGGCCGCGCGTACTGAGTTTGGTAATAAAACTGGCGTCCGTTCAGGTTCTCAGCGAAGCCGAGGTAGCGGAACTGCTCCTCCTTGCCCTTCTGCCGCAGAAACGACGCGGCGCCCGTGGGAGCGTAGAGAGAGTCCAGATCCGTCTTCCCGTAGCGATTCTCCACCAACCCCCGCCCGGCTGCGAACAGGTCGGCGAACGCCACGAGCAGCAGCAGCGCCGTCGTTATGCCGCGAGCCCTCGGCAGCAGCACCGCGGCTGCAAAGAGCGCCCCGGTGAGCGCCACCACGAGCAGCGTCGAGCCCGCGACACTCCCACCGAGCGCCCGGACGATCACCACTGCCGCGACCGGCAGCAGCGCGAGGAACGCCGCCTCCCTGCCACGCTTGGAGAGGTGGTTCCACGTAGCCCCCGCGAGAATCGCGGGTCCCAGGTAGAGCACCAAGCCAATCACCTGGGGATGGTGCGGGTGCAGCCGCGAGAAGCCGGGCAGCAACAGAAAGAGCAGGCTATGGAGTGGCGTCGGCCCCTGCCCGGTGAGAACGAGCACGGCGAGAGTGAGCACCACGAAGTACGGCGTAGCGTGGCGCCGCCGGGCAACGAATGCAGCCAGTAGGGCGAGCGCGAACGTCACCCCGCCTGCATAGTAATGGTTGCCGCGGTTGAGAAGGCGGGCCCAGTTGCGAATAGACCAACCCCCAATCACCGCCTGGTACCTCGCGCCGTCGTATCCGCCAGCCAGGTTCGAGACCGCGTTGTACTCCAACCTGGGAAGCACCCCGGCCGCGGCGAGCGCGAACGCGAACAGCAGGAGCGCGCTGCCGTGCAGCACCAGCATCCCGAGGCGCGCGCGGATGCCCAGGGCCGAGTCCGGTGGATCGAGCAGTGTGCGGTAGGCTACGTACCCTCCAAGGGCGAGCAGCGCATAGTAGGATCCCTGTCCCAGCCATCCGGCGAGGATCTGGCTGAGACAGAGCGCCGAACCGCCCCACCAGACTCCCCTCATGAGCCTGCACCCGCTGCGGAGAGCTAACTCCGAGAACAGGATCGTGAAGGGTAGCCAAGCCATGACGGCGGACCAGCCAAAGAAGCTGATGTTGCGCTCGTACAAGAGGCTGCAGAACCCGTACGAGATCCCCGAGAGCAGTGCCGCAGTTGCCCCCATCCTCAGCACCCGCGCAAGCGCGTAAGCCCCGACGCCTGCGAGCGCCAGGTGGAGGAACATGTATGCCTTGGCAGCGAGGGACAGCGGCAGAAGGGTGAACAGCAGCATCGCGGGAAGGTACATCCACCCCGACTGCGGGTCGCCAGCGAAGGGCGTTCCGGAGAACTGGTACGGATTCCATGCCGGTATGTCGCCGGAGCGCAAGCGTTCGCCCATGTAGGCGTACCATGGATAGAACATCGTCGTCGAGTCCTGCCCGATCACGGTGCCCTCCGTCAGGTTGCTCCACTGGACTACCACCGTCAGCGCGATCAGCAGCAACACGGAGAGGAGGTCCGCGGAGCGATATCGGCGGGCAAGAGTCAGGACACGGGCAACGGGATGCGTCATCTGGGTAGTCATAACCTCTATAGTACCAACCGCGCCTATGCCGGCAGTAGGGGAAGCGGTACCAAGCTATCCCGTTTGCAACCGAAACTAGGCTCATC
>JADDPP010000404.1 GCA_016781845.1 Rubrobacter sp.
TAACCACGCCTGCCTTCGGGGCGCACGGTACAGGGGCGGGCCTTCGAGTCCGCCCCTCGTCGCTCGTGCACAGCCCACATCCAGGGCTCCCTGCACCATCTCATTTCCGCACCTTGAGCCTCTCTTCCCTGGTCCACAACTTGCACTACCCCTGCCTGTCAGAACAAGAACAGGGATGATGGAGGGGAATATGCAGACACGTCCATTGGGCAATACGGACATGGAGATCACGCCGATCGGCTTCGGGGCGTGGGCCATCGGTGGCGGCAACTGGGGAGGTGGCTGGGGCTCGCAGGACGACCAGGACTCTATCGCCGCAATCAACCGCGCGATTGACCTGGGCATCAACTGGATAGACACCGCGGCCGTGTACGGGCTCGGACGGTCCGAGCAGGTCGTGGCTCGTGCTCTGAAGGGCCGCACCGACAGGCCGTATGTGTTCACGAAGTGTGGCCTGGTGTGGGACGAAAACCGGCAGGTAGGTAACAGCCTCAAGGCAGACTCGATTCGCAAGGAATGTGAAGACAGCCTGCGGCGACTCGAGACGGATGTCATAGACCTGTATCAGATACACTGGCCGAACCCCGACGAGGATATCGAGGAAGGCTGGAGCACGATGGCCGAGCTGCAGAAGGAAGGCAAAGTGCGTTGGATAGGTGTGTCTAACTTCAGCGTTGAGCAGATGCAGCGCGCGCAGGCTATCGCGCCCGTATCGAGTCTACAGCCCCCGTACCACCTACTGAAGCCTGAGGTGGAAGAGGAGATACTGCCGTTCTGTCTCGACCAGGGCATCGGCGTTATCAACTACTCACCCATGGCCTCAGGGCTGCTGACAGGCAGGATGACCCGAGAGCGCATCGAGAGCCTGCCGGAGGACGACTGGCGCAAGCGTGGCGAAGAGTTTCAGGAGCCGAATCTGAGCCGCAACCTGGAGCTCGCCGACCTTCTGGGGCAGATTGGCGAGAGGCACGGTCGGTCCGCGGCCGTCGTCGCTATAGCGTGGACTCTCCGCCACCCGGCCATCACCGGGGCGATCGTGGGCGCCAGGCGACCGGAACAGGTGGACGGCATCATTGACGCGGCGGAGTTCCGCCTGAGTGAGGAAGAGCTCGCCGAGATAGATGCCTTCCGATCTCGCACAGGGATGCTAGCTGCCGCGAGCTAGCAATCTATCCGGTCACCTGGCTGGTTGTCACGTGGGTAGGGTCAATGACCCGTTCCCTTGCCTGTCACGGCGCACAACCCCGGCCCCGATATGTCCAGTACCCGAAGCCGATGCAGGTTCTCAAGAGCGATGGAGACAGGAATGACCGAACAGGAGCAGAAGGAAGCGCGCGTCAGGGAGCTGCTTGAGGAGCGCGGGCTGGATGGGCTGCTGCTCCGTCGCGCGAGCAGCTTCTCCTGGGCAACCTGCGGAGCCTCCAGTTACATCAACACCGCGTCGGACTACGGTGAGGCGGCACTGCTCTACGCGCCCGGCCATCGGTACCTCATCGCGAACAACATCGAGGCGCCGAGGCTGGCGCATGAGGAGGGACTCGCCGCCCAGGGCTGGGAGTTCCTCACTTACGACTGGTACTCTCCAGACAGCCCCCTTGATCGAGTAACAGAGGGGATGAGGCTGGGCGCGGATCACCCACATCCTGACGCAGATGACGTTTCAGCGGACGTGAGCAGGCTCCGCGCGCAGCTTACCCCGGAGGAGGGGCAGCGCTTCCGCGACCTCGGACAACTCTGCGGGGAGGCCATGGGCGCTGCGATAGCCCAGGTCAGGCCCGGACAAACAGAGCACGAGATCGCAGGCATCCTGTCTCGCGAGTCAGCCACCCGAGGTGCGTGGCCCGTTGTTGACCTCGTCGCGACGGACGAGCGTATATTCGCGTACCGCCACCCGCTTCCGACAAGCAAGCAGCTGGAGCGGTACGCGATGCTCGTTCTGTGCGGGCGGATGCACGGGCTCGTCTGCTCCATCACCCGCCTCGTACACTTCGGGTCGCTACCGGATGAGCTCCGGCGCAAGCAGGAGGCGGTCCTGCGCGTGGATGCCGCGTTCCTCTCCGCGACACGTCCCGGTGCCACGCTCCGCGACGTGTTTGAGCGCGCAGTGAGGGAGTACGCCGCGGTGGGCTATCCCGACGAGTGGCGGCTGCACCACCAGGGTGGCACGGCGGGTTACGAGGGACGTGAGGAACTGGGAACGCCATCCGCGAGCGGGACCGTCATCGAGGGGCAGGCGTACGCATGGAACCCCTCGATAACCGGGGTGAAATCGGAGGACACGATACTGATCGGGGCGGATGGCAACACGGCCATTACACAGGTGCCCGGATGGCCGGCCATCACCGTCGAGGTCGACGGACAGAGCTTTGAGCGGCCGACTATACTCGAGGTGAGGTAGGTAAGCCCGTGTCGGTCCTCTGCTCGTTGCAGGCGTCCGTTCACACCCCGCGCTGCGCAGCGTAGGAGGCACGGATGCTCGCGAGAGTTCAGGCCTATGCTCGGCTGATCGAGATGGCTGTGCGCAGCTTCTACCACAATCGCGGCCCGGCATCGGCGGCGAGCCTCGCGTTCTACGGCCTCTTCTCGGGCTTTCCCCTGCTCCTGCTATCCGTCATCACCTCCGCGGCAGTGCTCGATCCCAGGCAGGCTGCCGACAGGGTACAGGCTGTAATCGCGGAGTACGTACCTATCTATTCGGGCTTCGTGGAGGACAATATCCAGAGTGCGGTTGGCGCGGGTGGCGCAGCCGCGGGACTGTCGGCCCTGGCACTCCTCTGGTCAGGTACACGTGTGTTCGACAGTGTGACCAGCGCGATCAACGACGCCTGGGAGGTCAGGCATAACTACTCGATTCGCGTCCGAGTGCTGATCCAGCCGCTGCTGGTCGCGCTCGCGGTGCTGCTCATAGCGAGTGGGCTCGCGTATCCGGTGCTCGGTGGGAGGGTATGGTCTTCGTGGACCGGGAGTCCGGGGCTGCCCGATACCGCTCTTTCGGAGATCGCGGGGGACATCTGGGGCAAGGTAGCCGGATTCCTCGTCGTGCTCCTGCTGTACCGTTTTCTGCCGCGGACACAAGTACGCTGGCGTGACGCGCTGCCGGGTGCGGTGGTCGCGACCGTGCTGTTTCAGCTCAGTGAAGAAGTGTTCGAGTTCTACGTCTCTGAGTTCCGGGAACGGTACACGCAAGTATACGGCAACCTGAGTGACGTCGCTGTATTGCTGCTCTGGGCGTACATCACCGCCGCCATATTCCTTATGGGCGCCCACTTCTGCGCCGCGTATCGCAACCGGGACGAGGGACGCGCTGTGAGGGCGGAGGATGCTCCGGTTGCGGAGAAGCTCGAAGAGGCATCGCGGTAATCGGGGTAGTCTATAATCAGCGTGAGCCCCTCATCCGGGGCCACCGACAGCACGGAAAGGCAGCCACGGAGCGAAGGATGCTTCAGGAGAACCACGGCGACACCATCCTGGTGAGCGACTTGCACCTTTCTGCCGGGTACGACCCACGGACGGGCACGTACCACCGCAACGAGGACTTCTTTTACGATGCCGCGTTCGCGCGCTTCCTCCACGACCTGTGCTCGCGCGGTGCCAGGGAAAGACGCACATGGCGACTGGTGATCCTCGGCGACCTGTTCGACTTCCTTCAGGTTGATACCGTGAGACCGCGCACAGCCGGACGGGGGGCCGTGACAGAGGACACAGTGACGGTCGCAAAGCTGGAGCAGATAGCCGCCGGACACGCGGAGTTCTTCGAGGCGCTGGGACGCTTCGTAGCAGCTGGCCACGGGCTGGACATCGTGCCTGGGAACCACGACATCGAGCTAGTGCGCCCGGCCGTGCAGGAGCGATTCCGGGAGCTCATCACGGAGTATGGCGGCGAGGCGGATACCAGCAAGGCGGCGGGCCCGGTCCGGTTCCACCCCTGGATACTGTACCTTCCGGGCGTGCTGTACGCGGAGCACGGGCACCAGTACGACCGCGACAACTCGTTCTCGATGGCCCTGGAGCCTTACGCACCCGACAGGCCGGGGGAGATAGACCTGCCACTCGGCTCGTATTTCGTGGAGCACCTGTTCAACCGGATCGAGGCGCTGGACCCGTTCGCGGACAATGTCAAACCGCCCACTCGGTATCTGCGCTGGGCGTTTCGCGTGCATCCTGTCATGGCGCTCTGGCTCCTGCTTCGCTACTACCTCAGCTTCTTCCTGATAGTCTTCACCCGCACGAGCCAACTGACTCCTCAGGAGCAGGAGTCACGGTGCGAGCGGTACCGGGAGGAGGTCCTGCGCCCGTATGCCCAACAGCTAGGGCTACTGCACGAGACTGTGGTGGCCATAGATGGGCTATCCGCGAAGCCCGCTATGAGCAGCCGCCCCCGTCTGCTGCGTGCGCTGCTCATCGAGCCATTCCTTCCGCTCCTTCCTCTCGGCGGCGGCCTTCTGGCGCTGTATACGTGGATGCGCAACGTTCGCTTCAACGTGCGTTCGCTGACCTTATTCGCAGTCGGAGTGCTGGGGCTGGCATGGCGCGAGCGGCGCCTTCTGCGTCCGGCCACGCAGCCGTCCGGATACCTCCACCGCGCGGCGCTGGGAATTGACAGGTTACTGCGCAACGAGGGGGTTGAGAAAGTACCGTTCTATGTCTTCGGTCACACCCATACCGCAGAGCAATACCCGCTTACAATAGAGCGGGATGGGGCTCGCTACTTGAACACCGGTACATGGACCCCCATCGTGCCGGCGGACTTCGAGATACTGGGCGCGCGTGAGCGGTTCACGTTCGTGCAGATCACCCGTGATCCCGACACGCGAGATCCGATCGCGCGCCTGCTGTTCTGGAACGATGCCGCCAGCCGTCACGAACCCCTTCCCCTCCTGGGCGTGCAGCCCCTGGGAACGTTCGCCGCCGAGGTGTACGAGCGCGCCAGCGCCGTCACAGGCAGGCACGGCGCGACCGGCTCATTCCCGCGGAGGTAGGTGCATTTTCGTGAGTCCCAGACGTAAGGAGCAGAGATGACGGACACCACAACTGCACAGGCGACGCGCGTAGCCATCGTCGGCACTGGAGACGTTGGAGCGACTTACGCGCACCACCTGCTACTGAGCGGTCTCGCGGCGGAGATAGTGCTCATTAACCGCAATCGCGCGAAGGCGGAGGGCGAGGCGATGGACCTCACCCACACTGTTCCCTTCGCACAGCCGACGCGCATCTGGGCGGGCGATTATGAAGACTGTGCCGAGGCCGCGATCACCGTAATAACGGCAGGGGTGAATCCGGGTCAGGGGGAGAGTCGCCTGGACGTCGTAAAGAAGAACGGAGAGATCTTCCGGCAGATCGTGCCGGAGGTGGCTCGGCAGAACCCACGGGGCATAATACTCGTAGCCTCAAACCCCGTGGACGTGCTCACATACGCCGCGTGGAAGCTCTCCGGATTACCCCCGCGCCAGGTCATCGGCTCAGGCACGATCCTCGACACCGCGCGCTTCCGGACCCTGCTCGCGGAGCACTTCGGAATGGACTCGCGAAACGTGCACGGCTACATCATCGGGGAGCACGGCGATAGCCAGGTGCCCGCCTGGAGCCTCACGAACATCATCGGTATGCCGCTGCCCGAGTATTGCGCGGCGCACGGGCTTCCGTACCACCAGGCTCAAATGGATGAGATCGCACAGCAGACCAGGGAGGCCGCGAAACGCATCGTCGAGCGTAAGGATGCCACGTACTACGGAGTAGCGGGCGGGCTGGCGCGCATCACGGAGGCGATCCTGCGCGACCAGCACACCGTACTGTCCGTATCCACCCTTGTCGAGAGCTACGCGGGGATAGACGACGTCTGCCTCAGCCTGCCGTGCATCGTGGACGAGAGCGGAGTGGAGCGCGTGCTGCACCCGGCGCTGAGCAGCGACGAGCGCGACGCCCTGCGCCGCTCCGCGGACGTCCTCAAGCAAGCCATCTCCGAGCTCGACCTGGGCTAGTCGAGCCCCTTCGACGCTGTCCCTGCCAGTAGTTCCCTGTCGAACGGCTCCCCCGCCACCTGCACAGCGTGACCCGCGCGTGGAATCTCCAGGAGCCGCGCCTGCTCGATCAACTTACTCAACCGCGCAGCGAGCTTTCGTAAAGCGGGATGGCTGTTGCTGCCCGTGTAAATCTGCACCGGCCCTCTTACCCTCAGCCTCCCTACCCTGTCGCGGGGGTAGTCCCCCGCGTACTCCTCATAGAAGATGCGCTCTCCCTCCCCCACAATGTCCGGCCAGCGACGACTCCTGCTCAATCGCTCGACCGCGGCTGCCCCCGCAATGGCCCGGAAGAACATTGTTGCGGCCCACTCCGGTCCGCGCTCCTGGCCCTGCTCCATCACGTGACGGACCTCCCCGTTCAGGGCGCGGACATCGGGGTCGCAGGGCAGCAGGGCGAGATAGGGCGGCTCGATCAAGTGCAGCGATAGGATGCGCTCGGGTGCGAGGATAGCCGCCTCCAGCGCGACAAGCCCACCGTACGAGTGCCCCGCGAGGTGAAACGAGCCGCCGCCTGCAC
Organism: Rubrobacter sp.; assembly: GCA_016781845.1. Taxonomy (GTDB): domain Bacteria; phylum Chloroflexota; class Chloroflexia; order Thermobaculales; family Thermobaculaceae; genus JADDPP01. The sequence continues at coordinate 6,538 of JADDPP010000404.1, forward strand.
GGGTCGCCACATCAAGCATGTCCAGCGCATCGCCTCGTATCGTGTACGGGCGCGGCTCCTTCGGGCTCGCACCGTGTCCCCGGCGGTCTGGCACAAGCAGCCTGTGATGCCTCCGCAACGACTCCATCTGCGCAGCCCACGCGCCCGACCCATCGCTAAAGCCCCCGTGTACGAGCAGGAGCGGCGGTCCGGAGCCAAGATCGTGGAAACGAACAGGAGCTACCATAGCCGTTCGCCGGCCCCGTTCAGCATCTAACAGCACAGACGCCGATAAGGACCGCAGACCCGCTGCCCACACCGCGAGCGGTCAGGACGATACCGCAGCGGGTCGCCTGGCCGAGACGCCCCCCACCCGCACAGCAGTTCGCTCCTTTCGGCCCCAGCCGAGTCGAGACCCGGACCCACGTCCTACCCAACCTTAGCGGTCCCCCGCGTGTTCACGATCACGACGCCCAGAAGCGCCAGCACACCGCCAACGAGCGAGACAGCGCTGGGGACCTCCCCCAGCCAGGCCCACGCAATGGGGATAGTGAGCGGTGACACCAGGTAGAGGAAGCTTGCAGCGCTGGAGGCGGGCATGCGCGAGAGGACGCGCGCCCAGGTAATATATGCGACCGCCGACGGGAACACACCGAGGTACACCACGGCCAGGGTAGCCTCGAGTGGGGCGGACCGTACATCCCGCGCGATGCCCGGTAAGTAGGCCAGCAGCGGCAGCGTGCCGGCCCAGATGGCGCACGCCGTGAACTCAATCGGAGTGTACCTGCTCAGGTATGGTCGCTGCAGGATGGCGTACAGGCTGAACGAGAGCGCGGATGCGATGAGCAGGAGTGCGCCGGGGTCAAAGTCAAGCCCCGCCGACTCACCAAAACCTATGAGCGCCGCGCCGAGGAAGCTGACGGCGATGCCCGCCCATCCCCACCGACGCAGCCGCTCGCCCAGAAAACCGGTCGCAAGCAGCGCGGTGAACACGGGCGCGGTGTTCACGAGCAGCGAGGCCGAGCCAGCCGTAACCGTTACCTCACCGTAGTTGAGCGTGGTGTGGTAGATCGTGATGCCCAGGAAGCCCGCGAGAGCGATCGAAGGCAGATCACGGGAGCGCGGGAGTCTCAGGCGCATGACGAGGCCGTACCCGGCGATGACGACTGAGGCGACCAGGAACCTCAGCAGCGTTAGATGGCCGGGAGTGTACCCATCGAGCGCGGCTCGAATGGCGGCAAATGCGGACGCCCACAGCACGACCGTCACCCCGAGGCTTACCCATGTGCCAGCACTCGAACTTATCTTCATGCCGCCGCGTGCCGTTCCCTGAGCACCCTCCTCATCAGCTTTCCGGAGGCGGTCCTGGGCAGCGCGACGACGACCTCAACGTGCGAGGGCACCTTGTACCCCGCGAGGTGCTCCCGGCAGTAGGCTTGCAGCTCCTCAGGCACAGTACACGCACCTTCGCGCAGCACCACGCACGCGGCGACCGTCTCGCCCCAGCGCGCATCCGGTAGTCCCGTCACGCCCGCCTCCAGCACAGATGGGTGCGAGAGCAGGACAGCCTCCACCTCCGTGGGATAGATGTTCTCCCCCCCGGAGATGATAAGGTCGTCGCGCCTATCCAGCACGTACAGGTATCCCTCCTCGTCGAGGTAGCCTACATCCCCCGTCCCGAGCCATCCGTCGTGTTGTTTGTGTTGCTTCTGGGATATGTTGTGGTAACCGGGCGAGACGTTCGGCCCCCGCAGCATGATCTCCCCCGGCTGTCCCGGCGCAGCCTCCAGACCGTCGTGCTCGATGCGTAGCTCGGTGGGCATCAGCGGCTTGCCGGCAGAGCCCAGCTTCCGCAGAGCGTCCTCGGGGGCGAGTGTTACCGCCTGAGACGCGGTCTCGGTCAGCCCGTACGTCTGCAGCACAGGCACACCCAGTCGCGCGCACTCCTCGAGCAGCGGCCGTGGGGCGGGACCGCCGCCAAGCAGCACGCAGCGCAAGCTATCCGGGTACGGCCTCCCCTCGCGCTCGTCGAGCATCCGCCGCAGCATGTTGCTCACTACAGATACGAGCGTGACACCCCTGCGGTCTATCGCCTCGTTAACCACCGCCGCGTCAAAACCGGAATGTATCTCCATTGGCGTTCCGTAGATGGCGCACCGGAAGATGATGGCGAGGCCTCCTACATGAAACATAGGCAGCACCGCGAGCCAGCGGTCGTGCCGGTGGTTGCCAAGGTTGACGGCCGAACCCAGAGCACTCCACCAGTGATTGCCGAACGTGAGTAGCGCCCCCTTTGGCCTGCCCGTAGTCCCGGAGGTGTACACAATCGAGTGGACGGCGGACAGGTCTATCGAGCGTGACCGCGGGGGTGTGACAGGGTGAATGGTGTTGCCGCGCCTATGGTGGGCCACGGCGACGTTGCGTGACGTGTCTTTACCACCGCGGCCTTGCGTTTCCGTTACGTGCTGAGCGGAGATGGCAGGGATGCCGGCAGCGGCCGTCACCATCCTTGCTCGCGGTGCGTTTGGCTCATCGTGAAGCACGAGCTTGATCCCGGCGTCCTCCACTTGCCAGCCGAGCTCTGGGGCGGTGAGCCGGGTGTTGAGCGGGATGAGAACAGCACCGAGGCGCATCAGCGCGTGGACGACGAGCACGAACTCGGGACCGTTGGCGAGCAGCACACCCACGCGGTCACCATACCCAACACCCGCCTGGGCGAGCCGAGCCGCCGTCTCGCCGGTCCGGCAGTAGAGCTTCGACCAGGACCACTCCACCGCGCCCGCGACCAGCGCCAGACGTTCCGGCGTGGTATCGGCGTGATACTGGAGCCAGTCGGGTAAGCTAGGAGTCACCCTATTCCCCTCCGGAGCAACAGGTCGCTGTAGCTTACCTCGACCACTTCACGCCCCTTCAGCTCCATTGCCTCCCTGACTAGCTCGTGCTCCCGGCGGGCTTCCTGCTCGGACTGCCTCGTCATCACCGTCTCCAGCTCTACAAAGCAGCCAAGGCCGTCCACGACATCCAGGTGTACGCGCGTGGCCCCGTATAGGAGCAGGCGCCTGGTCTTGCTTACCGTGACGAGCGTCCCAAGAGAAGCGTCCAGCAAGTTCCTCATCGCTTCCGAGTCAACGACCCGCGCCAGGGAATACTCCGAGTAACGGCTCACCGCCGTGTCTGGCCTCTCGTAATAGATGAGCGTGCCATGCGCCTCACCTTCTCGCTGCCGCAGCTTCAGCCGCCCACGAGGCGCCCGGAAGTAAGTGTCCACGTCCCTGCTCACACCCCTGTCCTGGGCGCCGAGCGTCCGCGCCAGTTCCTGCGCCAACTCCAGATCAGCAAACCGTGCTTTAATCTCCAGATTCTTCAACCTCGGGTCCGTTCGGTAAGGTGTCAAGGCGTCTAGAGCAGCAGGCTCGCCGCGAACAGTACGCCGAACAACAGGTGCAACCGCCCCGTCGCCTTGAGCATCCTGTTCAGCATGGGGCCATCTTCGTAGCTCATGACTCCTAGCACGGCCCGCACCGCGAGCGGCGCAGTCAGCCACGGAAGCCAGAACCAGCCGGAGGATAGGCCCGCGACGTACAGCCCCAGCGGCACGAGGTAGGCGACGCCGAGCAAGAGGGCGTACTGGACGCGGGTAGCCCGCCGACCGATGCGGACGGCGAGCGTGCGCTTCCCTGCCGCGCGGTCGGTACTGATGTCGCGCACGTTGTTGACGACGAGGATGGCAGTCACGAGCAGACCTACAGGAACGGAGGCCCACCACGCCAGCGTGCTCACCGTGCCCGCGTGCAGATAGTAAGTGCCGGTTACCGCTACCAACCCGAAGAAGGCGAAAACGAAGATGTCGCCGAGGCCGTGGTAGCCTAGTGGATACGGCCCACCCGTGTATGCGAGACCCGACAGTATCGAGAGCACACCTATGGCAAGTATCGGCCATCCCCCCACCCACACGAGGTACACCCCCACAGCGGCCGCAGCGCCGAAGCACAGGATGGTGGCAAGCAGCACCTGGCGCGGAGGCACGAGTCCGCTCTGAATGAGCCGTATCGGACCGAGCCGCTCCGCGGTGTCCGCGCCCTTCTGGTGGTCGAAGTAGTCGTTCGCGTAGTTCGTGCCCACCTGTATCAGCAAGGACGCAACGAGCGCGCCGATGAACGGACCGAGCCGAAAGTACCCGTCCGAGACAGCCACGGCAGTGCCGACGAGCACCGGCACGACGGCGGCGGGGAGCGTCGCCGGTCGCGAGGCGAAAAGCCACGCGAGAGCACGCTTGCGCGCTTGGGGTCGGAGGGGCCTCTCGCTTACCAAAGGAGTGTCCCGCTAGAAGTGAGGAATGCCAGCCTGCCCACGCACAGGCATGTCTGCCCCCCCCAAATACCACTACCCTGGCCCTCGGCTGAAACCTCTCGAAGCAAGTTCATCAACCACCCTCCTTGCGCCCCGTTATCCCGTACATCAACGGTATAGGGGGTACTCCCGCTGGTGGGACGAAGCGCCCCATACCGATAGGGCGCGTACCAGGGAGTAGCGCGGCGTTTGAGTAAGGGTACTCGCGGAGCGTGGTGAGCGTAAGTCCCGCGTCCAGCAGGGCAGTGACGATGTCGCCGATGCCCCACGCAAACTCGTGATGCGGGTGCGGGTTGTGGAAGTCCTGCACGCCGTGTATTCGCCCTTCCGGGTCGAGGGTTCTCATCTCCGCCGCAACGTAATCGCCGATACCTTCCTGCCAGCTCAGGGGCTTCGGCTCCCCAAATGAGCTATACGGATATTTGAGGGTCCAGTCGTCTCCCAGCACTCCCTGCACGGGGTGGAAGTCCACAAGGACAACGCGGCCGCGGGGCTTCAGAATACGCTCGATGCCGCGCGCCCATATAGAGAGGTCGGAGAGCCAGACGAGCGCGCCGTACGAGGAGAATGCTACGTCGAACCGAGGCTCCTCCCTGGCAGCCTCCTCCAGCCAGTCGTACACGTCCGCACGATGAAACGTGGCGGGGATACCGGAATCCTTGGACAGCTTCCTCGCGAACTCGATCGCGGTGTCGCTGATGTCTACGCCCGTCACAGCCGCGCCCAGCCGCGCCAGACTCAGCGTATCCTGACCTGAGTTGCACTGCAGGTGGACTACGGAAAGCCCACGTATGTCGCCCAACAGCTCCCTCTCTTCCGCGTGCAGCGTGTTGCTGCCCTCACGAAAGAAGGCTGCCTGATCGCCCTTATGGCTGTTATGCGCCTCTGTGGCCGCGTTCCACGAGATCCTGTTCTCCTCGTGCAACCGCCTGTTCGGTGCCAATTATGGTTCCCCCCATTCGTCCACCCTGGAGATCGCCGGCATCAGGAACCCGTCGGTGCAGCCCCGCCGGTCCGCCGAGTTGAGGTTGAGCCTGTAGGGGCAGGTCCCCGTGCCTGCCCCTACTACACGCGCCCTCCCCAGTTTCTAATCAGGGCTGGCGCGGAAACTTCGAAAAATCGGGCTTGCGCTTCTCCAGAAACGCCTGGTGCCCCTCTCTCGCCTCCTCGGTCATGTAGTACAGCATCGTAGCGTTGCCCGCGAGGTCCTGTATGCCCGCCTGTCCGTCTGTGTCCGCGTTGAAGGCGGACTTGAGAAAGCGTAGCGCTACCGGGCTCTTCTCGAGTATCTCCCGCGCCCACTTCTCGGCCTCCTCATGCAGCTCCGCCAGTGGCACCACCGTGTTGACGAGGCCCATATCGAGCGCCTCCTGTGCGTTGTACTGGCGGCAGAGGTACCAGATCTCGCGCGCCTTCTTGTGACCCACAACGCGCGCCATGTAGGTTGCGCCGTAACCCGCGTCGAAGCTACCGACACGAGGACCGGTCTGCCCGAACCTGGCGTTATCGGCGGCTATCGTGAGGTCGCAGATGAGGTGCAGGACGTGACCGCCGCCGATGGCATATCCGGCAACGACCGCGATTACAGGCTTCGGCAGGTATTTGATCTGCCTCTGCAGGTCCAGCACGTTCAGGCGAGGCACCTCGTCCTCGCCCACATAGCCACCCTCACCGCGTACTCGCTGGTCTCCGCCGGAGCAGAACGCCTTGTCCCCGGCGCCAGTGAAGAGTATAACCCCTATCTGCGGGTCCTCACGCGCGTCCGCGAAAGCGTCCATGAGCTCCGTAACCGTGAGGGGTCGGAAGGCGTTGCGCACCTCAGGTCGGTTGATCGTGATCCTCGCTATCCCCTCCGCCTTCTCGTACAGGATGTCCGTGTACTCACGCGCGACCTGCCACTCTACTGCCATTGGATTTCCTCTCTACTCGACCAGCCGGGCAGGTCGCCCCACAGGAACTCGACAACCCGTCTGTCGAACGACTCCGGCTGCTCCAGGTGTACTGCGTGCCCCGCCCCCGGAACAACTGCAGCGCCCACCCGCGGAAGAGCGTCCCACATCTGCTCCAGGATCGCCCGAAACTTAGCGTCGTGCTCGCCTGCCAGCAAGAGCACCGGCACCTGTATCTCGCCTAGCCTGTCCCATAGAGGCTCCTGCGCCCCCGCGCCCATACCTCGCAGACTGTTCGCGAGGCCAACGGGTTTGTTTCGGAGCCTCTCCGCCCGCAGCGCGCCTCGTACATGTTCCGGCAGGCTGCGCTGCGATTCGAACAGCGGGTTGGCCTCCCACTGCTCAACGAACGCGGGTATGCCCTCCCGCTCGATGTACTCCGCAAGCTCGGCATCGCTCTCCACTCGCCTTTGCCTCTCCCCGCTGTCGGCAATACCCGGAGACGCGCTCTCGAGTATCAGCGCGGCGACACGCTCCGGATGGGTGACGGCGAAATGCAGCGCAAGCCGCCCTCCCATAGAGTAACCGACGATTGCCGCGGGCCGCTGGTGCCCCAGCGCGTCGAGTATAGCCGCGACATCCTCGGTAGCGCGCTCCATTCGGTATCGGTCCGGATCGTCGGGAGAGTCCGAGAGACCGTGCCCGAGAAGGTCCACGAGGACCAGGGTGTGCCCGTGCCAGTCGTACCTGGCGGACGCGAGCGACCTGATTCTCTCGCCATGCCCGTCCCAGCTCCGCGTGCTGCCCGTAAAGCCATGGAGCATCACCAACGGCGGCGCGTCGTGCCCGTACTCCTGCGCCTCCACGTTATAACCGATGCCGTTTACCTCTATCCGCATCAGGCGCCTGCCCCTAACACGCTCTTCCCCCTCAGTGCGCGCGACACCACCGACCACATCTCACGGTGAAGGCGCACATTCTCCTCCCTGTCTGTCCGCACCTCCACGACGGTGAGCCCCCCGCCCTCGATACCCAGCCTCAACCCATCCCTCAGCTCTGCGTACGTCTCGGCGCGCACGTGCCTCCCACAGTACATCTCGACAGCCAGCCGGAAGTCGAGCCCCGTTGGTGTTCCCCAAAGCTGCTCGAAGTGCTTCGAATGCGCGACCTGGGGCAGGAAAGAGAAGATGCCCCCACCATCGTTGTTGACAAGAAGCACGGTGAGATTCAGGTCGTAAAGCTTCGCGGCGAGCAGCCCGTTCATATCGTGGTAAAAGGAGAGGTCGCCTATTACGAGCACGGTATGCCCCTCCGCCTCCGCGCTCGCACCCAGGGCGCTGGAGACCACCCCATCAATGCCGTTCGCGCCCCTGTTGCACAGGACGCGCACCCGGTTGGACGTGGAACCGAAGAATGTATCGAGGTCGCGCACGGGCATGCTGTTGCCGATGTACAGAGTAGAACCGCTGGGGAGCAGCGTGGCAAGCTCCGCGAAGAGCTTGCCCTCGAACATTCCGTCAGTCCGGCCAAGCTTCTCCTCTATCGCCTCCCCCGCTTGCACGTTCGCCTCCAGCCACGCGGCTGCCCAGTCCTGCGCACGGGCATCGCGCTCGCCGAGGGCGGCGGCCAGCGCGTCGCAGAGGAGGGCGGGGTCGGCGTACACAATCTCGGCGGCGAGCAGGCTGGGGTCCCGCCACCCGTCCGCCTCGTCCACGACTATCTGCCGGGCCGAAGGGTATCGCTGCAGGTACTGCGTGAGCGGCTTCGACGTGGGTGCCGCGCCGATTCGCATCACCAGCTCGGGCTCGTGCTCAGCGGCCCACTCCGCATCTCGCAGGAAAGCATCGTACTTGTCCAGGACGAGCGAGAGGCCGTGCGCGCCGTAGCGCAGCGGGGAGAGACCGTCCGCCAGCACCGGATAGCCGAGTAGCCTCGCAAGCCGGACCAGCGGCTCCGTGACGCCTGGGATGTCGCAGGGACCGCACACTATCAGCCCGCGAGGTGTGGCGTTCAACTCCCTGGCCAGCCGCTCCACCAGACCGGAGTCCGGCAGCCGCACCCCCTGGCCAGTTCGCGTCCACGGCTCACGGTCCGGTCTGCCGGCGTCCCCAGAGTCGTTCGCCAGATACTCTCCCGGCGCGGGCAGCAGTGGCTCCCGGAATGGGAAGTTGAGGTGTACCGCCCCCGGCGGGTCCGCCGCTGCGGTGGAGTAGGCACGGCAGGCTGTCGCGCGTACGTAGCGCAGGAGCTCCAGGCTCTCATCCGGCAGGGCCATCTCCGCGAACCACTTGGCGTGACTGCCGTAAAGGCCGAGCTGGTCTATCGCCTGTGGCGCGCCGTTCTCCCGCAGCTCCGGCGGGCGGTCAGCGGTAAGAACGATGAGCGGCACGCGGCTATACCGGGCCTCCACAACCGCCGGATAAAAGTTCGCCGCCGCCGTGCCGGACGTGCATAGCAGGGCCACCGGTTGACGAGATGCCTTTGCAAGACCGAGCGCGAAGTAACCAGCGGACCGCTCGTCCACGTGCATCCAGGTACGCACGGCCCTGTTCTCCGCGAACGCGAGCGCGAGCGGCGTGGAGCGTGACCCAGGGCTGATGCAGACGTGTCTCAGTCCGGAGCGGACTAGCTCGTCCACGAACGCCGTTGAGTACGCGATATTGACCAGCCCAGCGCTCACCCTCAAACGCCTCCGAGCGCCGAGAGCATCGGCTGCAGCTTCAGAACGGACTCCCGGTACTCGCTCTCCGGGTCCGAGTCGCGCACGATGCCGCAACCCGCGTAGAGCGTGGCCATGTTGCCCTGAACGAGCGCGGAGCGGATGCCGACAACGAACTCGCCCTCCCCACGCGCATCCACCCACCCGACGGGACCCGCATACCACCCGCGGTCCAGCCCCTCGTGCTCGCGTATAAGTCGCACCGCTTCCTCACGCGGGAACCCGCCGACAGCGGGGGTAGGGTGCAACCGGCCCACGAGGTCGAGCACCGTCTGCTCCTCGCGCGCAGTGGCCGTGATGGGTGTGTAAAGGTGCTGTACGTTGTGCAGACGCAGGAGTCTCGGCGCTTCGGGCGGTGTCCACACCTCGCCACACGCATCCCGCAGCGTCTCTACAAGCGTACGGGCGACTATCTCATGCTCCCTGCGGTCTTTGGCACTCGCGAGCAACTCCGAGCCCAACCTCGCGTCCTCGGCGTCGGTGATGCCACGGGGCCGGGAGCCCGCCAGACAGGACGCGCGCACCTCTCCGTCCTGGAGGCTCACCAGGCTCTCAGGACTCGCCCCTAGGAAGCAGCTGTCGCCGCGAGCCACGGCGAAGATCGTGCAGGCAGGATACTCGGCCCGAAGCCGGGCCAGTACGTCAGAAGTCTCGATCCGTCGGTGTTGGCAATCATCCACCGCGCGGACGGCCCTCGCGAGAGCGACCTTCGCGACTCCGCCCGCCTGTATCGCCCGAACAACCCTCCTCACCGAACGCTTCCATTCCTCCGGTGATGCGCATTCGCGCACTTCCAGCCTCGCCGAGTCGCCGTCCGTATCTACGCACCGGCGGGCGCGCCCCAGGAGGTCATCGAGTTGAGCCTGAGGGTCCTCCCCGAAGTCGCGTATGCTGTCGCCAGGGTGTACAACCAGATTCGTGGTCAGCCACGACTCCCCGTCCGACGACGCGAGCGTATGTCTGGGCATAGCGAGGAGTCCCGCCGGGAAGCCGCGCCATAACTCGGAGGCGGGCCGACCAGGGTCAAACGCGAAGCCCCCCATCAGCACAGGCCCGGTACCCCAGTTCCCTGCATCGCTCTCCGCATCTGAGAGCAGTGAACGCCACTGCTGAGCCGCGCGCCCTGCCTCCTGTGCGCCGGGGACATGCAGAGAGAGCTCTGCCCCGACGCCGACCACCGCCCTCTTCCTGTCCGGCCACTCGAGGTATACGCAGTTCTCCCGCCTGGCACGGGCCGCGGCATAAAGGCCAAGTGGGGCGACGGGAGCGACGCGCGCGGAGACGCTGACGAGCACGGGCCGTCCCAGAGTCCGCGCCTTGTCCAATCCGGCACACAGACGCTCCTGCAGCGCGCTCCCACCAACAGTCTCCAGCAAAATCGTGCTCATACCCCTGTCCGTGGCCCTTCCTGTTCAAGCACCCCGACACTGCGCAGCAAGAGCACCCGCAACGCCGGATAGCTGTCCTCCAGACGCCCCGGCTCATCGTCTAGCACCCAAGCGGTGACGACCTCATTCAGCGCGCCAAACCACGCCTTGCCGGCAAGTTTCGTGTCAAGCGGTTGTATCGCCCCTTGCGCCACCGCCTCGTCCAGGTGCCGTGTAATAAGCTCCGCGAACTCGGCGTGTATCTCCGCCATTCGCCTGTTGAACTCCCGCCCCGCGCCGAAAGCCTCGATGAGAAAGAGCCGCGCCAGGGAGCGGTGCCCTGCGAAGGTGCGGATGACGACGAGCAGTGCGGCATCCAGGCGGGCGAGCGGCCCGTCGTGCGCCGTTATTGCTTCCTCCGCGCGCTCCCTCAGCAGCCGCGCCGTACGGTCGAGGAGGGCAAGAAATATCGCCTGCTTGTTCGGGAAATGGAAGTACAGCCCGCCCTTCGACGTCTCGGCCTCGCTCGCTATCTCGTCCATCGCGGCGTCCCGGTACCCCCGGCGCGAGAACACCTCGAGCGCGGCGTCCACAATCCTCTGTCGCCTGGCGATGCTGCGTTCCTGCTCGACCTTCAACCTGAACCCCTGACTGAAACCGACCGAAACGTCGGTTTGCTGCTACCCCATTTTACCCACAGGCACGCCGTACCGCAAAGCCAGCGTCCGATACTCGCGTTCTCGGCGTAGCGACGAGACCTCCGCACGGATGCCTGCTCAGTCATGCCGATAGGTCTCCAGGCGAACCATGCCTCGGTGCGCTCATTCCCACGAGTAGCGGTTCACC
>JADDPP010000155.1 GCA_016781845.1 Rubrobacter sp.
TCATCACTGACGCCGAGCTTCTGCAGGAGCTACTGCACCGGTATTTGCGGGCCAGGATAGAGACAATCCGGGCTGAGGACGTCATGGATGCTGCCGGCTTTGCCACTGGGCTGCCCGATATTCCAGCATGAGATCTGCTCCACTTCGCCGTGGTGGCTCGGCTCGGTGCTAGCCGGGTAGTGACGGCCGATAAGGACTTCGCGAAGCTCCTAAGTGTCACCAGACTGGACCCCGCGGACCTGTCGATATGGCGGAGTCAGGTTGGCAGGTAGAGGGTACTCTCGTGACTACGCTGGCTCGAGCCCCAGCAGTCGCCTCCACCACGGCGCTTGCGGCCGCTCTGGCTTCAGCGCCTTCCGCAACTCCGCAACAGTGGTCAGCAGCTCACGATCCCTGGCTTCTGAGGCCTGCTGCTGCGCTGCTGCTGCGGTAACTGCGGTTGTAAGCTCCGCTACCTGTCTGCGAAGGCCCGCGATCTCCTGCCTCTGAGCCTCAACCACAGTAGGGAGTTCGCCAATGTCCTCCAGCGCCTGGCCAAGTCGAGCCATGACCTCAAGAAACGCTGGCGCTGCGACGATTGCTGCTGTGTTGCTGCTGCTATCCGTTTGCGGTCGTTGCGGTTCCACAGTGATCTCTACTGGGAAGCGCGCTCGTAGTTCCGTCTCGAGAACATCCGCCGGCATGTTGTTGCGTAGCCGCTCTGCGATGAACGCGAATACATCCATTGCCTCGGGGCGGTAGCGCCGGTTCCTGCCCTCACCCGTCATGGGGATATAGTCGGTGAATCGGTCCCGGTAGTAGCGTACAGTGCTCTCGGGCAGGTTCAACTCCTTGGCAATCTGCGCGGCTGTAAGTAGCTCCATACCCGTATCTCCCTTGCTGCTGCGCTGCTGCTGCGGTTGGTTGCGGAGGGCATGCTACACCCTCGGATCCGACATGGGGCCTGCTGCGGAGTTGCTGTTAACGCGATGTTTACACAGTGCCGCTGCATCCGGTGCGCGCGGTGTCCGGGACAGATAGTCCTCCTTTGCTATGGGTGCGAAATAATAGATTGATATATCGCTCATTAGTCGTATTAGCGATCTCCCCTCCTAGAGCGTCTGGGGCTCCGCTACACTCTCTCCTGTGCCATCTGGCAA
>JADDPP010000309.1 GCA_016781845.1 Rubrobacter sp.
GCATCGTTCGCAGCGCCGCAGGTTCAGTAATGTCTGGGTCGAGTCAGGCGTCCTCGTGCTCTCGCAGCAGCATCGCGGGCATCCGGTAAGTTAAATGTACTACCGTTAGCTGCCGAAATCCCATGCCAGGAGGTGCCGTGGTGAGTACCGAGGCCCAGCTGTCCTACATCGTGGTCGAACGCCCCGAGCAGATACCCCCGTTCGACCTCGTCGACGAGAACGGGGAAGCCGATGAAGCCGTCGGCGTATTCCTGCTCGAGCTCGTCGCCTGCGACAAGAGCCCCGCCACAGTCAAGACATACGTGTACGCATTGCTCGGCTGGTTCCGCTTCCTGCACCTCCGCGGGAAGACGTGGCGCCAGGCCGAGACTACCGACGTGCGCGACTACGTCCTCCACCTGCGCAGTGCCGATAACCCCTACCGGCATCGCAGGCCGGACTCCTCCGTGCCCGGCAGCCTCAACCCCAGGACGGGCAAGGCGACGCTCGCGCCAGGCTACAAGCCCGCCACGATCAACCACCGGCTCAGCGTGATCAAGTCGTTCTATACTCATCTCGAGCAGCGCTACGACGACGTGCCGAACCCCGTCCCGCTCCGCCCGCGGCGCCAGGCGCACCACAACCCCCTCGACCCCTGGGTGCATACGGGGCGCGATCCCTACCGGCAGCGCGAACCGAAACGCACGCCCCGCGCGATACCACAGGAGATGTACGACGAGGCGTTTCGGTCCCTCGACCACGATCGAGACCGGGCTATCCTGAGCCTGCTCGTCTCGTCCGCCTGCCGCGCGCAGGAACTGCTCGGCATGACGCTCGCCGACGTGGACTGGGGCCGCAAGTGCGTGCGCCTGATCTGCAAGGGCACCCGGGATGAGGCGTGGGGGCATTGACAACTTAAGCGCGGATGTTCGGAGTCTACGCGAATCTGTGCGATACTCGGGGTATGAATAACTACACCTCGCCTGTGTCGTACAAGGGTTTCCGCCACCCTCAAGACATCATCTCTTACGCGGTCTGGCTCTACCATCGCTTCTCTCTGAGCTTTCGGGATGTCGAAGAGCTTCTGTACGAGCGGGGAGTGATGGTCACATACGAGCGCATTGACAACTTAAGCAGGGTGTGCAGACCCCAA
>JADDPP010000349.1 GCA_016781845.1 Rubrobacter sp.
TAACTACAAGAGCGACGGCAGCAGCAACCGTGTCGGGAGAGCAGAAGCTCTTCTGGTCGGCACGGGGGGCTGGAGGGGAGCACTCACCACAGAGATGTCACGAAGACTGAGGAGGGGACGGGGCTGTATACGCCTGCTCTGCGTTCCCAACTATCCCTCCATTCTTTCTGTGACTCCTCTGTATGCTCCCCGGTGGGTAATGGAAGCTTGCTCTCCGGTTTTATACGTGCTGGTAGGAAGGAAGTTGTATGGATTGGCTTTGGGGTACTGAGTGGCGGAAGCTTCTGCTTCCCGACACGCCACTTCTCGAGATCTTCCTGCGCGGGTCGATCATGTACCTGTCACTCTACTTCGTGCTCCGCATAGTGTTGAGGCGCGAAGCAGGAGGGATGGGGATCGCGGACTTGCTCGTGGTAGTGCTGATCGCAGACGCGGCCCAGAACGCGATGGCGAATGATTACAGTTCGCTCTCGGATGGCCTGCTGCTCGTCGGTACTATCGTCTTCTGGAGCCACGCCGTGAACTGGCTTGGGTATCGGTTCCCGTCCATGGAGCGGTGGGTCCGTCCTCAGGCATTACCTCTGGTGCTGGATGGACGCATGCTCCCACACAACATGCGGAGGGAGTTGATCACTGAGGGGGAGCTGTTGAGCCAGCTTCGCCTGCAGGGTGTGGACGACGTCGCTGACGTGAAGGAGGCATACATGGAGGGTGACGGCCGCATCAGTGTGGTTGCGCGCGAGAGAGATACCAACTGGGCGCCTGACCGGGCTCTTGTCTAGCGTGCTACGGACCTTACGCGGCATGGTTCTCAATGCGTGAGGTAGAGATCTCGGGGCATGAGGTTCAGGTTGCAGGGCAGCCGGTCCGCTATCAGGTTGCGGGACTGGGAGAGCCGGTGGTTCTGGTACACGGGCTCTCTGGTTCGGCGTGGTGGTGGACGAGAAGCATCCCGGCGCTCGCCGAGCGTTACCGGGTGTATTTAGTGGACCTTCCAGGCTTCGGGGCGATGCGCGCCTCCCGGCGACGGTTCGTCCTCGCGGAGGCGGCGTCCTGGCTGCTGGGTTGGATGGAGGCCGTGGGTCTGCAGTCGGTGCACCTGGTCGGGCACTCAATGGGAGGATATATCTGCATTCGCGTCGCGGCGCACAAGCCAGAAGTGGTACAGCGCCTTGTCCTGGTTGATCCCGCAGGGGTTCCGCTGGACCGTTCGCTGTTTGGTCATCTTGCGCCTCTGCTCACGGAAGCGCGACATGCCAGACTCAACTTTCTAACGGTTCTCGCACGAGACGCTATCTCTGCCGGGCCGTTCACTCTGTGGCGGGCGGCGCGCGAGTTGCTGGCGGAGGACGTACGAGAGCACTTGCAAGCGATTAGCGCGCCCACCCTCCTGATATGGGGCGAAAGCGATGCACTGGTCCCGGCTTCGTTCGGGCGTATCTTGCGGGGAGAAATTGCTGACTCTCGACTCCTCATCCTGAAGGGGACAGGTCACGTCCCTATGGTGGACCGGCCCCAGGAGTTCAACGCAGCCCTCCTGGCTTTCCTTGGAGGGGAGCCGGTTGGCGAGTAGCGCTGCCTGCCCGCCGGTCACCCCCGACGAGCTTGGTGAGTCAAGCACTGACAACAGGCAAGCTGTCTCTCTGCTGGTCGGTAGACAGCCCTGAACGCGGGTGCTATCATCAGCGGTATCGTGAGAGTTCGTGGCCGCAGGCGGATAGCGCCCCTTCGGATCGTACTGCTCGTGCAGGGCTTGTACTACGTCATCACGGGCGTGTGGCCGCTTGTTCATCTTGCCTCGTTCCTGTGGGTGGTCGGTCCCAAGGGCGACATCTTTCTGCTACGCACAACTTCCTTGCTTATCACCGTAATCGGTGCTGCGCTGCTGATGGCGGCGAGGGAGCGGCTTCCCTCACTGAGCGTCGTGGTGCTTGGTATAGCGGCGGCTGCGGTCCTCGCCCTCGTCGAGGTATGGCACATCTCGTCTCTTCGACCTGTTTACCTGCTGGACACTGCAGCTGAGGTACTCATCGCGCTCGCGCTAATAGTGACCTGGGTGCTCGGCTCGCAGGAGCGCTAGCACAGGGAATACGGAAAACTCCCCTTCAGTCAAGCTGTATGCGAATAGCGACAACTCCCTCTTGCCTGGCCCGCGCGACATCCGCCCGGTTCGGTTGCCCGTCCGGGGCAAGACTGACGCCAATCGCCCGTCCGTAGCCCGGAGCGATAGCGAGCATTTTCTCGTAGCACTCCACCATGCCTTCTTCATCGGTGATCACCTCGGAAGTGCCAGCTCGCTTCTGGCCGCATAACAGGACGCCCACACTTGCTCCGTGCAGGTTCTTGTGCCATGCGCTGCTGGTGCCGAGCAGCAGCACGTTGTCCACCTGAGCGTAGCCCGCGGGGATTGTGTAGCGCCTTCCGCTCCTGCGTCCGGTGAACGCGAGGAGCATAAGCCGCTTGCCTATCAGGCGGTGCAGGGGCGAGCGCAGGAGTAGCTTGAACACCGGATTCAGGATGCGGTACAGAAAGCGTGGCGGATGCAGCCTCCGGGTTGGGACAGATGCTGGTGCCATTCTTCGAGATGCCCCCCTGCAGCGTTCTATTTTGCCGTCTGACCGGGACGACGGAGCCGTGCGGCCCCGCCTCACTCCCATAGAGCATCAGATGTGCCGTGTATTTCTATAAACGCGAGGGCGTTGAGAGCAGACACCGAGGGGTATATTCTGTGAGCACGCCTGGTCGCTGTCAGGAAGATGGCAGGTGGATGTGGGGTTCGGCGCGAGCTGCGCGTCGCTCTTCTGCATCGTTTATGCCGGTGGGAGCGCGCGAGTGTGTGAGCTTTGGAGAGGGGTAGACAGGTGCGTACGACGGTCGCGATGAAGACGCCGGAGGAGTATGCGCACCGGACGTACCTGGCGAAGCCCGAGAACAAGCGGCGGGGAGTGGCACTGTGCCTCTCCGGCGGCGGGTTTCGCGCCGCACTTTTTCACCTCGGCGCGCTACGCCGTCTCAACGAACTCGGAGTGCTCTCGAGGGTGGACACTATCTCGTGTGTGTCAGGTGGCAGCATAGTCGGCGCTTTTCTCGCCGAAGGCATGACGCCGTGGCCGGGGCCGGGAGAGGTGTGGCCGCACTGGGATGACCGTGTCTCGATACCTTTCTACTCCTTCGCGGCGAGAAACCTGCGCACCGGCCCTCTGGTCAGGCGCTACCTGCTGCCGTGGAACTGGCTCAACGGGGCCGTGGCGGTCCAGGCCCTGGAAGAGAGCTACAGGCAGCGGGTGACGGGTCTCAGTCTGGGACAGCTGCCCGATCACCCGGCGTTTGTCTTCTCCGCGGCAGACCTCGTGTACGGCGTGAACTGGACCTTCAGACAGGACCGGATAGGCGACTACCAGGCCGGGTGGTCACGCCAGCCCGCGTATCCGCTCGCCAGAGCCGTCGCCGCGTCCTCCTGCTTCCCGCCCGTCTTTGACCCGATGGTTGTCGGCCTCGGGCCGGACGAGCTGAAGAGGGGGCAGGCCGAACGGAAGGCGCGGTCCGCCACGGACCCCGAACGACGGAAGCGACTGATGGAGGCCCGCGACAAGCTCGTAGCCGGGCTTCGCCTGAGCGATGGCGGCCTGTACGACAACATGGGCCTGGAACCGGTGTGGAAGGGGCACGAGGTAGTCCTGGTATCCGACGGTGGGGAGACGTTGGATTTCGAGCCGGACAGAGGTCCGATCCTGCGCCTGCCGCGGTATGCCTCCATACTCGACCGCCAGTAGCGAGCCATCCGCAAGCGGTGGCTCCTGGCGGGCCTCATCAAGGGCGAGCTCAAGGGCGCGTACTGGGGCATCGGCAGTGTAGCGGAACATTACAGGGAGGATGCACAGGGATACCCGTCCAACCTCGTCGAGGACCGGATATCGGAGGTGCGCACGGACATGGACGCCTTCTCCGATGGCGAGATGGCGGTGCTCGAGAACCACGGTTATCTGATGGCGGACGCCGCTATACAGAAGTACGCGCGAGAACGACTCGTGGCAAAGGACGTGCCGCTCGCCATTCCACACCCCGAGTGGATGCGTCGGGAGAAAGCGGAGTCGGCGCTTGCAGAGAGCCACAAGATCAGGCTCCTGGGGCGATGGCGTCTCTTCGACATGTTGCTGCGGAACAAGCCTGCGTTGCGAGGCTAAGCAGCAGCATGACCGCAGCTTCGGCACGGTCTACCACCTCCGGCGCCTGTTTGTCGCTCATATCAGCGTGTACGGTCGTTGCACACAACGTCTGCGCCAGGTGTCCATCCCACCAGTGAGTATGAAACCTTACTGCACTGGAGGCCCCCGTGTTGCATCAAAGGTAAATCTTGATAAGGGGCATTCGTTGCATCATAACTCGGCCTTGATCTAG
>JADDPP010000109.1 GCA_016781845.1 Rubrobacter sp.
TGAGTTGCTCACAGATGCTACGACAATTCGCCAGCGGTATCAACTCTGTAGGGACGCCTCGCTGAGTCACCCGCCTGAGAGAGCCGCTCGCGTTCACGGCTTGTTTACCCTTGTCGCACTCACTTTTACAGCTACAGGGCCGCTCACTCCATATCATTGGTGGCACACGGGTCCCGCGAGCGCGGACCTAACAGAGCCAGCAGCAGCCGCCAGGAGTTGAGCCGTGCCTATAGTCAGCGAGCATCCCCGGTCTATAGAGGTAATCAAGAAGCTCTCGGACCAGTGCGACTCCGAGCTTGAGACGTTTATCAGCGAGTACACCGAGCGTCGGCGGGCGTACGAGGCGTCGGTGGAGGCCCGACGGTCCCGGAAGCGTGTCCGCGAGGCGCCCGCCGAGGAAGCGGAATGCCGCGAGCTGCTCTCGTTGCTCGAGGCGCGGGAGGCCCAGGCTGAGGAGCTGCGCGACGAGCTGCAGCTGATGACAAAGGAGCTGGCGCTGCTCAAGCGCGAGCTGCGCCGAGTACGCCGCCAGTTGATTGATATGGGGCTCGAAGAGGAGATCGTGGACGAACCGGCGTTGAGCGCCGCTCCAGGCGTACCAAGTATGCCCAGCATTGGGGAGTATGTCGGGCGCGTCCGGCAGAGCAACACTCTCGGCTGGCTGAAGCCGTGGCTGCGCGGTTTCCTGCCAACGTCGGCGTGACCGACCTGCCCAGCCTTCGGGTATAAGTGGGTCCGGGCCGCTGCAGGATGCGGCATATCGCTTCCCGCAGAGTATTGAACCGGGGGCATTCGCCGTGCGGTCTCGTTACCAGAGCAAACGTAATGGTAAGGAGCTTCCGTGAACAAGCACGACGAACACCGGCTCGACCGATTCAACCGGCGGCTGCTGGAGCTACGCATCTGGCGCAACGCCCACGAATGCCCCGTCGAGGAGTGGCAGTTCACCGACCCTCACGGCAACACGACATCACTCCGCTTGGGCGACCGCTGGCCCACCGAGGAGCTTCCCGTCCAGCTCACCACCACCGCGACGGTCCCAGAGGAGTGGGCGGGAATGCCCGTCGAGCTGGAGCTGTGGCTCGGTGGGGAGGGCTTCGTGAGCCTCTCGAATGGCGTGAAGGGCGGACTCAACCCGTTCCATCGCGCGTATCAGGTGGCGGACCCGGCGGCGGGAGGCGAGTCGGTGCAGATACACGCCGAGGTGGTGCCGAAAGGGATGTTCGGCTCGCACATCCCCAACCCCGGAGTGGACAGCGCGCTGCTCATCGTCCCCGACAGGGACGTGCGCGCTCTTGAGCGCGACCTGAGCATGATCGTTGACGCCTGCAAGGAGCTGGGCGACCACGACGCCGTTCCCCTGCTGCTCGACGTAGTGGACGCCGTGCTGGCTACGTACGGACCCGCCTGGCCGACGAAGAGCGAGACAACGCTGGCCCGGTTGCTGGGCGGACTCACAAGGTCCCCGGGCGCTGGCTATCCCTCGGCCTACCTCGCTGAAACCGGCTACGCGAACCCGCTGGGCCGCAACCTGGGGTTGTGGAGCCTGCCCGACGCGCCCCGCGCGCCCGAGCCGCTCTCCGAGGAGGCACGGGAGGCCGTGCGGCGGGCGAGGGAAGTGGTCACCGCCGGACTTGCGAAGGTGCGCGAACGCTACCCGCCGGAGGGACGGATCGCCCTCTGCGGCCACGCGCACATAGACCTCGCGTGGCTCTGGCCGCTGCACGAGACCAGGCGCAAGGCCCGACGCACGTTCTGGACGCAGATAGGCCTCATGCAGGAGCACGACGACTTCGTCTTCAACCAATCCTCCGCGCAGGCGTACGCCTGGATCGAGGAGAACGACCCGGAACTGTTCGAGCAGATCAGGCGGCGCGTCAGCGAGGGCCGCTGGGAGACCGTCGGCGGCGCGTGGTGCGAGTGCGATAGCAACATCACGGGCGGCGAGGCGTTCGTGCGCCAGCACTTCTACGGACAGCGATACTTTCAGGAGAAGTTCGGAAGGCGGCACAACGTGGCCTGGTTCCCGGACGTGTTCGGTTACAGCGCGACGATGCCGCAACTGCTGCGCGGGTGCGGCATTGATAACTTCTTCACCATCAAGATCAGCTGGAACGAGACGAATGAGCTGCCGTACGACCTTTTCCAGTGGGAGGGGATTGACGGCAGCCGCGTGCTCACTCACATGTTCAGGAACCCGGAGGGCGGCTACAACGGGAACGTTACACCCGCCGCTACACTCGGAACGTGGCGCAACTTCAAGCAGAAGACTAAGCATCCCGAGACGCTCCTGACCATCGGCTGGGGCGACGGTGGGGGCGGTCCGAGCGAGCGAATGCTGCAGAACTACACGCGAATCAGGGAGTTCCCGGCGCTACCCGCGCTCCGCTTCTCGCGCATTGATGAGTTCTTCGCATCGCTGCCCCGAGAGGGCGTGCCGCGCTGGGTGGGCGAGCTGTACCTGGAGTTCCATCGCGGCACCCTCACGACGCAGGCGAAGACAAAGGCGCTCAACCGCGCAGCGGAGCACCGTCTGCTGGAGGCGGAGGCGTTCTCCGTTCTAGCGGGGCGGCACGGCTTTGAGTACCCACGGCAAGCGATAGAGGACGCGTGGAAGACTCTCCTGCTCAACCAGTTCCATGACATCTTGCCGGGCTCCTCCATTCGGGAGGTGTACGAAGACAACCACCGCGACATGGGTAGGGCTGTCGAGACAGCCACCAGCATCCGGGACGCAGCACTCTCGCACCTGGCGGGCCGCGTGTCTCCGCCGCAGGAGGGCGCGCAGCGCTTCTTCCTCGTCGGGAACGCATCGCTCTCCCCACGCCCTCTGTCCGTGCTCCTCCCTGGTGTTGATCCTTCCGCCACGGTCACGGACGAGACGGGCGAACCCCTCCCCACCCAGCAAACCGAGGACGGCTTGCTGGTACACACCCCCGAGCGGCTCGTGCCCGCCGTCGGCTACATGACGCTTGTCGTCACCGAGCTTGACGAGGCGCCGGTGATGACCTCGAACGTAACCGCGGAAGAGTCTGGGGGCGGCGGCGCGGTGCTGGAGAACGAGCAGCTGCGCGTGGAGATCGGCGCGGATGGCACGCTCGCGCGCGTGCTCGACAAGGACCTTGACCGCGACGTGCTCGACGGACGCGGGAACCAGCTGTGGGCGTACCTGGACAAGCCGAGGCAGTGGGATGCGTGGGACATAGACGAGGACTACGAGAAGGAGTCCATGGAGGTCGGTGGTGTGGAGAGCGTGGAGGTGGGCGACACCGGTCCGCTGCGCGCCTCCGTACGTGTAACCCGTGTCTGGCGCAACTCCCGCATCGTCCAGACGTACGTGTTGCACTCCGACTCCGTTCGCCTCGACATCAGGACGCATGTAGCTCTCCACGACCGTCAAGTGCTGTTCAAGGCGCTCTTCCCGCTCGCGGTCCGCTCCCACGAGGCGACGTTCGAGACGATGTACGGCGTGGTTCGCAGGCCGACCCACCGGAACACGTCGTGGGAACAGGCGAAGTTCGAGGTCTCCGGCCACCGCTTCGCGGATATGTCGGAGGCAGGCTACGGCGTTGCGCTGCTCAACGATTCGAAGTACGGCCACAGCGTGCGCGACAACGTGCTGGCGCTCAGCCTCGTACGCAGCCCTATCTACCCGGACCTGATGGCGGACGAGGGCGAGCACACGTTCACGTACAGCCTCCTGCCCCACTTCTCGGACTGGACCGACGGCGGCGTGGTGTCCGAGGCCTTCGGGTTGAACAGCCCTCTGTTCCTGGTGAGCGCGCAGCCAGGCGAGGAGGCCACGCTGCCTCCGGAGCAGAGCCTCGTCTCGCTCCCCGTGGAGGACGGGCTGCTCCTGGACACAGGTGTGCAGCTCGCGGTCGGAGCGGTGAAGAGCGCGGAGGAAGGTGACGCTATCATCCTGCGGGTATACGAGCCGCACGGCGCGCGGGGCGCGAGCGTGCTGGACTTCGGCGGCCCCGTGCGCAGCGCCCGGCGCGTGAATATGCTCGAGGAGCCCGAGCCGGATTCCTCTCCGGTCGAGGTCGAAGGCAACAGCGTGACCCTGCAGGTGCGCCCGTTTGAGGTCATCACCCTGCGGGTAGAGATGTAGTATCCTCGGCGCAGGCGCCTGGTCAGGGGCAGCTTGGCTATCTGCCCCTGATCAGGCACCGATGGGAGGCTGTAGCGCGGATTCCAGCCCGATAGCTGCTTCTACATACAGAACCAGGGACGCGTCCAGGGCAAGAACAGGATAGACTTGAGCTCGGACCCACCACCGGATCTGGTCATAGAGATAGACATCACTAACCCCATAGGTCACAAGTTAAGGGATTGAGGGAGTAGGCAAGTAGCGA
>JADDPP010000328.1 GCA_016781845.1 Rubrobacter sp.
CTTAGAGGTTACCAAGCATGAACCATAAGGGCAATAGCTAAAATGAGCTATTTTTTGCTCCGCTCTCGCGTCGGTGCAACGGGGAAGCCCCAGGACCTGTCAGAAGCATCTGACCTAACCCGAGCCTGTGAATGTTCCGGATCGGTGTCGAGGTTTTAATCCGGCTGATTGTCGATCGGATGGCCTCAGGCAGAGCACCAAGAGTGGGGGGCATGACTAACCTGCCTGGTCTGAAAATAGCCTTTCAGCCCTAAGGTGGCGCCCCGAAAGGGGCATGACCAACTGTTGAAAACCCCTGTTTGGTTGCGGGTACGCATTCTGCCGGTGGATGCCTACTCGGCGTCACCGTACCGAAACGGGAAATTTGTACGCTAAGCGGATGCAGTTGTGCGGTGGTTGCTCGTGGGCTCCCGCGCATTGCGAAGTTCCGATAGAAAGCTACTCATCGTCCTCACGAAAGCAATCATGCTCGACCCGCTCTTCTCGCCGAGGCCTACTTGGAGCATCGCCAGCGTAAGCAGTAAGGCTTAGCCTCCTGACTAAGGGCAGACGGTCCGAAGGCGGGCGAGGCCTCTGCTGATGCCCTCATACCGACCCAGGAACTCGCGTCGAGCGGAGCAGTCGGCTGTTCCCAATCTCACCAAGGACCGGTCCCAGAGCCTGGGACCATTTCCCAAGCAAGCAGGACTCCTGTCCCTAGCTTGGGGATGCTGCCTCTCCTAGACTTGCTTCAGTACGGTAACTGAAGAGAAAGGAGTGTTCTAATGTCGTCTTCAAACCTGATCCGGTGGGGAGGGCTCGCCACCATGCTCGGCGGGGCGCTGCTCACGATCGCCAACCTGATGAGCCCGTTCATCGTCGACTTTGATAACCTGAGCGGGAGCACGGCCACGAGTGCATACGCCTTTCACCACGGGCTGCTCATGCTCGCGACGCTGCTGCTCTTAGCGGGGATACCGGGACTGCACGCTCGCCAGTCGGAGGCAGCGGGCCGACTTGGCTGGGCGGGGTTCCTGGTTGCCTTCGTGGGCACGGCGCTGCTGATGGCCCACTTCTGGGGCCAGACCTTCATTGCGCCCGTCCTGGCCGCCACTGCCCCCGAGCTCATAGATCAGCCGACGCCGCTGCTAATGGCGGAGATCATGCTGTCCTTCCTGCTCTTTACGCTGGGCTGGGTGCTGTTCGGCGTATCCATGCTGCGTGCCCGGGTCTACCCTCGGGCGGCCGCCGGACTTCTCATCGTCGGCTCACTCATACCCATGATCGGCAGAATAGCCGGCTCCGCCCTCGTCCTGGGCGTGGCGCTCATTTGGCTGGGCTATGCGCTCTGGTCGGGAAGGGCTGAGCCATCCACGCGAGTCGCCGCAGTGGCGTAATAGAGAGAAGAATGCGCTAAGATTCGGTACGAGCCAAGGCTCCGGGGCACCATCGGCTCCACGGAAGGATCGGAATGATCTACGAGCATGCATCCACACAGACATTGGCTGCGCGCACTGCGCCGCGTCTCACCCTGTTTGTGTGGCTACTCTCCGTGGCGCTGGCAGCGCTCGGCGTCCTGCTGTTGACCGCGAACCGTTCTGCGGCTACCCCGGTCAGTTCTCCCTACGCAGTCAATGGAATCGCCGCCGCACTCGCCTTCTCGACAGTAGGTGCCCTCGTCGCCTCACGGCGATCAGGGAATCCTACCGGCTGGCTGCTAACCGCGGCGGGGTT
The DNA here is from genome assembly GCA_016781845.1 of Rubrobacter sp. GTDB lineage: Bacteria > Chloroflexota > Chloroflexia > Thermobaculales > Thermobaculaceae > JADDPP01. The sequence continues at coordinate 1,714 of JADDPP010000328.1, forward strand.
CCTCTTCGGCCTGAGCGCGTTCGCTAGCGAGTACGGTGCGTACGCACTCTTCACCAGTGGTGCATCCCTACCGGGAGGAGTGGTGATGGCATGGCTCTTCTCCTGGCTCTGGGTGCCCAGCGGCTCTTTGGTGCTGTTTGCGATCCTGCTCTTCCCGCACGGCCGTCCATCGTCCATGCTCTGGCATATCGTGGTGTGGCTAGCCGCCTTCGATGTCTGCTTGGCGGCGTCATCGTTCGCCTTCAGGCCGGGGCTGCTCTGGGGCCTCCCCGCGACTTTCCCTCCAGTCGCTAACCCGTTGGGCATCGAGGGGGCTGAGGAAGTTCTAGGCACAACCGGCATCGTGTCCACCTCGCTGCTGGGGATATTCGCCCTTGGGGCCACGACCTCCCTCTTCCTGCGGCTGTTCGGCTCAAGCGGGGAGGAGCGACAGCAGCTCAAGTGGGTGGCGTACGCCACGGTGGTGCTCACCATAGGTATCGTCCTCTCATCGATCTCGGAGAGGATGGGAGAATCCCCGCTCAGCCGGATACCCGTGCTGATCGGCTTCCTGGCGGTACCCGGCTCCATCGGCATCGCCATCTTGAAGTACCGACTCTATGACATAGACCTCCTCATCAACCGCACCCTCGTCTACGGCGCCCTGACCGCCAGCGTGGTAGGGCTCTACGTCCTCGTCGTCGGATATCTCGCTGCAATGTTCCGCACGGGGGGCAACCTGTGGATCTCGCTCGCAGCGACCGGGCTGGTGGCCGTCCTCTTCCAGCCGCTGCGCGAGCGCCTCCAGCGTAGCGTCGACCGACTGACGTACGGTGAGCGCAAAGACCCATACCGAGCGCTCTCCCGCCTCGGGGAGCGCCTGGAGGCGACGCTTGAGCCAGAGGCAATCCTGCCTGCGGTCGTACAAACGGTGCGCGAGACGCTCAAGCTGCCCTACGCGGCCATCGCGCTCAGGGAAGGAGCGGAGCTTGTCGTCGCCGCCGAGAGCGGGTCTCCTGTGAAGGAGGCGCTGACGCTGCCGCTCGCGTACCAAGGGGAGGGGATCGGAGAGCTCATCCTGGCACCCCGCGCACCTGGAGAGGGATTCTCGTCCGAAGACAGGCGCCTGCTTGGTGACCTTGCACGCCAGGCGGGTATTGCCGTCCATGCAGTGCGCCTCACGGCGGACCTGCAACGCTCACGGCAGCGGCTCGTGACGGCGCGGGAGGAGGAGCGCCGCCGCATCAGGCGCGACCTGCACGACGGCCTGGGCCCCATGCTCGGCAGCCTCACCCTCAAGTTGGGGGTGGCTGATGACCTGGTGGAGGAGGACCCCGCTGCCGCCCGCTCCCTCCTACTGGGGTTGAAGGCGCAGGCGCAGACCGCCGTATCGGACATTCGCCGCCTGGTCTATGAGCTGCGTCCCCCTGCCCTTGACGACCTCGGCCTCCTCGGCGCCATCCGCGAGACGGCCGCCCAGCTTGAGGCGAATGGACTCGACATCTCGGTCAACGTCCCGGAGAGCATGCCCGATCTCCCCGCGGCCGTGGAGGTCGCCGCCTACCGCATAACCCAGGAGGCCCTCACCAACGTTGCGCGCCACTCGGCGGCACGCGAGTGTGTCGTACGCCTCTCACTGGATGAGGCGGGAGAGAGGCTCTGCCTGGAGATACGGGATGACGGACGGGGTCTCCCTTCCACCCTCAGGCTCGGCGTGGGCCTCACCTCGATGAGCGAACGGGCGGCGGAGCTGGGGGGCAGCTGCGTGGTGGAGTCCCTGCCGGAGGGCGGCACGCGGGTGCAAGCTTCTCTGCCCTGCCAGAGGCCGGAGGCCAGAGAGTGAGCATTGAGCGGATACGGGTCCTCGTTGCCGACGATCACCCCTTCTTCCGCGACGGTCTGCGGGTGCTTTTGGAGGCGACGCCCGACACGGAGACCATCGGAGAGGCTCGCGACGGCGAGGAGGCGGTCCGGATGGCCGCGACCCTGCGGCCGGACGTGGTGCTGATGGACCTGAGGATGCCCGGGACCGGCGGCATAGAGGCCACTCGAAAGATCCTCGAAGAGAACCAGGATATGGCGATCGTCGTCCTCACCATGGTCGAGGACGACGACTCGGTCTTTGCCGCCATGCGAGCCGGTGCGCGGGGGTACCTCTTGAAGGGCGCCGACAAGGACGAGGTGCTGCTCGCGATCCGGGCTGCGGCCCGCGGGGAGGCGATCTTCGGCCCCGGCATCGCCAGGCGGCTGACGGGCTACTTCGCCTCCCCTGGGCAGGCACCGGCGCGAGCGACCCGGTCGGCCGCCTTCCCGGACCTCACCGACCGCGAGCGCGAGATCCTGGAGCTCGTCGCCGAGGGCCGCAGCAACCAGGAGATCGCGGAGGCGCTCTTCCTCAGCCTCAAGACCGTCCGCAACTATGTCTCCAATATCTTCACCAAGCTCCAGGTCGCTGATAGGGCACAGGCGATCGTCCGCGCAAGGGAGGCAGGCCTGGGACGGGAGAGGACGTAGACGACGAGCGGCATCTCCCACGAGACCAATTGGTAACGGAAAACTCGTCTTTCTACGAGTAACGTGGGGACGGATTTGGGCCTATCCGGGAGTGTGACGGTGTGACTTTGGATGCTTTGTGGCACTCGTTTTGGCTCTGGCGCA
>JADDPP010000386.1 GCA_016781845.1 Rubrobacter sp.
CAGCGCATCTATCAGCCCCGTCTGGTGGGCTGCGGCCAGGAGCAGGAGCGATCCCGCGCCCTCGTGCCACTCAGTCTCATCCGGTGGCCGTTGATCTTCCCCCCGAACCCGGGAGGTGTTGCCCACCCCCAGCCCCGCCCTCACTCTGTTGATGTGGGTAAGGCTCACGGTGACGCCAAATCGATCCGAGGTTTCCGTGCGCGGCACCCTGGCCGGGACACCTGGCGTCCCGCGGTACCGCTCGACCAGCCATCCGCGTACCGTGCCAGTCAACTTGTATGGGTGACCATGCCGCCGCTCCTCCAGCGGCGCGTCGCCTTCAGTCCGCACGAGCCGCAGCAGCCTGTACGCCGCCGTCCGACTTGTGCGAATCCCCGCGTCGCGCCACTTGCAGCCCTCGAGCATGCCAGCAACCAGGTGCGCCTTGCGCTCCCGACGCTCTTCCCTGTCCATACGTCCTCCCGATCGGTGTAGGTGCTTCGCGGTACAGTGGGTAGGAGTGTAGGGGATGCGTCTTTCCCGGTCTAGATGTTCACGCCACAGAATGGGCTGAGACCCTGATAATCAATCGTGTCACAAGGGTCATAGCGCCGGCAACCGGAGAGGTGCGATTTGCGAGCGCAAACAACCGTCTGGGGTAGTCGTCACGGAGATCACAAAGCACACAGAGGGGTCGCCCAGAGTGGAGAGGGAGAATCGGCAGTGCACTGTTGGAAAGGCGACCGCCTCACGCCCCTGGACGAGGCGCGAGGCTTACTACGTGTGGACAGGGAACGAGCCTCCCTTACCTCAACTTAGACACAGTAGTAACCATGGCTAAGGTTTGTCCTGTCCCAGCCCTGCTTCACGGGCCCTGATCGCCGCCTGTGTACGATCCGACACCTGGAGCTTGCTGAATATGATGGAGACGTGATTGCGCACCGTTTTGGGGCTCATATACAGCCGTTCGGCAATGGCCGTATTGGTGTAACCCTGCGCCATCAGGTCCAGCACCTCGTGCTCCCGCTCTGTGAGCTCGGGGAACGGATACGCGGATGCGCCGCGTCCGGTTACGGCGAAGTGCTGCATCAGCCGACGCGCGATTGTTGGGCTGAAGATCGCTTCGCCGTGGGCGACGGCGCGTATAGCGCGGAGCGTCTCCTCCCCCTCCGAGCCCTTGAGAATGTACCCGCGAGCCCCGGCACGCAGGGCGGCGAAAACCGAGTCGTCGTCAAACATCGTCACAACGAGAATGCCTATCCGTGGGTGCTGCTGGGCGATCCGCCGCGTTGCCTCGATGCCGTTTGGTCCAGGCATGTTGAGGTCCATGAGGACGATGTCGGGCTGCAAGGCCGCCGCAAGGTCAATCGCCTCGTCGCCAGTTGTGGCCTCACCGACCACCTCGGTGGCTGGCTCCGCTGCGAGAAGGGCACGCAGCCCGAACCTGAATACCGGGTGGTCATCCGCTATCAGGACACGGATAGGGCTCATGGCTCCTCCTTTGGCAGTGGGAGCAAAGCACGCACGCGCGTTCCTCCCTCGTCTGAGGTCTCGACGACGCACCTTCCTCCAAGCTCCTCAGCCCGCTCGCGCATGGATCGGAGCCCCACGCCGGTCCGGGGTTCCGCTGGCAGCCCGAGCCCATCGTCCGAAATCTCCACGCACAACGCCTCGCCGACCTCTAAGCAGACGTTGCAGTTGCGGGCGGAGGCGTGGCGCACTACATTGGTGAGCGCTTCCTGCATGATGCGGTAGCAGGCCACCTCGATTGCGGCGGGCAGTGGTGGAAGGGTTTCAGGAGCTTCAACGGTAGTGTGAACTCCTGTGTGCGCGTACTGCTCCGCCAGCTCGCGCAGGGCTGGGACAAGTCCCAGGTCGTCCAGAGCAGGCGGACGCAGGTTGTACACCAGCCTGCGGATGCCAGCGATGGACGATTGTGATTGGGACTTCAGGTCGCGAAGCAACGCCGCGGCGGCCTGAGGATCGCGCTCGAGGAGCCTGCAAGCAGCGTCGAGGGCGAGTGTGTGACTGGCTAGCTGCGGACCAAGCCCGTCGTGCAAGTCCCGGCGCAGGCGTCGGCGCTCCTCCTCACGCGCGGTTACGAGCCGTTCCCGCGCCCGCCGCAGGTCCGAGGTAAGCCGCACAGCGTGAACCGCGACCTCCGCCTGCCGAGCGAGGTCTCCCAGTAGACGACGGTCCGCGGGGGTGAAGCTCTCACCGGGCCTGCGGGGCGCCAGGTGTAGCTCCCCCTCGGTCTCACCCTGGTACACGAGCGGCAAACGACAAAGGTCACCTCTCACCGCAGAACCCGACGCTGCCGCTACGACGAACTCATCGTCCTGCTTCAGGACAATGGCGACGTACGGGAGCTTAAGCGACTGGGCGATGGTCTCTACTATGGTAGAGAGAACCGCGTCCGGCGCAAGTGTCCCCTCCAGCCGCTGGCCGAGGCGCGAGAGGACGGCGTACGGGTCATCGCGCTCGCCATACATCAGGCGGTTGACGCCGCGCTGCAAGCGCTCGCGGAGTGGCTGGAAGAGTACGGCAATGATACCGACCGTTAGCAGCGAGACGAGCCAGTTACCCTGGGTCCCGAATACCAGAAGATTCGCGGCGCCCACGAGGAGCACATACAGGCACACCACACCTCCTGTGAGGATGGCAAAGACGATTGTGCGGTTGATTACACGGTCCATATCCCAGAGATGGTAGCGCACGAGAACGGCGGCGAGCGTGAAGGGGATTGCGGTGAACAACAGGGGGAACACGAGAAAGAGCAATGTCTCCATCAGATTGTTGAACGTAGCCGGCGAGATACCAGCCTCAAACACTTTGATCGCCAGAGCAAAGACACCAACCAGAAGTGATGCGCCGAACGCGAGCGCCAGGGCCCACATCAGGACCCTGGACTGCTGACGCTCTTCGGGGGTTGAGGCGCGACGATAGCGAACCGCTTGTGACGTCAGTCCGGCGATCGGGATGAACACGCCGAAGAACAGGATGAACTGCAGCGGGTCCTCACCATGAAAGAACACGGTCACCGCCAGGCTCATGTAGCCGAGCACCACCAGGTACACGGCGCGTAGAGGCCACTTGACCCACACGGGCACAGGCCAGTGAGGAAGCTTCCCGTCGGGGAAGAGCAGCAATCCGCACACGTATGCCACACCGGCAACGAAATGGAAGTTATCGTGCGTGTACTCGACCAGCGCCGGGATGACGTCATAAGCGCCGTGTGCGTGGATGTTGAATACGGCTGCGGTACCAACCATACCGAGCGCCAGGAGGCGTGCCGGCCAGTCGTGCGGGCGGAGTCGGACGAGGAGTATCCCGAGGGTGAGGTTGATCGCACTAAACAGGTACTCCAGCACGACGAGGAGAAAACCCGGCTGGTAACCGAAATCGTAGAGCGGGCCAGTCTGGGCTCCTTGCGATGCGTACGCAATGCGCGAAGCCAGCTCGGCCAGGGCGGGTGGCGCCTCTGCGGATCCGCCCAACCGGGATAAGGTGTCGCGGAGCGATGGGGAAGCGGCAGCCAGGGCAGGTGATAACCCGAAAAAGAGCCAGAGCATGGCTCCTGCTGCGTAGAGAGCAAAGAAAGCCAGGAAGGCAAGGTTGGAGAGCTTACCCAGCACTTGCCGGTTGAACACCCGAGTTTGTGATGCTGTATATGGGAGCCTCATACGTTAGCTCCTTGCACGGCCGTGCTCTGCCCCTGGTCTTGTTGACCTCGATTTTACGCTATCCACAGAGTTGCCGAAGGATGATGCGCTCAAGGAAGCCTGATACTCATCGGGAGGTGCGCAGCCCGATTATCGCAGGCGTAGGCATCCTCACTCCTATTCGCGGGGGCAACGCCCGCCACACCTGGACGGAAGACTTCAAAACCCTAGGACAATGCCGAGGAAAACGTACAGAACAGATATGCCCACAGCAGAGAGGAGAAGGCGTTGGGCTGTTCCTCGTCCTGGGCTCCTCCCTGCGACCGCCGAGCCGACAATCACCGCAGCGCCGATCAGCATACTGAGCAGACCGAGCATCGTCGCCAGACCTGACCCAGTATGAATGATCCCGGCGTTAGGATACTCGATCACGGCCGATAGTGCCTCCACCAGCTGGCTGATAGCGAACCAGGCCGCCCCTGCGAGTAGCATCTGAGGCCCGATTCTCCCCGCCCTCGCGAAGCGCTCTGCCTGTAGCCTGCGGAGCCCGAAGACCCAGACCATAACCAGCATCCCTCCCACTCCAGCGGTCAGGTGACTGATCGCGTGCGGCGCCCAACCGGGGTTCGAGGGCGCCAGCACGTTGAGAACCCACAGAGCAGCGATTGTCAGG
>JADDPP010000343.1 GCA_016781845.1 Rubrobacter sp.
ACAGACCGCGGTGGCGACTCTAAGCTATATCAGACACACCTGATATAGCATCATTCGACCGGGGACTCACCGGCGGGTAGCAGCGAGAGCGGAGGTAGAGGTATGGGCAAGGCGCTTGCCATCATCGGCACGGTACTGGTAGCCGTCCTGGGGGTCGTCGCGGTGGGCTACCAGGCGGGCAGGGGCGGCGTATCATCCCTTCCCGCAAGTGAGGCGGCGTCGGTGGGCGATCCCCGGCCCACCGCGCCCCCCGCGCGCGTCGCAGACCAGGCCGACACCGGGGCGAGGGCTACCGTGACCCGGCCCGTAGGGACCGAGCGGGAGATCGGGTCCATTCCCAAGAGCCTGCCGGACGACAGCGAGGGCCGGCCGACGAGGGTATCCGTCGCGGGGTCACGCACCGGGCGCCCTTCCGAGACCGGCACATCCGTCAATGTGGCTAAGGCTACCGCGCGCACCAGCAAGCCGGCCTCCAAGCCGACCGCACCCGAGCCGGCCGACGCGCGCGAGCTCGCAGTCTGGTTGAGGGCGGATCAGGTCCGGCTCACCACCCCTCACCTCGCCGACAGCGCCTTCCGGACCCGGCTTGCCAGGACCCTACGAGGGATGGAGGGAGTGACGGGGGTGAAGGTGGGCGGCTCGCCCATAGGTAAGTCCCTGTTCGTTTCTTTCGACCTCGAGAAAACATCGCCTCCGCCCATAGTCGAGCGTGCCTCGGAACTGCTGGCGGAGGACCTGGGCGGAGACGGCGTCGAGCTGGCTTTCGTCGGACGCGACGGCAGGGAGGTGCCCGTCGGCTGCGGCTGCGGGCCGCCCCCCGAGGCGCAACCATAACCATAGAGGAGGATATACGATGAGACGAATCGGCGGATACCTGCTGCTGGCGACGGGCTTCCTGGCCTGTCCCTGCCACCTGCCCTTTGCCCTGCCGCTGCTGGCCGCGGTGCTCGGCGGCACCACGATTGGGGCCTCGCTGCTCGACAATACCGGCCTCCTCGTCGCGCTGCTGGGCGGCTACTTCATCCTCGCGCTCCTGGTCGGTTTCCGCCTCCTGAGCGGGCCCGCCAGGGGTGGGAGCGGGGTGGCGTGCGAGACGTGC
>JADDPP010000095.1 GCA_016781845.1 Rubrobacter sp.
GGTTCCACAGGCAACCGTGTGGACATAGACGCCTTCGTAGTCCTGCGGTAGGGTAATGGAGAAGCGACCAGAGGGGAGCCGCTTTCCGTTCGGTTCTCCTCTGGTCGCTATGCGCGTCATGCCCCGTACGTTAGGTTCACACAGAGACGTATTACGTCCAGCGGTTGGCTTCGGGGTCCTCTGTAGAGACGCCGAGGGAGGCAAGCTCGGACCAGAGGTCATCGGGGATCGGGTGATTAGCCAGGTCCACAGTCTGCTGAATACGCTCGGGTTTTGTCATGCCAACGATGGTGGAGGTGATGCGCGGGTCGCGCATGGAGAACTGCAGCGCGGCCGCGGCGAGCGGGACTCCGTGGCGCGCGCATGCCTGGCTCATCTTCCGCACGCGCTCGACGACCTCTGGCGGGGCTTCCTGGTAGGCGTACCGTGCTCCGGACTCCGGACCCTTCGCCAGTATGCCGCTAGCGTACGGCGCAGCATTGAGCACCGCCATTCCACGGCTGGCGCCGAGATCGAGCAGGGGGGCGGCGACCTGACTGACGAGCGTGTAGCGGTTGTGGGTGATTAGCAGGTCGAACGCCCCAGTCTCGACGTAGCGCGTCATCACGTCTATAGGACCGCCCGCGACGCCGACATGGCCGATGATGCCCTGTTCCTTGAATCGCAGCAGCACCTCGACAGCGCCGCCAGGCGCCATGATCTCCTCGAACGTGCTGTGCTCGGGGTCGTGCAGGTGGACGACCTGTAGCTGGTCGAGGCCGAGCAGTCGCAGGCTGCGTTCTACTGAGCGCCTGATCTGCTCCCCGCTGAAATCGCCCGTTTGCAGGTCACGGTCCGCCTTCGTCATGAGGACGTAGCCCTCCGGCAACCTCCCTATCCCCTCAAGCACGGCGCCCAGGCGCCGCTCGGCTTCTCCGTCCCCATACGATGCCGCGGTGTCTATGAAGTTGATGGGGCTGTCGAACACAGTCCGCAACATCGCAACGGCCTGCTCCTCGGGCACGCTGTAACCGAAGGTGTCCTCCATGTCGCCCAGCGGGGCGCACCCAACACATAGTGGGGTAACCATCAGGCCCGTTGGCCCAAGGGGGTGCTTCGGTAGCTCACTCGTAGTCTGGGACTGCGTCATTCTTCTCCACTCCTCGTACTGCGTATGGCTCGGCGCGGGTGATTATACAAAGTTTGAAGGGGCGCGATGCATCGCGCCCCTTCAATCAAAGTCAGTGTCGCAGGCCGTGGGAGTTCCACGGCAAGTTCTGGAATGCGGGAGTTCCGGCTAAACAGGCTCCTTGGTGAGCGTGCTCAGGAAGTCCACGTTGGTATCGGTCTTACTGAGCCGCTGGAGCAGGAGCTCGGTGCCCTGGTCCCCGAGCATACCTACCATACGGCGCATCGTCCAGACCTGCTTGAGCATGTCGGGGCTGAGGAGCAGCTCCTCGCGGCGGGTGCTGGATCTCTGGATATCTATCGCCGGGAAGACACGTCGCTCCTGGAGCTTGCGGTCGAGGTGTAGCTCCATGTTGCCCGTGCCCTTGAACTCTTCGTAGATGACGTCATCCATCCTGCTGCCGGTGTCAATCAGGCAGGTAGCGATGATTGTGAGGCTGCCGCCACCATCAATGTTGCGTGCTGCGCCGAAGAAGCGCTTGGGGGGATACAGCGCCACCGGGTCTATTCCGCCGGAGAGGGTGCGTCCGCTGACAGGCACCACGAGGTTGTATGCGCGGGCGAGACGCGTGATGCTGTCCATCAGGATGACGACATCCTTGCCGCCCTCCACGAGCCGCTTGGCGCGCTCCAGAGCCATTTCCGCGACCTTCGCGTGGTCCTCTACAGGCTCGTCGAACGTGCTCGCAACCACCTCGCCATCAATGGAGCGCCGTATGTCGGTCACTTCCTCGGGCCGCTCGCCAACGAGGAGCACCATCAGGTGGATGTCCTCATAGTTCTTCTTGATGCCCTTAGCTATGGATTTCAGAAGCGAGGTCTTGCCGGCCTTCGGCGGCGAGACTACGAGCCCGCGCTGGCCGCGGCCTATCGGTGCAACGAGGTCAATTATGCGTGTGTCTAGCTGCTTAGGGTCTGTCTCCAGAACGAACCGCCGGTTCGGGAAGATAGGCGTCAGCTGATCGAAGTTAGGTCTGCGCTTCGCAACTTCAGGGTCGAGGCCGTTGACGACCTCTACGCGCAGCAGTGACTGGTACTTCTCCGACTCCTTGGGCGGGCGTACCTGGCCGACGACGTGGTCGCCCGTTCGGAGTCCGAAGCGGCGGATCTGGGACTGGGAGACGTATACATCATCGGAGGCCGGCAGGTAGCGACTCTGGCGCAGGAACCCGAACCCGTCCTCAATAATGTCCAGAACTCCCTGCTTGAGAACGAACCCGGCCTGCTCGGCCTGCGTTCGCAGCAGGGTATACACGAGCTCCTGCTTGCGCAGCCTGCCAGTGATCGGAATCTGCATCTCACGGATAAGCCGGTTGAGCTCCTCGACCGTCTTACTCTCGAGCTCCAGAAGACCTATGCGGGGCGCAGCAGCAGCCTCCGCCTCCAGCGAGGACGGGCGCCTGCGGTTCTCACGGAACTGGCGGTTATCTCTGGGTGGTCGCCCATCTGACTGATCGCCGTTGCTTCGGGAGTCCCCGTTGTTGCGGTTGTCACCGCGGCGCTGGTTGTTGCGGTGTTGGGGCCGGCGTTCGGGCCGTGGGGGCTGTTCGGCCACTGGCTCTACTACGAGCGTGGCTGCTGCACTCTGGGAGGCCGCGGTTGGCTCGCCACCGGCAACGGACGGCCGCTCAGTATCTAGGGAATCAAAACTCATTGGGTGAACCTCGGAATGGGTATAGATTGAAGGTACAGAACGCCACTGGACACACTTCCGGCCCGCTTTTGTAACAGGCTAATCGCGTTGGAAACAGAGGTGACCCAGGATGGTGTCACGAAATAGGTGAGCGCAGCGCCCGGGAGGTATAGGAAAGAGCAAGAAAGAAGGCAGGAAAAAACAATCAGATCGCTGCGACTACTGAACTATAGCACACACAATGTCGCGAGTCAATGCAGCGCGGTCCTCGGTCCTCGGGGTCCTCTGATCGCTTCTCTCAGGTAGTAGCCGGAGCGCCAGCCCTGTGTCCGCCCCGCGGCTGGCGGTCCGGCGCTGCGACAGGTGGCGCTAACTGCGTCACTCCGTCACGGTCAGGTATTACCAGGCGTACGCCTCCGGCGCTGGGCCGCCGGGACCGGGGAAGATTTCGTCCAGCCGATATAGCGTGTCTTCTGCGAAGTCCACATCGAGTGCATCAAGGCTCTGGTCTAGCTGCTCAATGGTCCGGGGTCCGATGATTGGGGCAGTGACAGCTGGCTGTTGGAGCAGCCAACCCAGCGCCACGCTTGCCGGTGCCTCGCCCATCTCCGCGCACAGACGCTCGTACGCCTCCAGCTTCTCGCGCTTCTGCTCAACCTGCCATCGCGTGCTCTCGGAGGAGCGGCGGCCCTCCTCTATCTTCTGTAGTGCGCCACCCAAAAGGCCACCCGCCAAGGGACTCCACGGGATGATGCCCAGGCCGTACTCGAGGCAGGCTGGCACGACTTCGAGCTCGACAGTGCGGGCGTCGAGGTTGTAGAGACTCTGCTCGGATACCAGTCCCAGGAAGTTGCGCTTCTTTGCGATCTCATTCGCCTGCGTGATGTGCCACCCGGCGAAGTTGCTTGATCCGACGTAGATCACCTTGCCCTGGGCCACCAGCGTCTCCATCGCCTGCCAGATCTCCTCCCAGGGAGTGTCGCGCTTGATGTGGTGCATCTGGTACAGGTCTATGTGGTCGGTCTGCAAACGCCTGAGGCTGTGCTCGCATTCCCGGATAATGTGTAGAGCGGATAGTCCGGAATGGTTTGGCCACTGGCCCATCTCGCCGTACACCTTGGTGGCGAGAACTACCCTGTCACGCCTTCCGCCACCCTGAGCGAGCCAGTTGCCGATGATGGTCTCCGTGCGTCCCCTGTTGCCCTCGCCGCCGTAGACGTTGGCGGTGTCAAAGAAGTTGATACCGTGCTCAACCGCCCGGTCCATGATTGCGAAGCTGTCCTGTTCACTCGTCTGCGGGCCGAAATTCATCGTGCCGAGGCAGAGACGGCTTACCTGCAGCCCTGTGCGTCCCAGGTTCGTGTACTCCACGGTTCCCTCCCTTGTTATAAAACAGATGTGCAGGCGCCGAGCCCGCTCAAACTCATGGCGGCGTGGGCGCGCGATGAGCCCGACCGCCGTATGGGGCTGCCGGGGAGCGCCTCAACTTGTGGCGTGTGGCAGTGAAGGCACAGTACGTAACAGGACAGTACGAGCAAAAACAGTGC
>JADDPP010000331.1 GCA_016781845.1 Rubrobacter sp.
CCCAGAACGAATGGCTATGAACATGACAATTGACCCACTAGTACCAGCCAGAGGGGAACACTGGGAACCAAGAATCTCCAGATAAGGATCGCCATCAGGAATGCAATGGCGAAGACCGCTACGTATTTCATCATAATTCCACCACTTTGCCTGGCAGGCAAAGCTCCCTAATCGTCAATGTGACGGCAAGGTGCTGCCTGACGCAGAGTTTCTCAGTCCTTGTCGTCCCCGGTATAACAACTACCATTGTCCTCGTCTTACTGCAACTGCCTGCCGACCGTCGGTTCCAACATCTGACTCGATGGGTGAAACCAAGCTTCTGCCCCCGATGTTTGGCCTCTCAGACATACTCTCCGTCTGGGAGGCCGTGTCTGTGCTAACTTCATCCCCATGGGGCCAGATGCGTGATCAGTAACCAGGCTGTATGCCAGACACGCAACAGTACCTTGCACGCATTGCAGGACTGGTATGATAGATGTATGAGGCGCGCTGCGGTTATATGGGACATGGATGGGGTGATTGTGGACTCGGAGGAGTTCCACTACGAGGCCTGGAAGTGGCTTGCGGAGCGGCACGGGAAGGAGATCACGCGCGAGCAGTTCCTTCCCACGTTCGGCATGACCAATCCCGACGCAATCCTGCACCTCTTTGGCGAAGCGAAGGAAGCTGAGGTGCGGGAGATGTCACTCTCGAAGGAGGCAGAGTTTCGTCGACGGCTCAAGGGACGTGTGGAAGCGCTGCCGGGGGCGGACCGGCTCATCCGGAACCTGAGCGCCGAGGGGCACCTGCAAGCAGTGGCATCCTCGGCGCCGCGGGAGAACATCAGCGTGATTCTCGACGAGCTCGCGCTTGAAGGGTGTTTCCAGGCAACCGCATCGGGCGATGATGTCTCGCGCGGCAAGCCGAATCCCGAGATATTCACGCTGGCTGCACGGCTGCTGGGCGAGCAGCCAATCAACTGCGTGGTGGTAGAGGACGCTGTCGTGGGCGTTCGAGCCGGTATACGGGCCGGCATGAAGGTGTACGCCGTGACGACCACGCGCACGCGCGATGATCTCGACCAGGCCGACCGGGTAGTGGATTCGTTGGAGGAGTTGATTCCAGCGGACTTCCTGCTGCCGTAGGCTCCTCGCGACCTATCCTATTAGATACAACACCACGACCATGCACGCCATGGCAGAAGGAGGTACCCGTTCGAGGTGATACGCTCTTCGGCTGCACGCTTCCTCACTGTCACCCTGAGACCTTCGCGCTCACTGGCGGTACAGGCGTTCCTAACTACCTCAGCGACCTTCAGGTTGGCCGCGCGGATACGACGATCTGCCCTTTCACAGCGCCGCCCTGCACTCACCATCGGCATCACGGCTGCGCTCCAGGACAAACGAAGTGGCCGACCTCGCCCCTTCTGCTCAGGCGCTCAGCGTGAGATCTCTCACAAGCTCGGAGCGAGAGGAGGTGCGTCCATGCGCCCGGTTCTCGCGTGAGGTACGGCATCACCGGGCTGGCGAACAGGTTGTATCCAGGTACGCTCTGGGGCCACGGGACTCGGGGCCTCGTATGGAACCCGGTGTTCGCCCTTCTTCCAGTGCTCTATCTCGAACGCTTCGCGAGTAGCGACGGCGCGCCAGCCATCTTCTGGCTCCTGGCGTTTTTCCTCGGATTCCCACACGCCGGTTATACCGCTTTGGAGATACGCCATTACTTTCAGCGTGATGATGGAGTTGCGGACTCGCAGACCTGGTCGCAGGCGTGCTTCTTTGGTGCGTATGCCGTGTTTGGGGGGGCACTGGCGGCGTGGTACGTGGCGCGTGGTGGCGGCGTGCTAGGGGAGAGGCTGTCCATCAACCCTTCGATCCTGATGCCGGTTCTCGCGCTCGCGGGCGCAGTGGGCACCGTGATGGGTTTGCAGGACGTGCTCGTGATGGACCTTCTGGTGCGACCCTCGCGGGTTCTGCGAGCGTCCGTCCGCGCACTGACCAGTTGGGCCTGTCTGCGCATCACGCTCGCGTGGGCGTTGCTGCAGCTCGCCCTGGCCAGCATTCTTCGCGCCTGCCTCTGACCCGGCGCTGACCACACAGGTCCGGAGTTACGGAAATTGCTGATGTGAGAGTGTCAGCTCGGTGACGATGGGGTAGTGGTCGCTGGGATAGAGAGGGGGTTTCGCGTCGTGCAGGATGGCGCCGGAGCGCGCCTGGAAGCCCAGGTCGCCGCCGTCGCTTGTGAGTATCCAGTCTATGCGCCCTGACCCGTGGGGCGGCACATACTCTCTGCCTCGAAATGCGTGGCTCGTCTGGGTATTCTCTCCCCCGGCATCCAGATATGAGTCCCTAAAGCCGAAGTCGGTGAAGAGCTTGTACGCGGTGGAGTCGGGACTGGAGTTGAAGTCACCGGTGACGAGCAGGGGCTCCTCGTCCTCCCGCAGCTCGGAGAGTCTGGCGATGATAAGCCTGCTGCTCTCCAGACGCGAGCGCTCCCCGATGTGGTCGAGATGGGTGTTCAGGTGCAGGAAGGTCGCACCGTCGCCTACGCTTCCGAACCTCGCCCAGTTCGCGGAGCGGACCAGCACCGCGTCCCAGCCGGGAACAGGGCGGTCGAGGGTGGGGTTCAGCCAGAAGCCTCCCCACTCCAGCAGTTGCAGCTTGGACGGCTTCCAGAAGATGGCAGGGTAGTTGTACCGGGGCATCTCCTCCTGGTACGTGCGCAGGTTTCCTCTCTGCAACTCCTGAAAGCCAACAAGGTCGGGACCGTGCCGCTCGATGGTCCAGACATTCAGCCCCGCGCGGTACTTCCACTGGTTCGCGCCATCCTCCTTGTAAGTTGACCCCCGGATATTGAACGACATCACCTTCAGGCCCAACGTGTTCTTCTCCCACCTGCGCTCTGTGGCTCTGCCTGCTGGGTATGGCTACCGCTCGCAGCCCGGCTACTAGCGGGCACGTGGTCGCCTAGCACGTCCCTGTCTGCCTTTATAACCGCTTCCAGCGACCGGGCGTCCGACAACGCAGACTGAGGTGTCACACCGAGCGGGGGTACGAGCCGAGCACGCGCACCCAGCCGGTCTCGTGGGTGAGGGCTTCCAGCGCGGCGGCGAGGGCGGGGTCGGTGGCCCAGCCGGAGCAGTCAACGTAAAAGACGTACTCCCAGCCTTCCCCGCGCGAGGGCCGCGACTCCAGCTTGAGCAGATTCACCTGTTCCGCGGCAAGGCATCCGAGCGCGTTGTACAGGGCGCCCGGACGGTTTTGAGTGGAAAAGACGAGCGATGTTTTACCCTCGACGGCGTCCGGCACGGCTGGCTCATGACCTACGACGAGGAATCGCGTGCGGTTGGTGGGGTTGTCCTCGATGCCCTCGGCAAGCACCTGCAGACCGTACACGTCCGCGGCCCTCTTTGAGGCCACCGCCGCGGCGCCTGGGTCCCCGGCGCCGGCGGCCACCCATCGCGCCGCGCCTGCGGTGTCGTGGTACGCGACCGGCTGGATGTCTCTGCCTCGCAGCCAGTTGGCGGTCTGCGCCAGCGCCTGTGGGTGGGAGTAGGCACGGCGCACGGCATCTATAGGGGTGTCAGTTGGAGCGAGCAGGCAGTGGCGCACCCGAAGCTCGTGCTCGCCGCGGATACACAGGGTGTCCGCGTACTCCAGCAGTAGGTCGTACGTTTCGTTTATGCTGCCTGCCTGTGAGTTCTCACACGGCACAACGGCGAGCTCCGCGCGACCGTGGGCCAGCAGCTCGAACACATCGCGCAGGAGCGGAGCGGGCAGGCTCTCCGCGCCCGGCACGGCCTCCAGCAGCGCCTGCTCGCTGTACGCCCCCGGCTCACCCTGAAACGCTACTCTCACCGCGCCTCCTGTCTTCGTCCGACGATGCTCCATCCCTTGCGGCAGCAGCCATTATACGGTCTACAGTACCTGTGGTGGGCTGCGGACAGACGAAGGTAACGGGTAGCTGTACGAGTGTGCTTCATCCTGGAATCTTTACGAGATGTTAACCCGGCCACGACCACAATCACACTCGTCAGCCGTATAGTGAGGTAGGTAGCCTCGGTCCCCTGCTATCCGCCGATCGCAGGCGGCACGATACTTGCCTTATAGCTTCTCGAGTGGAACTGGAGTTCTTTGGAGTAGTTACGCCGTGGCTGTCCATTTGGCCCAGCGGTATGACATTGACGACGCATTGGATACCCTGTACGGCACAGAGGACGGGGTCGGGTCCGCTCGTGAGAAGCGAGCGCGCCGTCCGGACCTCAGAAGTGTGGAGCGCGGGCTGGGGTGCTGGGCACTGACGGCAGTGCTGATGGTGTTGTGGCTCGCGCTGGACTGGCCGCCATCCG
>JADDPP010000480.1 GCA_016781845.1 Rubrobacter sp.
CCCCCACCGTCACACGAATACCGTGGCGACGGGTAGCTTGGAGGGCCGCAACTACGCCACGGAGAGGACAACGAGCGCCGCCACCATATTGTCCTGTCATGCCGACCGCACATACGTGTGGAGCATTAGGTGATGAGGCCCGATGCCTACATGCTGGCGCCGCCGTCGTAGTCAGGGGTTCACTGACGAGCAGTACGAACAACAGGTCGCCTGCGTGTTATCTATAGTGATGCCGGGGCCGTTGCTGCAGCTGCAGGCAGTGAGCGCTTGTCAGCCATCGCTTGCGATGAATGCGTGATCGGAGTCACGGGCACTTCATCTCGTCCACGGTGACAGGTTCAAGCTCGTAACTAACACACTGGAGCAGGCTGCCGCCTGGTTAACCTAGCGAAGGTCTCCGGTAGCGTCCCGCATCTGCGCGGCCGAGAGCTTGCTCGCCTCGACACGCCGAATGATGCCTTTAGAGTCAATGAAGACGTGCATGGGCATGTAGTAGACGTTGTACGCCGCGGCCACCTCGTACTTCTCGTCGACCGCTACGGGCAGCACGGAGTATCCAGTATGCGCGAGATACTTCCTCACGATCGCGGGGTTCTCGCCCACGTCAACCGCTAGTAGCCTCACTCCGCGCTCGCGCGCTTCCCTGCTCACCGCGACGATGTCCGGCATCTCCTCCTTGCAGGGGCCGCAGGTCGTGGACCAGAAGTTCAGCCAGAGAGGCTGTCCTCTAAAGCTGGATAGTGAGAGGGTGTTTCCGTCGAGCGTCTTGAGCTGAAACTCCGGCGCGGGGGCGCCCACCTTCAGTTCCGCTGGCGCGCCAGTAGCCTGACCACCACGAGTCGCCGGAGGGACGTACAGCCATGTGAGCGCCGTCAGCGCAAGAACGACGAGGAACAACAGGGCGGAGAGATATAGAATTATCCTCCTTGGTGCGCGCGAGGCACGGGAAGTGGTGGCGTGAGACGACATAACGTTCTCCACTAAGCATCCAGGACGGGCGGCGCACTTCGCAGGGAAACCCGGCGCCCCGTCCCTCTATCTTAAGCATACCCACCCGTCAGTAGCTCCGGCAACCCCGCGCATTGCATCATAATGAATCTTGATGGAGGGGGAGTCGTTGCATCAT
>JADDPP010000310.1 GCA_016781845.1 Rubrobacter sp.
CGCCTACTACTTCCTGCGCAGAGCGTTCTCGCCCGTGCTTGTGTGCTTCGAGCGCACGGCGGACGAGCTCACCGTCTGGGTGGTGAATGACTCCATGCAGAGAGTGTCGGGGAGGCTAATTGTCCGGAGGATATCCCTGGAGGGGGGCGTGCACGGGGAGCTAGGGGCGGATGTCACGCTCGAAGCGGGCGAGTCGCGGCGATGCCTGGATACGCTCGGCCTAGGGCGGCTCGCCGTGCGGCGCGAGCTGCTGCACGCATCCTTTCTGGGCGAGGAGGCGATGTACCTGCCGATGAGTGAGCGCCACCTGCATTTGCCGCGGGCGCGATTGGAGGCGCGTGCTACGGCAGGCGGCATCGAGTTGGTCACCGACACCTTCGCCCGGCAGGTAGTGCTGGAGGCGCCGGGCATCACCGGCGCGCTGTTCGGCGACAACTACTTCGATATGGCGCCCGGCGGAAGGCGGGTTATCTCTGTTCCCGTCGAGGCGAGCGAGGTACTGGTGCGGGCGTACAATGCGGATGAGATTCGGGTGCGCAATCATACAGGCTGAAACCGCGGGTCGCCTGTCGGCCTCCGATAGCGGCTAGGTAGGAGAACGGGACAAGGAGATCGGGATGAGGGTAGTGGTCACGGGCGCGGGGGGCAATGCGGGGCAGGCCGTGAGCCGGCTCGTCGCGGAGGCGGGCTTCGAAGTGCGTATGGCGGATATGGTCGCGCCCGCGTCCGATAGTGCGTCGCTTGGGGAGTTCGTGCGCTGCGACACGCGGACACCAACAGACGTGCAACGAGCCGTTGAGGGGGCGGATGCCGTCATTCACTTGGCAGCCTGGCACAGCGCCCATCGCCCGCCAGTGAGCGACGCCACGATCTTCGCCGTGAACGTTGACGGCACATTCAACGTGCTCCAAGCGTGCCGAGCCGAGGGTGTAGGGGCGGTGGTGTTCGCGTCCTCGATGGCGTATAGCTGGGGCTCAGTGTACTCTGTTACAAAGGTCATCGGGGAGGAGTTGTGCCGCGCGTATCACGAGATGACGGGTGCCTCTGTGGCCGTGCTGCGCTATCACGAGTTCATCCCCGCGCCGTACCTG
>JADDPP010000171.1 GCA_016781845.1 Rubrobacter sp.
GAGGCTGCACAGCCCGAGCCGCTGTGGACGGAGGTGCCGCTGGCCCTCGCGTCCTAGAAAGGAGAGCGCCGATGACGCGCATGATCCTCAAGGCGGCACTGGCCGTCACGTTCGTTCTTGCCTTCCTTCTTCTTGGTGACGCCCAGGACGCCTCGGCCACTGCGGGGCAGGACCGTCTCCTCCAACTTATCAACGAGAAGCGCGCGGCCTACGGGGTCGCCCCGCTTCGGATGTCTCCGCTTCTCAACGCGTCTGCGCAGGCGAAGAGCGAGGACATGGCCTCCAACGGCTACTTCGCCCACATCTCGCCGTCAGGTGTCACGCCTGAGATGCTCAAGCAGCGCTACGGGTACCCGCCCAACGCCCCAGGCTGGGGCGAGAACATCCTCTGGAGTGAGGCGACCGCGGACGACGCCTTCTGGAGCTGGTGGTCCTCCGCTCCGCACCGCGAGAACATGCTCTCGGCAACCTACACGGAAGTCGGGATCGGCGGTCCTGTCTCGGGGAATTATTATTGGGGTGTTTGGACCCTGCACTTTGGGAACGCCAACACAGCAGCGCCCGCACCGAACCTACTGCCGCCACCGTCGCCTGTGAATGGCGCGTACGTCGCTGACGGCCCGCTCCGTTTGCGATCAGCGCCCAGCACCAGCGCCACGATCTACACCTCCATGCCGACAGGGACGGCGGTCGACATTGTGAGCGGTCCTGTCTACGGCAGCGGGGTGGCGTGGTACGAAGTCAGCTCCGCCTATGGATGGGGATACGCCGCGGCGGACTATATTGTGAGTATATTGTGAGCGGTGAAGAGGCGGGACCGACCGTGGCGACCACGACAGCGAGCCTGCGGCTGCACACCAGCGGAGGTCACCCTCGGGTCTGATCTCTCTGACCGGTTGACCGTACGACTCGATCGCACCGACCACGAGGCACTGGCCCGCCAAGCCAAAACCAAGGGGGTTGGGCCATCGACACTGGCCCGGATGTGGCTGAAAGAGCGGCTGCGCCAGGAGGTGGACGCCGAAGCGTCCGCGCGCTGAAGCCCCGTCGAACGGAGGGAGAATGGCATGCCCGCTGATCACTCAAGGTCAGCGGGCTCTTCTTTGTCCCCTTCCCCCTGATAACAG
>JADDPP010000369.1 GCA_016781845.1 Rubrobacter sp.
ACTGACGGTGCTGCCAACTGATGTCATCCGTGTGCTGCCAACAGCGCTTCCGTCTTCAACCGTTCGAGCACTACCGGATCGTCGTCGATAAGGTAGTGCCCTGTGACCGGATGCCGAACCGCGGGTACAGCGCCCTTTCGGATGCGCACAAGGACCCACTCGCGCGATACAGCGAGCAATCGCACCAGACCTGTGACAGTCCACCGGCCGTCGATCCTCTCCTGATTGCGGTATGTGACCGAGGGTGATTCCCCTCCCGAGGTGCGTCGGATCCTGCGCACGAGGTCAACGGGGATGCGGGGCAGTCGCGCTGACCTGAACCCTTCCGACGTCACTTGCTCCGCAATGCAGCGGTCTGTAACTCCGTCGGCCGCAAGCTCCAGTACGCGCGTCGCCAAGCGATCATAACCCGGCAGCGCATCGTTCTGCCGCACGGAAGCCGAGATGGCGAGGGGCGAGACAGCACCACTGACCCACACCACCCGGACGCAGAGTGTCCCCGGCGACTCGCGTGCCACGATCACCCGCCGTATCAGGCTCCGGAGTAGCTCCTTTTGCTGGGCGGGTGTGAATCGCCCCGCTGCCCACAGCGCGGGTAGCTGAGGCCCGAGGTTCTCCAGTTGAGCGCGGAGTTGCGGATCGAGCGCAGAAACTTGAGGCGTGGTGGCGACCCGTTCGACCGCCTCCCGTGCCTCGGCCACCGCCCGCAGCGCCAGCTCCCACTGCCGTTCCAGATCAGCCGCGACGAGCCGGTTGTCGGGGTCCACGCCCTGATACCGCCGCTGCGCCAGCCGGGCCTCGTACTCGGCGCGCGTAACCTGGTCCGCGTGCTGCTGCACGAGGCGGGCGTGGTCGGCCTCCTGGGCCGCCAGCACATCCTCGAGCACGGCCAGCTCAGCCGGAGCTAGCGCCGAGAAGAACGCATCCACCACCACGCTCTCGATCGGGCCTCCGGGGATCTGCAGGCAGGCCTTCCCTCCACGCGTCTTGGTGCGCGAGCGGCATCCGTAGCGCGACCCCTGGCGGTAGCCGACCGCCATCTGGC
>JADDPP010000108.1 GCA_016781845.1 Rubrobacter sp.
GGAGATGACAACGCCAATGCTTCGGCTACCCTGGAGTTCAAGAGAAGGGCCGATACCTACTGGCGGAGAGGCTTGCCACTGTGGCGTACGAACGATGGCTCGACCACGCCTGGGCGCGCCTTTTACGGCTCAGCGCTACTTCTCAACGCCGGCACTCGCTACGATGTGCGTGTCAGGGTCAGCGATCCGAATGGTGTGTCCGGCACTGGCGTCGTAGTCGGCTCTATCACCACTCGTGCCAATAACATCCGCGCGGCGAGCACGCTCACGCGCACCCACTACGTCAGTATCAGGGGCAACGATGCCAACAGTGGCACGAGCGCTACTTCGGCCTGGAGGACGCTTACGAAGGCGCTTTCCAGCGCCCCGGCCGGAGCCGTCGTGCAGGTCGGGCCTGGCTTCTACGCTCCTCCGACAGTGCAGCGTACGACGGCTGTCACTCTTGTAGCCCAGTACCCGGCGGTGGACAACTACCGCAGGCCGATCAACGCGGGCAGCCACAGTGTGATCGCGCCCGATACTTACTCCGTCCCCAGCGGCGCGACGGGTGGAGGCTACCCGGCTCCCTGGAGGGCAGTCAAGCTTACGGGCCCTGCGACGGGCGGAGTGTACACGGTGTGGAAGTGGGCTGGCAGTCCAGTCAACAGCGCAGGGCGCGTGAGCTTCGCCGCCAGCCGTAACGCTCTACCGAAGCGGGTCGCTCACTGGGACCGTAAGAGTGGCACGTACGGTAGCTACACTATGGGGACTCCGGCAGGCTGGGCCGAGGTTCTCTACAGGAACAAGACGTATAACTACGGCTTCGCTTCATTTGGCTCGGATATCTATGTCCGAATGCCGGGCAACCTCAATCCGAACAATTACTACGTATGGGTCTCTGGCCCCAACACAGGACGGCTCGAGTTCAGCGGCCCGAATATCCGGCTGTCCGGTTTCGAGGTGCGGATGCGCGACATTACGTTCAATACGGCTGCGACCGCCGGCGTAGTTGACCACAACCTTCTCAGTAACGCCACCATTACCTACCGCGCGACGCAGGGAACGCCTTCAAGATACCCTGTCAACCATACTGTGCAGTACAACCTGTTTCGGGACACTGGCACGTGGTCTGTGGAC
>JADDPP010000146.1 GCA_016781845.1 Rubrobacter sp.
AGGGCACACCACGTTCTGGTAGTTGCGGCAGTAGCCCTCGGGCAGATCTCCCCACCGCATGCGTACTATCTGATCCCACTCAGGCTGGGCCGCGCCACCGGGGTCGCCATGTGGATAGGCGTAGCGCGGGTCGCTGCTGAGTCGAGAGAAGATCGTGCGCTCGGACCCGTCGTTGTCGCCGACGGGGCGCATCAACTGGGGTTCAGACTCCTTTGCTGGAGTCGGGTCGTTGGAGGGGTCCTCGTTGCGGAAGCGGTCGGGGAAGATTTGGTAGACCACCCCTTCCTTCATCCACTTGATCGGGGACTTGAAGTCGGAGTCGTACACCGTTAGGACCCAGCCCCAGTCCGGAGACTCGTTGAACGCCTTGCCCCAGCCGCCGTCGCGAACATCGCTGTCGTCCTCGTAGTACACGGTCTTCGCACCATCCTTGACGATGAAGCGGTAATAGATGATACCGGTCTGACCCGCGTCCACCTCCGCCTGCCAGAAGTCACAGCCGAACTTCAGCGACGGGTCGTAGCAGGGCACGTCGGTTGCAACGCGCTTCATGTCGTACAGCCGCTCGGCGTTCACGCCGGTGTGGTACGTGCGCAGAGTGACACTCGTGGCATCGTTGTGGAACGTGCGGAAGCGCAGGAGCAGGTTGCTGTTCTGCGTCACCGCCCCGCCTGGCACGCGGTACAGCGCGTCGCGGCTATCGTGCCCCAGGCCGTCCCAGAAAATGTCTCCGTCCTGTCCTGGTCCGGTGGGCGCTCCGCCCACGACCTTGACACCAGGAATCCTGCTGGCGGTGTCGAAGCTGAAGGTGACGGTGGCGCCGTCGCCGGACACTGTGAACTTCACGTTGTCCGCACCGCCGCCCGCACCGTAGTTCGGATTGTTCCAGCTCTCGTTCGTGGCTACCTTGAACTCGTAGGCGCCAGCGGGAATATCATCCGTCACAAAGGTGTGGACTCCGTCGCCATCGGTGTCGCTCATAAGTGAACCGAGGCAGTCGGGCGCCCACTCCCCGCAGCCGATCCTCGGACCGAAACTGCCGGGCACGGTGTATATGGCGTTGCGGACGTTATCCGCTATGTAGTGCGTCTTGTGGTCGTAATAGAAACGGACCCGCCT
>JADDPP010000269.1 GCA_016781845.1 Rubrobacter sp.
AACGAGTCAAGCTGTACCTGTATCAGATTCGGCATCTCAAGCGCGGTAGGTATCTTTGCATAGCTACGCCTGCGCGCCTCAGAAGTGTCAGGGGGCGTTGTGACGATGCCTGAATGTAGAGTGTGCGCTTGCTGGGCGTGAGTCATTGGTAGCTCTCTCCTTTAGCTGCGGTTGAGACTCAGAGCGAGAATAACCCAGCAGCCGGGAGAATAAATCCACCATTCGGCCGATACGTTTAGCTTGACGCTTGCGCTATGATAAGAATGGAGAGAGGAACAGGCGCCACCGGCGGAGCAAGGCGCGCCGTGCCTCCGTGGTCCTGCATAAGCTCTACTCCGACAGGGAGTAGTCGGTACGCTGCGCGTCCACCTCGTCCTCATCGCGCCACAGCAGGCGCATCTCCTCGCTCGCGCGCAACACCTCCGACAGAGTGCCTTCCGCTTCTACCCTGCCGTCCCGAAGCACGACGATGTGGTCCGCACGGCGCAGGACGGCGCGGCGGTGCGACACCACAAGACACGTTAGCTCCCGCCGGGCGAACACGCGCTCCCAAAGCACCCGCTCCGTCTCCACGTCCAGGGCGCTCGAGAGGTCGTCGAACACCAGCAGCTCCGCGTCGCGCACGAGCATCCGCGCGGCGGCGGCTTGGTGGGCCTGCCCGCCCGAGAGCTTCACGCCCTTCGGCCCAATGACGGTGTCTAGCCCGTGCTCCAGCTCCTTTATGTCGCGCTCCATCACCGCCGTATGCAGCGCCAGTTCCAGGGCGCGCGGGTCCTCCGGCACCCCCATGAGGATGTTCTCCCGCAAACTCTCGCTGAACAGCCGCGGGGACTGCCCGGTGTAAGCTGTCCTCGGCGGCACGAAGAAGCTTCCCGGCTCCTCAATCGGCTGTCCGTTCCAGCGAATCTCGCCGGCCTGCATCGGCAGCAACCCAAGAAGTGTCTGCAGCAGGGTGGTCTTGCCAGCCCCAATACGACCAGTGACGACCGTGAACGACCCGCGCGGCAGCGTCAGATTGACATCCTCGATACCCCGCCCGCCCTCCGCGTACCGGTACGTGAGCCCCTTCACCTCCAGGCACTCCAGGCGGTGCGCCGCTGTCTTGACTGGAACCGGCACCTCCGGGAATGCGCCGCTCAGGTACACAGGGCCGTGGGCGGCAAGCTGCAGCGGGGACGTGTGGTCCGTCAACCTGTGCATCCGTCCGATGGACACGCTCGACTGCTTGTAGCGCACCACAGCCCGCCCAATCCAGCGGGGGAAGCTGGTCACGCCACCGAGGTACGTCGCGAAGAGCGCGAAGTCGCCTACCGTAAAGCTGCCCGTCCTCATCGCCTGGGCCGCGAGCAGCAGCATCAGTCCGGTCGCGACGTGTACTGTGTTGTAGTTCACCGAGTCGAGAACCTGGGTCAGCAGGCTGTCGCGAAGCGCGGCCCTCCCCCGCGCGTCGTTGAGCTTGCGGAAGTGCGCCATCACGTGCGGCGCGGCGGAGGCCACCTTCACCGCCTGTACCGAGCCGAACACCTCCCCGATGAAGCCGGTGACCTGGCCCGTAGCCTCCCGGCTCGCGGCGCGTCGCTTCTGGATGCGTGTGCCCATCAGGTTGGCTCCGCCGACCGCGAGAAGCACGGGCACGAAGACGACGACCGTGATGAGCGGGTTGATGCTCAGCATCAGCCCCAGCGCCACGAGAGCGAACGTGCCCTGGCCGAGCATGTCCAGCCAGCCGTCCAGCGTTTCCAGCAGCGCATTCACGTCATCTCTGAACCGGCTCACCGCCTCTCCAGGGGAGTCGGGAAGCGATAGCGCCGCGCGGAGGTGCAGCACCGCATGGAGCAGGTTCTTCTTGATCAGGGCCTCCGTGGTTCCCCACCAGGTCATAAATGCCCAGAGGCTGCTGATGAACACCAGCACGTACGCCAGTCCCGACCCCACCATCAGCGCGACGAGCGACCAGGCGTTGAGACCCGCCTGCGCCTCGTTCGAGAGCGCGTCGAAGAACTCGCGCGCGATGAGTCCCGTCGCGAGCGGGATAGAGTACCAGACCGTCCACAGCAGAATGTTCAGCGGATACAGCCCCCTGCGGAAGCGCGTCAGTTTCCAGAGCACCCGCCATGTTGTGAGGGGGGGCTGAGGGCCGCGCCCAGCGGGCTGGAGCCGACCTTGCTTACCAGTCACGCCAGCACCTCCAGACCGTCATCAGCGAGGACAGCATCAGTCCCACGCATCCCTGCGCTACGCAGAAGCGAAGAGTAGTGCGAGTCCGGGTCCGCCGCCAGTTGCTCTCGCCTGCCGTGCTCCAGCACGCGGCCTCCCTCCAGCACCAGGATGTAGTCCGCCCGCTCCACAGTTGCGAGCCGATGGGCGATGATAATGCCCGTGCGCCCATCGAGCAGCCTGTCCACGGCCCGCTCGATAAGCTGCTCCGTCGCGGGGTCCAGGCGGGAGGACGCTTCGTCCAGGATGACCAGGCTGGGCTCGCGCAGGAACACGCGAGCGAAGGCCACGAGCTGTGCCTCGCCCGCGGAGAGTCCGGCGCCGCCCGGGGACAGCTTTGTATCCAGTCCTTCTGGCAGCGAGCGCAGCCATTGCGAGAGCCCGACCTCCTGCAGCACATTCAGAATGCGCTGGTCGGGGATTTCCGGGTCGAAGAGTGTGAGGTTATCGCGCACCGTGCCCTGGAAGAGCTGGACCTGCTGCGTCACCATCCCAACCCTCCCTCGCAGGTCAGCCAGGCGCGCGCGGCGTATATCTACACCGCCCAGGCGGACCTCACCCTCGGCCGGGTCGTACAGGCGGAACAGCAGCCTCGCAACGGTGCTCTTTCCGCTGCCGGTTCGCCCCAGCAGGCCCAGAACCTCGCCCGGCTCAAGCCGGAAGGAGAGGTCGCGGAGCACCAACTCGTCGTGGCCGTACCCGAACGAGACCTCGCGGAACTCGACCGAAGGCGCGCCCGCGGGTAATGGCTCTCCCGGTCCGTCCTTCAGGCTACTCTGGATGTTGTACAGCTCGCGGACGCGGCCTATGCTTGCGGTGGCCTTCTGGAGGTCCTGCAGCTGGTTCGTCAACTCCTCTATTGGGCGGCGCAGCAGGTAGGTATAGTCCCAGATGAGATAGACCGTGCCGATGGTCATCATGCCTCTCCTGTAGAAGATGATGCCGAGGGCGAAGGCGAGGCCGTAGCCAAAGGTGAAGAGCGTGTTCGTGGCGACCCACACCACCGTGCTCATCATCCCGGCCCTGCGCCCTTTCATGAACAGATTGCGCATGTAGTGGTGGAACCGGCGCATCACGTACGCGCCCGCGCCGCTCGCGCGCAGGTCGCCCATCCCCGCCAGCCGCTCCTCCAGAAACCCGTACAGCTCCGCGCTCGCCTGCCGCTCCGCGGTCAGGTGCGGCACGGCGACATCCCGAACGCGCCGAAGCACGAAGAGCGAAAGCATGGTGAACAGCGTCAGCGCCAGGCCCACCCGCCAGTCCTCCATGAACAGGAGAACCAGCACGCCGACCAGCAGCAGAGAGCTGCCCAGCACGAGGACCACGAAGCGCGAGAAGAAGTTGGAGAGCGTGTTTACGTCCCCGTCAATGCGCTCGATGAGCTCGCCAGGGGTGCGCTCGTTGTGAAACGTCATGTCGAGCTCCAGGCAGTGCTCGGCAAGGTCGGCCCGCAGTACGTTCGTCGCCGTCCACCCGACCCATTCGCCCACGTACGTCGCGCAGACTGCGAGCACTTGCCCCGCGAGGGCAACCGCTATGAAGAGCGCAGCAATGGAAAGCAATGCGGCGACGCTGCCGCCCTGGGTTGCCGTGTCAATGAAGCGGCGCACTAACTGTGGGTTGAGCAGCAGCAGCAACGCGAGCGCAACGAGCCGCAGGCGCTGTGGCCGCAGGTACTTCACCAGCATATCGGTGTACTGTCTTTGCGCGAGGTTCATAGGACCCTTCCGTAGCTGGGGTGCGAGGACAAACAAAAAGGCCGAGAGCGATCCCATCTGTCGCCCACGGCCTGAAGAGTCTTGTGTGGTGGTTGTTAGCGGGTTATGTCGGGTCTCTGTAGGGGAGGGGCGCAGTATGGGTATGGGCGACTACCGTGCGAGGCACAGGGCAACGTACCAGCAGGCTCACGCCCGTGGTGTTCCCCGGCCGCGGAGTCACGCTTGCCATACTACCGCCTCATTTCTCCCCCGAGTCTGATATGCTTCGCTACTGCATCTGCGTGCCGGATGCCAAGATAACACGACGGCTACGGACGAGTCAAGAC
>JADDPP010000064.1 GCA_016781845.1 Rubrobacter sp.
GCGTTCGGCATCCCTTCTTGAACTCCCAGCGTAGTTGCAATACGCAGTCGTAGATCCTCATCGAACCTCACAGGAGATACCGTCTGTACGCCGTCTCTCATTTGCCGGTTTCCTCCAGGAGGGCTTGCCGTGTAGCCTTTCAAAGCTTAGTAAGCGTGCCTCAACAGGTAATCGTGCGCCACGGGCCATAGTGGTCTCTCCCGTCAAACTCGTGATAAAAATTGACAAAGAGAATCAGGAGGTCGGCCCTGTGCATCTGAACTGACAGGACTTCCTGAGCTACACTCGTGGGGAGTGGTCCGATGGAGCAGGACGATCCGCGCAAGGCGAAGTTACAGGTCGTGGACGGGATGCGCCACGGACTGCTCTGCAAGGGGGCACTGACGCTGGCTGATGTCCTAAGCAGCGAGAGGGCTGCGTACCAGAGCCCAAGTCGGGATCCAGTTTGAGGCTATGACATAGAAGTAGACCGCCCGGCGGTGAGCGGTCAGACACGGAGTATTCGGCATCGACGCCCGGTGCTCCTGGCTAGTGCCCCACTACGCACTCACGCATCGGCGTTGCGAGCTCGTACGGCTGACTGCGCGCCCCACCCATAGGCTCAACAGCACCCTCAATGATCGCCCTTTCCACGCGTCATTTGTACCCCATCCCGATCAGTCAAGTACCGGGCCAGCTGGGTGCAGCGGAGGACGGGCTGAACTCCTGGTGAAGTAACGGGCTGCAAAGGCAGATTGGGGGCGACCCCGTTCGGATCGCCCCCAAGGATGGCTCGCGAGGATTAGGGGCCAGTGTACTCGAAGATATAGACGCCATAGTCTCGGTCGCTGCCGAGGACGTACTCCTTGCCGTCCTTCTCCCAGAGCTGGACACCCCAGAAGTTGCTGCCGTCCTGGTCGATGAAGCGACCAACCTCGACAAGCTTGTCGTTCTGGATCTTCGCTACTCGGAAGCCGCCTGCGTAGTATGAGAAATACGCGAGGTCATTGCGCTTGGCGGACATAGCCACCTCATGCACCGAGAGGTCACCGGAGCCAGATGCCTTGCTCGGATCAAAGGCCTCAGGAATTGCGTACGTATCAAGTTCGGTCAGCTTGCCCGTCCCATTCCTGTACAGGTGAACGTAGCCCCACCCATCGAAGACGGCCTCGACCTCCACCGAGTCGCCGATCGCCCCGATGGCGATAGGTGCCTGCTGCGGGGTGCCGTCGAGGCAGGCAGCATCGTCGTACGTAGTGTCGAAAAAGCCGAAGCCGATGTCGCGGCCAACGAATAGCGCAGGTATGTTCCCCGCCACGCTCATGTTGAGCAGTCCTGTGCATCCGGCGGAACTCTCAAGGTTGAACACAATGACGCCCTTGTAGCCGCCGGCGGCCTCGACGTTCGCCACCTTCTCCGTGAAGGTGCAGAGCCCACGCTCAACCACGGCGATTTGGGTGCCATCACCGGCCCCAGCGCTGGTGTCGCCGTTGCAGGCCCGACCAAAGAACTTCGTCTGACCCGACAAGGACCTCTGGGGGTTGATCGCGGGGGTGTCGCTACCCTGGGTGGCGGCGAACTCAGTGCTATCCGTGGTGTTCCTCGCCACAACGCTGTACGGGCTGAAGTCCTCGTCCGCGGCGACGATGTAGTCGTTGTCCTTCGAGAACTCCGCCTGGTGGCCGTTACCCTCGGGCTTCACGTTGAGGCCGTACTCCAGGGCCTCCGAGTCGGGATTCGTGAAATCGCTGTCCGCAATGTACGTCGCGCTCCGCGGCTCCGTCACGTCGAGCTTGACGTACCCGCCGTCCCAGTACGAGAGCAGCATAACTTGCCGGCCATCAATCTCCTTGACCACCATGTCGTGAAGAAATGACGAACCCTTGCCTAGGTCCGCCTGCACAATCTGCGGGAACTCGGTGTTCAGGTCGTACTCCCTGACCAGCGTAGGCGCGCGCGGGTCTGAGATATCGAAAATGTCGACATCCTTGGCGTCCTCGTTGTCGGTCGTGACCGCGTACGCCTTGTCACCGGCCTGCCAGCCAAAGACGCTATGAACCGTGTGCGCGACACTCGCCCCATTACGGCCCGCTGGCTGGAAGTCGCCGACGCCCTCTGCGAGGTACTTGTGCACCTTCGGGTTTGTCACGTCTATGAGGGAGAAACCACCCTTCGCACCTGTCTTCGTCGTGCCGCAGATCTCGTTGTTCTGCAGGAGCACGTCGCCGCTGTAGGCGGAGGTCTCGATGTGGATCACCTGCACGCCCTCGCCGACGTACGTGTTGTTCGCGGCGCGGATGAAATTGATCTGCTTCGGCGCGGAGGGCTTGGAGATGTCGAAGACGTACACCCCACCCTTCTGGCAGTCCTTCTCGTTGAACGCGCCCAGGTATGCATAGTCACCGAAGACGCCGACATCCGAGACGCGCCCCTCGAAGTCCTGATTGATGTTCATCTTGCCGATGACCTTGACGTTCTCGCTCGTCGCTGGCAGATGGCCATCGTGTCCGCCGTGTTGGTGGTGCAGTTTACCGTGCACCTCGGCTCCGGAATCAACCACGCCATCGCTACCGTCCAATGCGGCTGCGAGGGCCATGCCCGCAGTCAGGACGGTCGCGAGCATGAGCATGACAAAAAACCATATCTTCCTGTGCAATGTAGCCTCCTTCGGGTTGCTCCCTATCCGTACATAAGGACGACAGGGTATGGGGTGGATGGAACCTGTGATAGCCGAGAAGGATGTCGGATGCACCTCCTTCGTTACGTCGCACATCCGTCCGGGACGTGACTCTGCGAAGCGTCACCGAGCGCGTATCCTCAACGCAGTGATGATAGAATAAAGTGCCCTGCCTTGAAATCAAAGCACATAGGCGGAATTCTGACTGGATTGTCAGGTTTATGTCAGAAACTGGTATTGTTGCATCCGGATGGGCGGTAGAATCGCGAAACCCAGATCGAATGGAAGGGGCTGGCGGTACGATACGGCGGTGAGTTGATACGACGAGACGCGATCGCGATCGCCGGTTCACCTACCGGTCCGCCAGAGCCTTTTCCCAGCATCACTTCCCCGATAACTAGACCGCCCTCACTGTCCGATAGTACGTCAGCAGCGTCTCAGCCCCATGATCGGCCTGCTTATCTGCAACCGCAATGATGCTTCGGTCCAACCCCGTTGCACTGCCGTTATTGACGTGCACGATCCGAACTGGGCCAAGACCGTGATTGTCAGTTTAGATGAGCAGCACTGTCCCTGGGCGAAGATCCTGAGAATGGTTTTGAATCTATGTGTCCCTGACGGACAACGCGTGTAGAGCGTCATTGTCCAGGACTTGGTCCAGATAGGATCGTACTGGCCCGAACCAACCCTACTACGGCACGAGCTGGACCCCGATCGCCTCATTGGCATCCGTGATGGACTGCTGGAGGGAGGCGTAGCGCCGGGCACCGTCAACGTGACGCTCGCGGCGATCCGGGGAGTCGCGAGGACAGCTCGGGACCTCGGCATCATCGGCTATGCGCGCTGCGGCGAGATGGAGCGCGTCCCAAACGCCTCGACGGACCCCGATACCCTGGGGCGCGCGCTGAGCCGCCGAGAGATGTCGGCACTCTTCGCTACCTACGCCCGGGACCGCTCCACGGCGGGGGTCAGGGACCTGGCGATTCTGTCGGCGATGTACGCCGGAGGGATGCGCGCCAATGAGCTGGCGGCTCTGGAGCTCGATGACTGGACCTGTGAGCCGCCGGGCTTGCGCGTGCGGGCAGGGCGCGACTACGCACTGCGTACCGTGCTACTGGGACCGAAGGCGGCGGATGCTGTGGCGGGTTGGGTTGCGATCAGGGGCGGAGGACCGGGACCTCTCTTCCTACCTCTGATCAAGAGCGGTTCCATCGCGGGCAGACGCCTGACGGGGAGCGGGGTGCGGGTGATGCTGCGCGAGCGTGCGGAGGACGCTGGTCTCAAAGGGCTCACTGCGCACGACATGCGACACACGGCGATCCGCGACCTGTGGCGAGCAGGGGCGAATGTTCTCACCGTGATGCGGGTGGTGGGCGGCGCCAGTCCGCGGGCGCTGGAGCGGTACTGCCGTAGCGGGTCGCGGGGTGCCTCCGGTATCGGCCGAGCGAAGCAGCGAGGGCGGACCGGCTACCACAGGTGGGAGCCCGCCGAGCGGGACCCAGACATCCTGGCGCTGCTGCGCCGCTAGTGGCGACAATTAGCAGGAACAGAACGCCCACATTTATCGGGACGATTCACACTGTGGCTGTGTGTTCAG
>JADDPP010000392.1 GCA_016781845.1 Rubrobacter sp.
TGAATGCTATCGGATTGCTCGTGGTGCGCGGCCACCAGTAGTAGCTGGTGAGCCGGCGGACGGCGTCGTCCTTGATCCTCACGAGCCTGTCGGCCACCGCCTCCTCCAAGTCAGCGATGGTGCGGAACAGCTTGTTCGCCAGCCCCTCGTCGCACAGTGGCCACAGCCGCTCGGCGGGCTGCAACTCAGGGCAGTAGGCAGGCAGGAACTCCAGGTGCAGCCCCTCGGGTATCTGCAACTGCCTGGCGGTGTGCCACCCGGCCTGGTCCACGACGAGGACGATTCGCCTCTGCGGCCCCGCGCCGTAGGACTGCTTGTCTACGTACGGCATCAGCAACCACTCCGTCCTGCCCGTCTCGGGATGGACGAAGCCGTACACCCACAGCCACTCGTACCTGGGCCTGACCGCGGCGGTCGGCCTCACCCTCTTCGGGCTCCATACCCGCCGCAGGATCGGCTTCAGGCCCACCCGGTGCTCGTCCTGCGCCCACACCTGCACCTGCGCGAGCGGGTACAGCCGCTGTATCTCCTCGACCCGCTCGCCTAGCCTTTTGGGAACGCCGCCCGCTCCTCGGGGTCCGTCCGCTCGTGCGCCGGGCGCGGTACCTTCGGCGTGTACCCAGCCGCCGCAGGTAGTCCCACCCACGCTGCTGGCCCACCCCCCGACCGAGCCGCTCGCCGATCCACTCGGCCACCTTGCGCCCCGTCCACGCGACCCCGTCCGACGCATCCCCCGAGAGCGCCCTCCGCAGTTCCGCCCTGCCCGCCTCGTCGAGCAGCGCTCGGTCTGCGCCACCAGGGTTGCGGTGGCGCTTATCTCCCAGCGCCTCGGGGCCGCCCTCGTTGTAGCGCCGCGCCACCTCCCGTATCCATTGCGGCCCGTACCCAGTCGCCTCCGCCACCTCCCGCGTCAGCTTCCCCACGCTCAACTGCCACACGATCTGGTAGTGGCTGCGCTCCACAGGATCCCCAGCCTTCCGATACCGGCGCTCCAGTTCCTCCGTTGATAGGTGCCCTTCCAGACGTAGTCTCTTCGGCATAATACGTTAGTATACACCCGGAGTTGGGTGATGCATCACCAGGGTCTCAGCCCAGTGCTCACGTGGTGGAT
>JADDPP010000177.1 GCA_016781845.1 Rubrobacter sp.
TCACTCCGGTGCCACTAAGGCGCGCTTGCAGTTGATTCTCGTGCCTCCAGCGACGCCCGTGTCCCATCGAGCTTGCGGAGCGCGGGCATCACCAGAGTTGCGGCTGCTAGCATCGACAGCCCGATTCCTATCGCGCCCATCAAGGCGCGTCCACTCACGATCTCCAGGCCGAAACCGATGACCAATGCGCCGATAGGAGCAGCTGCAGTGCTTATGGTGTTAGATACTCCGTATACTCTGCCGCGCAACCCTTCGGGCGTTCGCTCACCGGCTACCGTGTCCCATAGTGGCCCTAACGGTCCGTACCCGATCCCCGCGAGGAAGGTCGCGCACACACCTAGCCACAGGGGTGCCCCAGCCGAGAAGGCGAGTGTCGATGCGCCCATCCCCGCGGCTGCCAGGACGGGTAGTGCGCGCCTCCCCATCTTCCTCCCCAGCGCGCCGTATACTCCCGTTCCTACGGCGAGTCCTCCTGCGAACGCTGTGACCAGAATACCCAAGCCAGCTGCGCTCCCGTACTCCTCCCTTACGTATACTGGCAGCAGCACGCTCGGCAGTGCGGCGACGAGCAGGGTTAGTACCGTTCCGAATAACGTGAGCCATAGCAGTACTTTCTCACGCAGTATGAATCGGAACCCCTCCATAGTCTCCGCCACGTAGCCGGCCTTAGCCTCCCTCTTATGTTCTCGGACCGAGGGGACTAATGCCGCTACAACGGACGCCGACAAGGCGAAACTTGCCGCGTCTAACCACAACGCTTGGTGAGCACCTACTGACGCGATGACCGCCCCCGCCATGGCTGGCCCTACCATATAGGGCACGTACGTAGCTATTTGGACCATGGAGGATGCCCTCTCCAGGGGGGTCCTAGCGAGACCCGCTAGGTCTACCGTCAGAGCCTCGCGCGCGGTGTCTCCAGATACATCTAAAAGCCTGCCCCCAATCACGAGCAGTAGCAGCATCCAGAATGGGAGACCTACCGTCGTGTGTAGCAACGGGATCGCAGCCGTCGTGAGACCACACGAGACGTCAGCTAGGATGCTGGCCCTCTTGTAGCCCAACCTGTCAATCGCTGCACCGCTC
>JADDPP010000414.1 GCA_016781845.1 Rubrobacter sp.
CAAGCAAACTCTACTGGGCTGAGATCCTGTTAATGCTTGGTCTCTGCCGGAGAGCGACGGCTCGCCACGGCCATACCGCCGAGCACTGGTGCCAGCAGGAAGAATCATACGTAGACATCGCCACTGGAGTCACGTGCCTACGTGTCCTGTTCGCGGCGGTGCCACAGCCAGGCCAGCGCCAGATCGATCCAGACCTGACTTTCGCGATTGATCATCCGCGGCTCCCCCGCGGTGGTCTCGTCCGCCAGCGACAACCCGTGAGGGCCGCTCTCGAAGATATGCAGCTCATATGGCACGTGGTGCTCGGCCAGGGCAATGGCAAAGCGCAGTGCATTCTGCGCAAAGACAAGCTCATCCTGTGCCGTGTGCCAGATGAACGTCGGCGGCGTCGCCGCCGATACCTGCAGGTCCAGGCGATACTGCTGACACAGCTCCGGTGTGGGATCTGGCCCCAGAACGGTGGACAGGATATGGTCTCTGATCCCCACCTGCGTGCCCTCTGGCTCCCGCGTCATCTGGAAGTTGGCCACCAGCTCTAGGTCGATCACCGGGTAGCCAAGGATCAGCGCATTGGGACGGATCTGCTCAGCGCTGACTCCCAGCGGCTCGTAAAGCAATGGCTTGTCCCAGAGCACCCCGAGCGATGCCGCCAGGTGCCCACCGGCCGAGAAGCCGCAGAGGGCGATCTGATCGGGATCGACCAGCCACTCACCAGCACGGGCTCGCACCATCAGGATGGCGCGGGCCAGGTCCAGCATAGGCTCCGGGAAGCGGGTCTGTACCGAGTAGCGCAACACAAACACATGGTACCCGCGTGCCAGGAAACGTAGTGCAACTGGCTCGGCCTCGCGGTCGGATGTCATCAAGTACCCACCGCCGGGACAGAGGATGACTGCTGGCCGCCGGATGCCGGTCTGAAACTCGGGCGAGTCCTTGAGCACGTAGATTTCCAGGTACACTTGGCTCGTATCTTCTCGTAGGGGAATCGCGCTGCTGAGCATTGTGTTTTACCTCGACGATGGGAAATGCAAAGGGTGGGGGTACTGGCAGGCCCTAGTGGGTCAATTGTCATGTTCATAGCCATTCGTTCTGGGGCG
>JADDPP010000027.1 GCA_016781845.1 Rubrobacter sp.
AGCAACTAAGTTTCGTGTTGAGTAGTCCCACCGTCGGTTTAGGTCTTCTAAGCGCTCACGGAACTGTGACTACCGTCGTGAGTCCTTGAAGTACGGGCTTTGTGGTGGGTCGAACTCGCGCACCTCCGACGCGAGCGCGGGGACCGTCTCAAGCAGGGCGCGAACGCCTGCCTGGTCCCCCATCTCCGTCGCCTCCTTGAGCAGCGCGGAGTGCTGGCTTATGAGCTCTCTCAGCTTCAGGCGACGAATCAGCCCGAGCCTGCGCTGTAGCTCCAGCGGCTGCTCATTTGATAACAGCTCCGGCTGTGACTCCACAAGGGCAATTATTCCTAATACGTGCTCCCGTAGTGCGTCCTCCACCGCTTCCAAAAGCGCCTCGCCTGTCAGACCTTCCGACCCGAGCCGCTGCATCGCCTGGTAAATCTCCCTGTGCTCGGATTGCTCCAGCTCCTCGGACAGGTCGGGTGGGGCCTGCCCGAGGAGTCGTGGGTACCTGAGCAGGAGCGCGAGCGTCATCTGTTCGTGAGAGACGCTCTTTACCGGGACGAAGCTCGCCTGCTCGCCACGGGCCGAGGAGCGGGCGGCCTGGCGGCTGCGGAGCACCTCCCCGTGGATCTCGTTCTCCCCCACACCAGCTAGCTGTGCAAGCCGGGCCTCGTAGTGCGCTCGCTCGATGGGGTTCCCGATGTCGCTAACTATGGGCGCGAGCTCGCCTACCGCTCGCGTCCGGCCCTCGGGCGTGCTGAGGTCCGCCGTCTCGCGCACTGCCTCGAAGAAGTGGTCCACGACGCTGCGCGCCCCGTCTATGAGCGTGCGCCACTGCTCCGGGTCCTTGCGGATGAGGGTGTCCGGGTCCTCACCTCGCGGCAGGCGGGCGATGCGCACCGTAAGCTCCATCTGCCGCTGCGAGCCGACGACACGACCGCGGGACTTGAAGGGGATGTACCGCTGGCGGACCGTGTCGCGCAGCACCTCCCAGCCGCGCATCGCCGCCGCGTCGCCCGCGGCGTCCGCGTCGAGCGCGAGCACGACGTTGCGGGCGAGCTTGCTCAATACCCTCACGTGGGCTGGCGTGATCGCGGTGCCGAGCGTGGCGACCACGTTCTGGAAGCCTTCGGCGTGGGCCACCAGCGCGTCCACGTAGCCCTCGACTACAACGACCTGGTCCGCCTCCCTGATAGCGGCTTGCGCCAGGTCGATGCCGTACAGGTGTGAGCCCTTTGTGAACACGGGTGACTCCGGGCTGTTCAGGTACTTCGGCTTCGCGTCGCCCATGGCACGGCCGCCGAACGCAACGACGGTGCCCTCGCGCTCGCGTATGGGAAAGACGATGCGGTCGCGGAACCGGTCGTAGTGTCCACCGCCTATGCGCTCCACAACGAGGCCCGCGGTCAGTATCTCCTCCGGCGTGTACCCCCTGCCCTGGAGGAACTTCAGCGTAGCATCCCAGGAGTTCGGCGCGTAGCCAAGCATCCAGGTCTCCCATGTCGGGCGCAGGATGCCGCGGCCTTCGAGGTACTTGCGAGCTTCGGAGGCAGTATCCGAGTTGAGCAGCAGGTGGTTGTAGTAGCGGGCAGTCAGCCTGTTGACCTCAAGCAGGCGCTGGTGGGCCGACGCTTCCGCGACAGGCTTTGGCTTCGGCTCCTCGTACCGCAACCCTGCGCGCTCGGCGAGCTGCTTCAGGGCGGCCTTGAAATCGAGCTTCTCCGTCTCCATCACAAAGGAGATGACATCGCCACCTTTCCCGCATCCGAAGCACTTGTATGTGCCGCGCTCCGGGTTTACACTGAAGCTGGGCGTCTTCTCCTCGTGGAATGGGCACAACCCCGAGAAGTTGCGACCCGCGCGGCGCAACTGCACCTGCGATCCGACCACGTCCACGATGTCGAGCCGTTCCTTTATCTCATCTATTATCGTGCGCGCGCTGTTACTCACGGGCGGCTCCTAGTAGGTCCAGGGCTGAGGGGTGAACAGCCGCTCGAACATGCATGTGGCGTATCGGTCGGTCATCCCGGAGATGTAGTCGCACACCGTCCATTCGCTGCCCGCGTCCTCGGTGGACATCGCGGCGTTCAGCTCGTCTGGGTGGTTGTCGAAGTACGTGTAGAGCTGAGAGACGACCATCCGGGCCTTGGCGGCCTCGCGCTCGACGTCCGGGTGCTTGTACACACGCTGGAACATGAAGTCGCGTAGCGCGTCCGTGGCGTCAAGCAGGCCCGGTCCCATTCGGATGCCGCCTTCGGCTATGCCCTCAGCGACGCCCCAGCTCTCGGAGATGATGCCACTCACCATGGAGTCTATGCGCTGGCTATGCGTCCTGCCCAGGGCGTCGAGGGCGTGGGTGGGTACGTCGTCGAGCGTGATGAGTCCAGCTCGAATCGCGTCGTCTATGTCGGCATTGAGGTACGCTACCGCGTCCGAGATGCGGACTACAGCGCCTTCCAAGGTGCTTGTGGCGTTCATCAGAGGTTGCGAGATGCTTTCCTGGTGCTTGGAGTGGTAGGCTATGCCGTCGCGCACCTCCCACGTGAGGTTGAGCCCCCGGCCATCGCGCTCCAGGACATCGAGTACGCGGAGGCTCTGCTGGCTGTGGACGAACCCACCTGGGCATAGCTGGTCCAGCGCCTGCTCGCCCGCGTGGCCGAACGGCGCGTGGCCGACGTCGTGGCCCAGAGCGATGGCCTCCGTGAGGTCCTCGTTGAGCCGTAGCGCGCGCGAGATGGTGCGGGCGATCTGCGCGACCTCGAGGGTGTGACTCAGGCGTGTGCGGTAGTGATCGCCGGAAGGTGAGAAGAAGACCTGTGTCTTGTACTTCAGCCTGCGAAACGCCTTGGAGTGCAGGATGCGGTCGCGGTCGCGCGCGAACTCGGTGCGCACCGCTGAAGGTTCATCCATGCGCCGCCTGCCCCGGCTCTGGGCGCTCTTCGACGCGAGCGGGGAGAGACGTTCCTCTTCCTCCCGCTCCGTGCGCAGCCGTACGCTGTCCAGCCGGGTAAGCTCCATCTCGGTCTCCTGTCCTTGCTGAGGCATCCAGAGCGCCGTTTTCCGGTCCGCGCGGAAGTGTCTGTAGAGGGTGGGGGTTGCGGAGACGTTGCGTGCAACGTCTCTACGGGCCTTGCCCCTTTCGTCGTGTGTCAACTCCGTGCAGTAGGTGGTTTGTGTACTGCGCTCTGGCCGTTGCAAGGGGAGTATAGACCCTTGGCGCTGTTGGGTGGAGCGGAATGAGGCGAAGATGAAAAAACTGTTACATGACAGTTCGCATCCGGTGTGGGGGCTGTAAGAGGCGGCCTAAACGACGAGCGGAGCGCATCATTGCGCTCCGCTTTTAGTATCCTGTGGAAGCCAGGGCTACAGGTAGCCCAGCTCCATCTTGGCGTCCTCGGACATCATCGAGGGGTTCCAGGCGGGACTCCATACGATCTTCACGCTGACGTCCTCCACGCCTTCGACGGACTCGATCTCTTCCTCGATCTGCTGCACGATCATAGGACCTGCTGGGCAGCCCATTGAGGTGAGGGTCAGGTCAACGTTGACGGAGCTGTCCTGGACTTCCAGATCGTAGACGAGCCCGAGGTCAACGATGTTGATGCCGATCTCCGGGTCGTAGACGTTTTTCAGTGCTTCTGTTACCTGCTCTTCGGTTGCCATTGTTCCTCCTCCTCGCGAACGGGCGCCGTGGCCCTGTTGGGAGATTATACCACTAGCGTGCCAGCACCCCGGCCCGTTGCTCGATGGCCTGCCGGATCAGCTCGTAGTCCTCGGCGGGGAGGCGGTGGACGTTGCCCTGAAAGGCGAGTCGCCAGTGCTGGGCAGGCCACTTCTTCGTGTGGCTCATCGGCTCGACAAGCTCCGCGGCGGGAACGTA
This sequence comes from Rubrobacter sp., assembly GCA_016781845.1. Taxonomy (GTDB): domain Bacteria; phylum Chloroflexota; class Chloroflexia; order Thermobaculales; family Thermobaculaceae; genus JADDPP01. Next base: position 3,866 of record JADDPP010000027.1, read on the forward strand.
CTCGTTCGGCTCTGCAGCTACCTCCATGCGGATTGGGAACCGGTGAGGGTACGCCTCTCCCGCCTTGCTGCTGCACCAGATTGGGTCTTCCGCGTAGAATGCCTCCCCAGTTACCTCGGCCGTGCCGCCGAAGGCCATGACCCCGGTGAGGTAAAAGATCACCTTATCGCCGGGCCTGACCTCCGCGGCCTTCTTGCCGTGCCTGCTTTTCATTCCCGCGATGTCGAAGCCGCGAGCGCGGGAGGTCTCGAAGTTGTTAGCGCCGGATACGAGCATCCAGTAGGTGGGTTGCATGGGGCTACAGTCTCCTTGGGGCGAGTTGGCGCGGCGAGCACTCAAACCATCGGTTCCACCATAACATAAGGGGGGGTTGGTGGCTGCGCGGTT
>JADDPP010000148.1 GCA_016781845.1 Rubrobacter sp.
AGCTGCCGCGAGCCACCGCGCCGTAGCAGCACCCCCAGCCTGACACCGTCTGCGAGGCCGTCGAAGCCGAGACGCCGGAGTAACAAGGAGACGCCCCGCCGGGCTGCCACCGCCAGCAGCAAACCGACGACCAGAATGGCGAGCGATCCTCCCAGGCGCGGGAGGTAAGAGCCAAGTACGTCCAGCAGCCGGCCCAAAGCAGCCTCCATCTAGAGTCAAGCTAATCTGAAGTAATATGCGATAGTCCTGCCGTAAGCGCCCAACAGCCCCTCGACGAGCTCCGCCGCCTGGTCGAGGTACCATCTGGTGGCGAGCCGCCGCGCGACCTGTGCCTCCAGATCGGCGGGAGCCTGAAGACCCTCGGAGGCAGCCACGAGCAGCAGGAAGAGCGTCTCGTAACGGGCGAGTTCCTCGCGCAGGCGCGGCGACCTGGCCAGCGCGGCTTCTACCTGTTCCCGTTCTGGCTCGGTGAGCTCCCCCGCTACGTATCCTGGCAGGAGATCCTCCAGGCTTACGCCAGCAGATCCTTGAGCCGTTGCCTGCCTCGGTACGCCCACACCCTTGCTGTACCTTCCGGCACCTCGAGCAACTCCCCTATCTCTCTAAAGCCTATGCCTTCCAGGTCTCGGAGCACTACCGCCGCCCTGTGACCTGGCTGCAGCTGTTGGAGAGCCGTGTGCAGCCGGGCTGTGTCGTCGGACCTGATCGCCTGCGCCTCAGGACCAGGGTCGGACGTTGCCTGTCCGTCGAGCAGGGGCAGGTCGGTCTTGCGCCGGGTGCGGTAGTTCAGGCTCAGGTTCACGGCCAGGCGCAGCATCCAGGTTCTGAAGCTGCTGTGGCCCTGGAAGGAGCAGAGCTTATCGTAAGCCCGGAGGAAGGCTTCCTGGGCCGCGTCCTCCGCGTCCTCAAGGTTGCCCAGCACGCCGTAGCACACCCGGTACACAACGGTCTGGTGGCGTCGCACGAGCTCCGAGAAGGCGCTCCGGTCACCGGCCTGGGCCTTCGCTACAAGCCGATCGTCCTCCGGCTCCGCTTGTTCGATTAGGGACACGGACACCTCCGCTCCTACCCCCCTGCACCCCAGCGTACCGTAAAAACGAGCGGGGCGAGATTGTTTAGCACTCGGCGTACCAGCCTGCACGCAGGTTAGGCAAGGCTTCGGTCCGACGGGCGGAGCGTGGGAGCTCTCTCGCAGGGACGCTGCCGTACGTTTACGGCAGCGTCCCGCAGCCTCCCTCGGTGCTCTATACTACTTGCATTCGGCAGCAAGGAGCGACGATGCGAAGGTTTACCCTCGGTGTCCTGGCCCTCCTACTGATGCTGCTCGTCTTTGGCGGCGTCGCGTACACACACTACGCCTCGCATGGGTATATCTACTCCCCACTCATCTTCCGCCGGAAGGACCCCGTGAACCTGACCTTCTATGGGCAGGCGCCCTACCCCATCACCGTGCGGCGCATCGAGCAGGGTCTGAGGTGGCCCAACACACGGGGCGGGATAATGTACTTTCAGGACCACGGCAAGCTAGGGCGGATGGACGGTCAGCGCTCCAGCAACTGCGCCCGGTGCGACCGATACCACATCCGGCTGCACGAGGGCGCGGACGCGGCCCCACGATGGGGCACGTACACCCAGGGCTCCGTACACTACGAGGAGTGGCGCGAGTACTGCCACGTCGTGCTCTCCTTCGATGCCGCTCGCGAGCATGTAGCGACGGGGCTTGCGCCCGGCGAAGCCCCCGCCCGCTCCTTTGACAACAACGTGCTGCCCTCTATCCAGTGCGATGGAACCCAGCCGCGTGGCGATGGCAGTACGTTCTGGCTCCAACTGCCTTGACTGTACGTGACGGCGAGGGGGAGACGCTGTGGCCGCAGGCAGCGGCTCTTGGGCTCTTCATCGTGGCCCTCACGGCGCTGGGTACACTCGCCGCTCTCGCCGCACCGGGGTCAGATCAGGTGGGTCCAGTGCATGCCTCGAACGCCCTCGCTGCGAGGCGGTCAGGCGTCCTCCATGTCCGTGCCCGCCATCTCTACCACGCCCCAAACGGCGCACTCACGGAGGTGCGCTTCAGTGAGCTCTGGCTCGACCGGGTCACCGGTGACGCCCGCCACGAGGAGCGCAGTTACGATGGCGACTTTCACTCCCTGCAGACCCGGCGGGGACTCACCCGCACCACGCACCTGCCGCTCGACCGCGTCGTGGAGACCCACGTAGCCGCCGTGCCCGAAGCCAGCTTTCTCAAGGCTGTGGAGGAGAAGACGCTCAGCTACGCGAACGACATGCTCAAGGGGCGGCTGCAACCTGTCGGCTCGGGGACGTTGGGCGGCAGGCGCGTAAACATCGTGCAGCGCAGGGTGGACGGCGGTGAGGGCGGGTTCGACACCGTGCGAGCGTGGGTGGATGCCCAAAGCGGCCTGCCCCTCATGGAGGTAGCGTACCGCACCTGGGTGTGGGGCCTACCACTGGAGGTGGAGACCGAACTCACCGAGTACGAGCTCGTCGAGGAGACAGGCCGCGCCGCGCTGCCCCAGGGGGTGTTCGATCCGCCTGCCCCACCCGGCGCGCACATCAGCACCCACCGTTACCTCACGCCCGATGGCGCCGCCCGGCTTCAGGATTTCCCCCTGTACTGGCTCGGGCCGAGACACGGGCGATTGCCACTCTTCGGCATCTCGCGCGACGAGAGGAACCAACCGGGGGGTGAAGTAAGCGTTGCCATAGTGTACGCCCATCCCCACGACTCGGGCGGTGAGCAGCCGCCCCGCGACGAGGTAAGCATCGTTCAGCGCCTCCCTCTGACCTCCGCCGAGCGCCAGTCCCTCGCGCAGTCCAACCGGCCGGCGGGAGGGGCTGTCGTGATACAGGGCCGCCCAGCAACCCTCTTCGACTATGAAGCGTCTGTGCAGCTGGAGCTCACACTCGGCGACACGTTCATCACTCTCGGCGGCGCGGACCGGCGTCAGGTGCTGGAGGCGGCAAACAAGCTGCGGCGGCTGAACTGATGGGAGACGGAGGCGGAGACGTGGCGTGCTACGCCTCTACGGAGCGGTGTAGTTCCGCCCAGACCGCTCCAGGATGACAGCGCTCGTCCTCTGTTCCCGGAAACGTGAACGTCCAAGCTCTCTGCGGTAAAATCCCTCCGTCTCGTGTGTGCTCTGGGGTGAGATGGACTGTGGGAGGGTGAGTGTGAGGTTCTCAGGAAGCCGCGACGCGCTCCGACGCAGGGGGATACTGTACGCCGCCTTTCTCGCGGCGACGCTGCCTGGGACGTTCGCCGTCGTGTGGTCAGAGCAGGTGGGCATCCTGCCCGTGCGGCTGATGCACGTTCCGGTGCTGGCCTACCTAGTGACAGCCGCCACGGGGCTGCTGTGGCTCCGGCCGCACGGTGCGTGGTACTCGGCTGGTCTTGCCTGCACCGTGGCCGCGCTCGCGTCTTTCTGGATTGCGAGTCCCATCGGTGGCTCCTGGATAGCCCGCGTCACTCAGGACCCCGCCTTCAACGGCGGCGTTTTCAATGTCGTCGCCATGCCGCTCTTCGCGCTCGCCTGGCTTCTGCTGGGTCGGAGCGTCACAAGCTGGCGTTGGGCTGCCGTCGCGTACCTCGCGGAAGGCATCGTCTTCGTGCTGCTCGGGGTTGTGGCTACCGCGAGCCCGGCGCAGACGGCTGCCAACTGGCTCCTGCTCGGGGCGGGTATCGTCATCTGGCCATACTACACGCTGCTGCTCCTCGGCGTGTTCGGCTGGACGCTGCGATAGTTGGAGCGCCATCGTCCCGCCCGAAGCCAGGGTACGACCGCGGTCAGCGCGAGAAGGCCAAGCAGTCCGTATGCGGTGAGCGAGATGGCTAGGCCGAGCCGCAGCGTCATGGACTCGTAGCGCAGCTCCACCGTGTGCTCCCCGGCGGGCACCGCCACCGCGCGCAGAGCGTGGTCTGCGACGTACACCTCGGCTGGCTTGCCGTCCACGTACGCCTTCCAGGCCGGGTAGTAGATCTCGCTGAACACCAGCAGGGCAGGTGCGGAGGCTGTGACGGTGGCACGGATGTGGTCGGGCATGTCGGAGTCTATTTCGGCTGTCTCCGCATCAGGCTCCGCTGGCTGTGCCAAAGGGGGAGGTTCCTTCTCCAGCAGTGCGGTTCGCCTGGGATCGACCTTGCCCGACCCAAGCAGGTGCAGGGCCTCGCCCGGACGCACCTGATGCGCCGAGTGGACTAGCCACACGCGAGGCAGGGCTTGGCGGTTATCC
>JADDPP010000398.1 GCA_016781845.1 Rubrobacter sp.
CAAGGACTGCCCCGTGAGCGAAGCCTACCTGGAACAGCGGCGGCTTAAGGCTGCCTACAAGGAGCTTCATACCCAGATACGGGACACCCTCTATCGGCACGACCTCATCGGCATAAACCTCGGTGCTGAAAGCCCGGACGACTACGCCCCTATTGACGAGTACGAACCCGAAGCGGGAATGATCCTGGCCAGGCGAAGAGAAGTCCGATCAGTGGAGGATTTGCGGCGGGTGATCCACGAGGTCTTCGTCTCCCAGTTCGGCCTCGACCCGGCCAGCCCGGAGGAGTGGTTTTACCCGGTCGCGCTCGACATATGGCCGGAATGGACCGAGCAGTTTCGGTAGATGCTGGTTACCTGACATTCCGATTTCTAGCAGACGAGTAGATTAGGAGTCCCGATAATGGCCCGGACTGGCGACAGGTGCACCTCCAGAGTTGAGGAGGTGAGGCAGTGGTTCGAGTCCCTGCCCGATGACGTGGCGGAGATGGAGATAGATAACTCCCACGAGCACTACGAGGTCGTGGTAACTATCCGGCCGCTTCTCAATCCGGACGCCGCAGGCTTCGAAATAGGCTTTGTCGCAGGCGACTATGACGTATGGCTGACCGATGCACAGGGAGAGTTCCTGGGGGGGTACACGGATAATCGCTGCCGGGAGGACTCGCCGGTTGATTACTGCCGGGCCATCGCGTCCGGAGGGCTGACCGTCACGGAGTACCGCCGCGAGGGGCGGCGGGTGATCTTGCGCCATGAGCTGCGGCTGGATGGAGAGATGCTGGACTACAACTGGTTCGGGGAGGGCGGCGGCTGCGGGTGCTCGGGGACGCCGTGGATGTGGCTCTGGAGACGGCGCTGGAAGTGGGATGAGACAAGCACCACCCGCTATCCTCCGTACTGCTAGCCCCAGTTCCTCAATAGAGGAGAACGACACCAGTGCCACTTAGCGCACAAGAAAT
>JADDPP010000395.1 GCA_016781845.1 Rubrobacter sp.
AAAACTGTCGCTTGACAGGCAGGCGAATTACTTAACTTGTGACCTATGGCCTTATGCAACCTGCCGGGCACACCACAGCACGCCCTCCCCCAAAAATGTGGCGGGCACCCGTCTCCGCTAGCTCGGGATGGCCTGCAACAGGCCTATGACGTGGCCTTCCGGATCGGCGAACATGGCAATTGTGACCCCCTCCATCACGTGCGTCACAGGCATGAGCGTCTTACCGCCAGCCTGCGTCACCTTGTCCAGGTAGGCCTGCGGATCGTCAACCTCGATGTAGATGGTCACACGCGAGCCGCCGCCGTCCTCCTCGCCGCCCCCTCCGATGCCGCCATTTATGCCTCGGCCCTCGTTGTCGAGCGTGCTGTAGTTACCCATTTCGGGCATCGGCGGGCTGAGCTTCCAGTTGAATACGTCGCCGTAGAACTTCTGTAGTTTGATCGCGTCTGTGCCGATGATTTCGAACCAACTAACGGGGTTGGACATTGTGTTTCTCCTTCTCTTGATTGGATGTGCGGGATCGAGGACCGTGAGAGTCTGGTGTCGGCAGCGTATGCTATCGCCAGTTCGGTATCAATGGCCCGGGCGAGGTGTCAGCTGAGCAGTGGTGGTTGTACGAATACCCAGGGGCTCACTCCGCAGTGACGCCCCCAGCCTTCGGCACGTCCTCCGACTGGGTTCGGTCGGGCGGCGAGGCAACATTCGTGCAGATGTGCTCCCGCCTGATACAATTCGTCCTGCCCTTCAAGAACACCCCCACCTATATACAGGAGCGTGCGGAGCAGTGCCTGAGATCGAACGCCCGGCCACGAAGATAGTCGCGACCGTTGGCCCCGCGAGCAATAACGAGAAGACCTTGCGTGCGCTCGTGGAAGCGGGGGTGGACGTGTTTCGCCTCAACTTCTCGCACGGCGAGCCGGAGGAGCACGCGGAGGTCGCCCGCACTATCTACCGGCTCGCATCTGGCCTCAACACCCCTATTGCTGTGCTGCAGGACCTCCAGGGACCGAAGATACGGGTGGCCGAGCTGGAGCGCAACGAACCGGTTGTGCTCAGGGAAGGCGAACGGCTGACCCTCACGAGCCGCGATGTGCCCGGCACCTCCAGCGTGATCTCAACCACCTACGAGCACCTGGCCGAGGACGCGGAGCCAGGGAACCGCGTGCTTCTTGACGACGGAGCGATGGAACTGCGCGTGCTCGATACGACCGAGACGGACGCCGTCTGCGAGGTAGTCCGGGGCGGGCTGCTGCGGCCACGCAAGGGTATCAACCTCCCCGGGGTCCGCGTGAGCGCTCCAGCCCTCACGGAGAAGGACCTCTCTGACCTGGAGGTGGGGGTGCAGATGGGCGTGGACTACGTCGCGCTCTCGTTCGTGCGCGCTCCCGCCGATGTGGAGCAGGCGAGGCAGAGGCTCAAGGAGCTCGGCGCAAGGACGCCAATCGTGACGAAGCTGGAGAAGCCGGAGGCGGTGGCGTCGCTCGACGCCGTGCTGCGCGCCAGCGACGCGGTGATGGTGGCGCGCGGCGACCTGGGTGTGGAGATGCCGCCGGAGAAGGTGCCGATGATCCAGAAGGACGTGCTCGAGCGCGCGCTCACGCTCGGCATCCCCTCAATCACGGCCACGCAGATGCTGGAGAGCATGATCAACAGCCCGCGCCCCACCCGCGCCGAGGCCAGCGACGTTGCGAATGCTATCCTCGACGGCACGGACGCGGTGATGCTCTCGGCGGAGACCGCGGCGGGGAAGTACCCGGTGGAATCGGTGCGGATGATGCGCAGCATCGCGCTGGAGGCGGAGCGCAGCGGGCGCATCAGGCGCGGGCCGGGATGGGAGCAGTCCGGCCCGGTTCACGCGCTCAGCAACGCCGCCCGCACTCTGGCCGAGGAGTTGCCGGAGGTCTGCGCCGTGGTGCCGCTCACGAACACCGGCTACACCGCCCGCCTCATGAGTGGCGCGCGCGTGCCCGCCCCCATCTGGGCGTACTCATACACCGAGAGCGTGCGGCGCAGCCTCGCCCTCTGGTGGGGTGTGCGTTCACTCCTGATGCCGAAGCTGGAGACCACCGAGGAGGCGATCTCGTGGGTGGAGCAGGACCTGCTTGACCGCCGGTATGTCCAACCGGGAACGAACATCGTTATCACCGGCGGGCTGCCCTTGCTAGCGCCAACGCGCACCAACTTTGTGAAGCTGCACGTCGTAGGCACAGTTGCGTAGGCGGCACACGGATGCTGGCCCCCTGACTGATTTGCGCCATCCTCACCTCGCGGAGCTGTGGCTGTGTACAGAGCTAGCAGAATGGTGTAGGATACAGTCCCGAGCTCGACGCCGGGTTGACACAAGAGTGTGAAACAGGAGTAAAGGCTATGCGGACACTGCTTATCGTGCTGGTAATTCTCGTGCTGGTCGTGGTCGTCTACCAGATAACCGCTCGGCGGAGTGGGTAGACCCTCGGCTGCGCTCCCCGGCGTCCTTCCGCACATCCCACGTAGGCGTGAGGCGCCTGGGGAGCGCGAGATGAGGCTGCCCGAGAGGCGGCGTGGTGGAGGCGACGGCAGTTGACTGTGGGGGTCCGTCCAGTAGTGCTCATCATCATGGACGGCTGGGGCCTCGCGCCGCCAGGGCCAGGCAACGCCGTTCACCTGGCACGCACGCCGAACGTGGACGGGTACGCGGAGTCTTGCCCGTACACGCAGGTACTAGCCGCGGAAGAGGCTGTAGGACTCCCGCCGGGACAGATGGGCAACTCGGAGGTCGGGCATCTGAACATCGGCGCTGGCTACGTCGTGCTGCAGGACATGCCGCGCATTGACGCCGCCATCGCGGAGGGCGCGTTCTTCGAGAACCCCGCGCTGCTCGCAGCAATGGAGAACGTCAGGCGAACCGGCGGGACTCTTCACTGCTTCGGCTTGTTCAGTCCTGGCGGCGTACACAGCCACTACAACCACCTCCGCGCGCTCCTCGAACTTGCCGCACGGCACGGCGTGAGAGATGTCGCCATACATGCGTTCCTCGACGGCCGCGACACGCCGCCGAAGAGCGCGCTCGGCTACGTGCAGGAGTGGGAGCCGGAGCTGCGGCAGCGTGGTGTCGGGCGCTTCGCCACGCTCGTCGGGCGCTACTACGCAATGGATCGCGACGCGCGCTGGGAGCGGGTGAAGCTCGCTTACGACCTGCTGGCCCACGGTGAAGGCAGGCTCTCCCCCTCCGCCGAGGAGGCCATCCGGCAGTCGTACGCCGAGGGCGTAACGGACGAGTTCGTGAGGCCAGTCGTCGTACCCGACCACGACGGCAAGGCCACGACCGTGAAGCCAGGCGACAGCGTCATCTACTACAACTTCCGCACCGACCGGGGCCGTGAGTTGACGCGCGCGTTTGTCGCGCCAGACTTCCCGTTCTTCGACCGCCGCGGCAGGATTGAGCCCTTACACTTCGTCACGTTCTCTGAGTACGACCCGGATACTCCTGTCTCCGGCGTAGCCTTCCAGGCGTTCCACGTGGAGCACCCGCTGGCGGATGTCGTCGCGCAGGCCGGGTTAGGACAGTTTCATGCCGCTGAGACAGAGAAGCACGCGCACGTCACGTACTTCGTCAATGGCGGCAGGGAGGGGCCGTATCCCGGTGAGACGCGGACGCTCATCCCCTCACCGAAAGTCGCCACGTACGACCTGCAGCCGGAGATGAGCGCCCACGGCGTAGCGGAGACGGTGGTGGCGCGAATCCGCTCGAGCGACGACGCGCTCTTGATCGTGAACTTCGCAAACCCGGACATGGTAGGGCACACGGGCTCGATACCGGCGACGGTACAGGCGTGCGAGACCGTGGACGGCTGCGTCAGGCAAGTGGTGGACGCGGCGGTGGAGAGGGGCGGGTGCGCGCTGCTGATCGCGGACCACGGGAACGCGGAGGTGATGCTGATGCCGGACGGCTCCCCGTGTACCACGCACACCACGAACCTTGTGCCGTGCATCCTCGTCGGGAGGCCGGGAGTCACTGCCCTGCGCCCAGGCGGGAAGCTCGCGGACATCGCTCCCACGCTGCTCGACCTCCTCGGCATCGCCCCGCACCCGAACATGACGGGGCGGAGCCTCATCGAGCGCGCATAGAGACGGACATGGAACGCAAGATGCACGCGGTGCATAGTGTGAGGTGTCTATACGGGGCAACCCGAACTCTGATACTGCTGTCGAATTCGGTTGTGGCAGAATGGCGCACCTATCG
>JADDPP010000020.1 GCA_016781845.1 Rubrobacter sp.
AGTACAGCTAACAGTCGTGGTAGCAATGGGAAAGGTGCTGCCCGAAGCCGGAGTGCAGACAGGTGTGACGGTACCGTCCACGACATCGCTCGCTGATGCAGTGTAGCTCACCGCCATGCCGCTGGAGTTGGTCGCCTCCGTCATGCTGCTGGAGGGAAGGGGCAACACTGGCGCGTTCGTGTCCGCGCTCAGGATCGGTATCACACCATCAGAGTCGGCTGCCCGCACGTGGCATTCTCGTCTATACCCTCCAACTGCTGGAGTTCGCTCTCGAGCTCCTCCAGCAAGATATCCAGAGTCCGAAGCTGGCGGTATATCTCACCGTGCTCACTGCGATGCGTCTTGCAATGCCGAGCGCTGTGGCCGCCGCTGCCATCATCTGTCAGGACCGGGAGCAAGTCCGTATGATGCGCCTGCGGCTGCAGAACGTCCCGGCTGTATGGCACGCTCACCTGACGAAGTGTCTCCTGCACGACGAGTATCGCAACCTGGTCTCGCACCTCCACTATCGCTCTCATCATAGCGCGAATGCTGTCGCACAGGAGTGTGTCCAGACACTTTCCCTGGTCGCGTACGGCGCCTGTGCGTGCTCTGATTGTGGTAGTGGCGTGCTCGCCTGGGGCCATCTGTATCATCCATTCTCGAGAGCTGAGCCGCAGATCATGCCCGCCCGCTTGAGCTTTATCGAGGCGATGCTCGGTCCCGCGATCCACCCGACTCGCGGATTCAGTGGCGGGACCGGTACGTAGTCTCGGCGTCCCAGCATGAAACAGGACAGCGCGGAGGGGACGGCTCACCACTTCCATCCCCTCCTGGAGGGATGTCTGCTCCGTCTGCTGCCCTTTGGAGGGTGTGTCGCCGCTGGGTTCCGACGAGAATAGGCTGATGTTGGCCACACACTCTTCACTCAATAGAGCGCTTGCTTGCGAGCGGAAATACATGCGAGGCTCAGAAGCGGGGGCGAAGTTCCGGTCCCTCCCGCGATTTCGTCTGCTTGATTCGGTAGACTATTCGGGAACGAAGGCTATCACCATCAAGCATGGGTAAAATAACAGGACCAATGATAC
>JADDPP010000358.1 GCA_016781845.1 Rubrobacter sp.
CAGCCGGATCGGGAGCTCAGTCAGAGCGCAGCCTCAGGCGACGCCGAGCCCAAGCTTGACATCACTGGTGCTATTGTCGCTCTTGATACGCAGGGTTAGCGGTGGGCGGAGACCCTGTTAACGGACGTCGGTGTTCCTGTGTGGCTGTTTGTACACGCGGAGCAGTTGGTCGCCGCCTGCCTGGAACTCGTAACCGACCTTCCTTACCTGCACTCCGTAGCCGTGGGCCTTGAGCTCTGCGAGCAGTGGGGGCAGGTGGAGGGATGGTTTGCCGGCCATATCGAGCAGGGGGAAGATGCGCGCCTCGCTCGCTACCCTCAGCATCTCCCGGATGGACTGTATGTGGAACTCGGTGGAGAACTGGTCGGAGTACAGGAACAGGAAGTGGGAAGACAGCGCCAGGTCGAACTCACCTGTCGCAAACGGCAGGGAGGGCAGTCCCGCCGCAACGTACCGTCCCTCGGTGAGACCAGAGTCGAAGTCCTCCAGGAAGGCGTGCATCGCTTTCATCCGCACCTCTCCAAGCTGTGCGGGAGAGCCGATATGGGTCCACACGAACCTGTCCTTCTCCGCCTCCACGCCACTGATTATGACCGGGTAGGTCTCCTCGATGCGCCTGGCGATATCGCTGGCACTGAACTGATAGATGGGGTCGCACGACACCACACGGCGTCCGCTCGCGCTCATCTCCGCGTTGAAGCTCGCCGGGCCGCCACCGCAGTCAAGTATCCTCATGTCGAGGTCCTCATCGGACAGACCGAACATGGAAACGTACTCGCCCATCGAGCGGCCCCACGGCACCACACTCTCCAGCTGCAAGCCTCTACCACCTCCTCGCTCGTATATCTTCCTGTTTACCATGTTTGTCGCTTGTCAGGAGTGCGTGACCCAGGGAGATTTCAAAGCGGCTGCTGGTGGGGGTGGACAGGTTGGGGAGACGTTGCGTGCAACGTCTCTACGGGCACTGGTGGAACGGCGAAGCTCGCGATGCGAATGCTTCAGCCGTCGTATGCGAAGAGAGTGGGCGGGGGCAAGCCGAGCAGGTCCCGAAGACGCTTCTCCTGCTCTGTCGCGTTGGGCACGGACAGCTTCTCCGTGTACTTCGCATCCCCCATGAGGACAGTGACGCCCCGGTCGAAACGCAGCAGCACATGCGTATGAGGACCGACACCTGCGTGCTTCACACCGGGCTTGGGATAGATGAGTTCCAGCACGGCCCCTGACCGCTTCATCGTTTCCGTGTCGCCGGAGAGGGCAGAGCCAGGGTGGGACGGGTCCCTCGCCCCCCGCTGGAGCAGTTGCTCGACGGCCGATACGATGTTCTTGAACTTCTCGGTACCCTTGCCAATGTCCGCGACCCTGCCATCGTGGTACCAGGTGATGGACTCGGGGCGGAGCTGCTCCTGGGGCCGCGACACAACCGGGTTGGGAGCGCTCTTGGGCGCGTCGGTGAGCGGCAACCCAGGCAGCACCATGGAGAGGGCCAGAACCGCGGCGCCGAGGACGAGTACGAAGGTTGCAAGACCCGCGTACGGCAGCACGCGGTTGAAGCGGGGTAGGAGCGGGAAGAGGCGTCGGCGCTGGCGAATCCGGGGCAGAACACCCTCGTCTATTCTCGCAAGGTGCGGCTGCATGTGGCGCGGCGTCTGGGGCCAGCCAGCAACGATTGCGTCGGCGCGGCGCAGGTAGCCTAGCGTGGCGACGCACTCGCCGCAGCCGTCGAGGTGGAGGTCCACCTCCCTGGTCTCCTCGGCCGAGAGATCTCCGTCCACGTACGGCGGCAGCATCTCTTCCACCCGCTCGCAGCTCATCATGGCCGGGCCCCTTCCTCGCTCGCCCGTAGCGCGCGGGCGAGGGCCAGCCGAGCCCGGTAGGCACGCGTCTTCGCGGCGGCCTCGCTAATGCCCAGCATCTTCCCTATCTCCTCGAATGTGAAGCCGTCGCGCGCGGAGAGGAGCAGGCACGCCGACTGCTCGGGTGGCAGGGCGTGCAGCGCATCGCTGAGCTCCTCGCGCGCGGCGTACCGGTCTTCCGGCCCCTCGGTGGGGGAGTCGGTGCCTCGGTCATCCAGCGGCGACCACTGCACCACACGACGCCTCCGGTGATGTGACATCGCGGCGTTCGTCGCGATGGTGTACAGCCAGGCACGAAGCTTCAGCCCAGGCTGCGTACGGCCTATTGCCTTGTATGCGCTGATGAACACGTCCTGGGTGAGGTCAGCGGCCAGTTCAGGGTCCTGCACCAGTCGGCAGAGGTAGCCCGCGATCTGCGGCTGGTACTCCCGATAGATAGCCTCGAAGGCGAGGGCGTCGCCGTGCCGTGCCTGCTCAACGATCAGCGAGTCGCCGCCGGGCATGCGCACCACCTCTTCCATGGAAGGTCCCCTTTCCCCTGATCAGTACAACGCACGGAAGGGGAGCGGGGTCACAGGTCCGGATACGAGATCTCGGTATACCGAGTGCGTGGGGATGGACACATTGGCGGGCGGAGTGGTCGGGAGAGGTCCTGTCCTCCTCGATGGAGGACTGCACTATGCCCTTAAAGAGAAGGCTGATACCTGGGCGAGATCATCAGAGGGAAATGGGCGGGCAGGGAGCCCGCCCAGGTGTACTTTGGGGTTACGCTCAGGAATCGGTTTCGCCCTCGGGACCGAGGATGCGGTCCGTGATGTACGTGGCAAGCCAGGTTGAGGCGATACCGAAGACGACTCCGAGCAATCCTTTGAGCAGCCTTCTCCTGATGTCCTCATCCATGTTGTGAACCTCCCTCGGAGTGATAGCGTTCCAGGAACCGATGGGCGTGTGTGTTGCAATCGGCGTGCCCAGGGGCAGACATGTCAGCGGGTAGCACGGGCGCGCATTATCAGACGCAGGAGCTGGTCGCGCGTAACGACACCTGTAGTTCTGCCATGCTCCAGCGTGCGCAGCATCTCCGCGCCCGAGTCCTCCATCCGGTTGAGCGCGGCGACCGCGGAGGAGGCGATGCTAATCTCCGGGATAGATTCGAGGGGCTTCATTACGCTTGTGAGCGGGGTGACGCCCCAGAGAAGGCGCGGGACGCTGGCGAGGGCGTACGGTGTTATCACGCCCACCGCGCGTTCACCAACCTCGACCAGGTAATACTGCCTCCCGGTGGTGCTGATGTAGCCCGCGTACAGCTCGTCGAGTGTGAGGTAGCCAGGCACCGCGATCAGCCTGATCTGCGCTTCGGAGAGAGGGGTTTTTTGCAGGGTGTCCTGGATCACCGCTTGGACGTAGCTCTGGCGCGCGATGCTCATCAGGAAGAAGCCCATGATTGTGAGCCACAGAGAGGAGATGTCGCCCTGCGTAACGGCGAGGTAGATACCACCGAAGATGAGGAGTAGCCCCACGAGCCTGCCCGCGGTGGAGGCGACCTTCGTCGCTCTGCGGTAGTCCCCAATCGCGCCCCAGACGGCGGCGCGCAGCACCCGGCCGCCGTCCAGCGGGAAGCCTGGGACCATGTTAAAGACGACGACACCGACGTTGAGTATGCCGACTATCACGAGGCTGTTCGCTACCGTGGGGAGAAAGTCGCCGAGGAGGTAGCCACTGCCCCAGAAGAGCGCGCCAAGCGCGACGCTGACAGCGGGGCCGGCGACGGCGATCCAGAACTCCTCGCGTGGGCGGCGGACCTCGCGGCCCAGCTGCGCGACACCGCCGAACAGGTGCAGGGTGATAGCGCGGACGGGTATGCCGTACGCCTTGGAGACGAGGCTGTGACCAAGCTCGTGCGCGACGAGGGAGCCGAAGAAGAGGATCGCCACCGTGGGGCCGAGCAGCCAGTAGACCCAGTCAGCCTCACCGGGTATCCAGGCGGGCAGCGAGCTGGTCGCGAGCGAGAACGTGACGAACGCGAACACGAAGAACCAGCTGGGGTTGATGAAGAACGGTATGCCGGCGAGCCGGCCGATGCGTATTCCTCCAAACATAGGGAATCCCTGAGGGCCGAGCGGTTATGAACTGGACTTGACGGTCGTGGCTCGCCTCCTGTTCCAGTATAGCGGAGTGGGGAGTTGGGGATACCTGGACATTCGGCTGGGGCGGCTAACGCTTCAGGAAGAGCTCGACTACAGGGACAGCGACATCGGGGCGCTGGACAGGAAGCTGGAGGGTAAGCAGCCCCTCTGCGCCGGACATGGTGGTGTTCTGGGCTTGCTGGTGAGGGT
>JADDPP010000378.1 GCA_016781845.1 Rubrobacter sp.
GTATACTCAACACCTCATCCAACCTTGCCTTTCCGGCCTCACTTCTAGGGCCTTCAGGGTGATTTCCGAGTCACTGCTGGTGGGGCTGGATGTTGCACAGCCGTTATCGCCCTTCGCGCAGTGGTATGACCGCAAGACAGGGGCAGGAGATAGGGGCGTTGCTCGGCGCTACGCTAAAGGTAGAGGGTGTAGTGGCCGTGACCACTACACCCTCTGCAGCGTTAGCGAGATAGCAACGCCGGCTCGTCCACAGGCTAAGCTTACTTCAGCCGGTTCTCCTCGAGGAAGTCATTCGCGACATCCTTCGGCTCTTCCTTCTCGAGATCTACCTGGCCGTTTAGCTCCCGCATCGTCTCCGCGGAGAGCTTCTCGGACACGGAGTTGAGGATCGCCTCCGCGTCGGGATGGGACTCCAGGTACTCGGTGCTCACCACGGGCGCCGGGTAGTACGGAGGCCAGATCTTCTTCGGGTCCTCCATCACGACGAACTTGTCCTCGTCCGCCAGCTGGCCGTCTGTCAGGAAGCCCACCCCGACATCCGCGTTACCGGTCTCCAGCGACTTGTAGCGCAGACCGAGCGAGTCCACGAGCACTGTCTTCTTGAAGTTCTTGAAGCCGGGGTAGCTCTTCTCGACGTTCTTGCGAGCGTCCGAGCGGTCCTCGAACTCCTGATAGGACGCGAACGTGAGCTTGGACGCGTTCTTGGCTACGTCCTCGATAGTCTTGAGGTTGTACTGGTCAGCAGCTTCCTTGCGCACTACGATGCCGAAGTTGTTGTCGAAGGGCGCGGAGGGCAGCACGGTGAGGGGCGGCTTGCGCTCCGCGTACCGCTCCTTGACCAGGTTGAACGTCTCCTCAGGGTCCTTCGGAACCTTGTCTTCGGGGATCTTGAGTATGACGGTCATCGTGCCGGTGTACTCGGGGTACATATCGATCTGCCCGGTCCGGAGCGCCCGGTCCGCGATCTGCTCTGACCCGAGGTTGATCTTGCGCTCCACCTCGTAGCCCTTCGCCTCCATCGCCTGCGCGTACAGCTCGGCGAGGATGTACTGCTCTGTGAAGTTCTTCGAGCCTACCGTGAACGTCTTGTCGCCCGAGGCGCCGCCAGCGTTGCCTGCGTCCGCCGCAGTAGCCGCAGCGGTTGGGGCGCCACCGTCCGTGCCCGAGCCGGTCGCCGGGGCGGTCGCGGTGTCACCCGCGGAACCTGCATTGTTAGTGCCTGTGCCGGAGGTGTCGCCAGCGTTGTCACTGCCGCAAGCGGCGAGCAACGGGAACACGAAGACGAGCATCGCCAGCAGGGTAAGTATTCGCCTATTCACGCGCGTGTCGTTCCTTTCCAATTGAATCCTCTGGTTGTGTGGGCTCGGCCAACTCGACAGGGGAGCAGATGTATCCTGACTGTCTCCCCACGCGGCCGCCCCGGTCCTCGCACTATCTGACTAGCATCCCTCCCATCATCAGGCTGCGTGCCCAAAGCTGGGCGTACGTTATTGAACTAAGCTCCGCTACACCGCTTACCGTCCCCACGGACCGTGTGGAAGCCCGCGCTTACGCGGCCCTGCTCCGCGAGCCGACCCGCAGCCCCTTCGGGGTCAGCGCTCTCTGGAGCCCGCCGAAACCGAGCTCGGTGGCCATCGCGAGCAGCGCAACCGGAATGGCCCCCGCGAGCTGGAACTCCGGGCTGTTGCGCTGCAGCCCACGCACTATCAGCCCGCCGAGGCCGCCGCCGCCGATGAACGTCGCGAGCGTCGCGCTCGCGACGACCTGCACCGCGGAGGTCCTCAGTCCTGCGAAGATCACGGGCGCGGCTATAGGCAGCCGGATGCGCGTGAGTATCTGCAAGCCTGACATTCCCATTCCGCGCGCGGACTCAACCACGCTCGAAGGCACCTCTCGAAGCCCGATGGCGGCGTTGATAAGGATGGGCGGGATAGCCAGCAGGGTGAGCGCCAGCAGGGCGGGCCGAAAGCCGAGACCCAGGAAGGGCAGAGCGAGCGCAAGGATAGCGAGGCTCGGCACCGCGCGCCCTATGTTGGAGATGTTGATAGCCAGCAACGAGCCCAGGGGCGACTGGCTCACCAGTGCGGCGAGCGGCAGGGCGATGAGCACCGCTACGACTAGGGCCGCCACGGATAGCCGCAGGTGCTCCGCGAGCGCCCTGCTGAAGATAGGCCCCTGGATAATCTCGAGTATGCGCTCCGCCATCACGCTGCCCTCGCCGCTGCTCTACGGCTCCACGGCCGCAGCCAGCGCTCTACGGCGAGCAGACCGAAGTCCACCAGCACGGACAAGAGCGTAGCCAGACCAGCGCCTATCAGTATCTGGGTGGGGAAGTCCCGGTCAATGCCCCGGAAGATCAGCGTTCCAAGCCCACCGGCGTTGATATACGCCGCTATGGTGGCGATGCCGATGGCGCTCACCGTCGCGATGCGGATGCCCGCCACGATGATGGGCAGCGCGAGCGGCAGCTCCACCTGCCGGAGAATCTGTGACGAGGTGAGCCCCATGCCCCGCGCCGCCTCGATCGTCTCACGTGGCACCGAATCTATCCCGACAACCGTGTTGCGGATGAGCACCAGCAGCGAGTACGCCACGAGGGCGATGATGGCCGGCGTGCGGCCTATTTTTACACCGGGAAAGGTGATGAGTATGGCGAAGAACGACAGGCTCGGAATCGTGTAGAGCAGGCCGGTTAGGAACATCACGGGCGTTTGCGCGCGTCGGTACCGCGTGATCGCTATGCCGATCGGGATCGAGATGGCGAGCGCGATGAGCACCGAGATGCCGCAAAGCACGATGTGGTCGCCCAGGGCCGGGAGAATCTCGTCGGACCAGTTCCGTCGCACCCAGCGCCACCGGATCAGTGGTTCGTCGCCCACTACTGCACCGCCCCGCTTGCGGCGCGCTCCGCGGCTGGAGCACGGAAGAGAGAGCGCAGGGTCTGCTCGGATACCGTGCCTCTTACCTCTCCCTCGCAGGAGAGCACGATCACGCGGTCGGTGCCCCCGGCGAGCATAGCGGCCAGAACGTCCCTGAGGTTCTCATCCTCCGGTACATGCGGGAGTTGCTGGCCGTCGCCCTGCACCGGCTCCAGCTGCACGTCTCCAACGCAGGTGAGCGCAAGACGCTTTATAGCCCTGTCGGCCCCCACGAAGTTTGCCACGAACTCAGAGTTCGGCTCGGTCAGCAGCTTCTCCGGCTTGTCGTACTGGGCGAGAATGCCGCCCTCTTTTAGCACGGCTATGCGGTCGCCCATCAGGATAGCCTCGTCAATATCGTGCGTCACGAAGATGATCGTCTTGCGCACCTTCGCCTGGATGTCGAGGAACTGCTGCTGGAGCCGGTGGCGCGCGATGGGGTCCACCGCGCCGAACGGCTCATCCATAAGCATCACAGGGGGGTCGGCCGCGAGCGCGCGCGCAACTCCGACGCGCTGCTGCTGCCCACCGGAGAGCTCCGAAGGGTAGCGGTCGCGATACGTGTCGGGATCCAGACCAACGAGCTCGAGCAGCTCATCTGCCCGGTCGCGCATACGCTTCTTGTCCCACTTCAGCAACCGGGGCACGGTAGAGATGTTCTCCGCTATGGTGCGGTGGGGGAAGAGGCCGATCTGCTGGATGGCGTAGCCGATGCCGCGCCGCAACTCCGTCTCATTGAGGGACTTGTTATCCTTCCCATTGATGAGGATCTCACCGGAGGAAGGCTCGATGAGTCGATTGACCATCTTCATGCATGTGGTCTTGCCGCAACCGGAGGGACCCACGAATATCGTGATCTCGCCGTCATACACCTCAAGCGAGAAGTTGTCGACGGCGGGCCTGGCGGCGCCCGCATACTGCTTCGTGACGTTGCGGAACCCGATCACGCGTGTCCGCTCCTTTCAGGCCAGCGTTCCCCGCCGGTATCCGCGGCGGTCGCGCAGGCGTGGCCTGCACAGGCAAGCGACTGGTTTGCATAGCGTGTGCCATTGGTCGCGCATGCCTGCTCCGTGTTGCCAAAGTGTAGGCTGTGGGCCATGACTTGTCAACTGCGACGCGCGGCGTGGACCTGGTGTATGGGTCGCATAGGCGTTATCGCGAACCCGAGCGATTCAGCGCAGAGCACAAGGGGGTCGCGTGGTGGTGTGGAGACGGGAGTGGGCAGGCACGGAGACCATCGGTTCCACCATAACAT
>JADDPP010000327.1 GCA_016781845.1 Rubrobacter sp.
GGACGACGTAGCCGTCCTCGGTTCGCGGAACTCGCACCAGAATAAGCATTCCGGTGCGAGATCCGAGCGTGCGAGCCCGTCATATGTCAGCTGGGACGCAGATGAGAGTCGAAAACTTGTAACGGAAACCTCTGCGGTGGCCAAACGGCCTCAAAAACCGCTCCCTTACCGAAGCTCCGACTTGTTTAACTTGGACCAGGAGCTCGGCGGTCTGCAGCCGTTAAGCTTTCAGGACGTCGGTCGGGATCGCCCGCGAAGCTCCTGCCGCCCCGAATCGGGGTTGGCTTGCTATAGGCCTGCGACCCGCCGGCGTCCGGCGAGCGGGGTGGCTCAACAGAGGCGTGGATCTCACCCAAAGTCGGATTGTCCTCCGCGCGCCACGACGGCGATGACCCGAACGCGAGGGAGGCTGCGAGCATGGAAGTGCTCATCGCGTCGATCCCCACAAGGCGACGAACGTCGTCGCGGCGATCGACGAGCAAGGAGAGGTGGTCGGACAGGAGGACTTCCCGGCCAACCGTAAGGGAATGCGGGCCCTGGAGCGGTGGGCGAAGCGGTTTCCCGAGCGCCGCTGGGTGGTGGAGGGAGCAGGTGGCATCGGACGCCCGCTGGCACAAAAGCTCCTGGCCGCGGGCGAGCGGGTGGTGGACGTCCCGCCGAAGCTCTCGGCGCGCGTGAGGGTGCTCTCGACCGGCAACGCCCGCAAGAACGACCGCCTAGACGCCACCTTCACCGCGCTAGCCGCCCTCCGAAACGATCGGCTTGCCTCCGTCCAACCCGAGGACGGCCCGGAGGGTCACGCCGAGATCCTGAGGATGCTCACCGAAAGACGGGAGGACTTGGTCTGCGAGCGCACCCGGTCCTTGAACCGCCTGCACGTGCTGCTGCGGGACCTCCTCTCCGACACCGTCAGGAAGCAGCTCTCCGCCGATACCGCCGCGAAGTTGTTGCGCCGCGCTAGGCTGCGGCATCCGGCCGGAAGGGTCCGCAGAGGGCTGGCCTCCGATCTGGTGCGAGACGTGCGCGCCCTGGACCGACGGATAGCCGAGCTAAGTACCTCCAAGTTAACACTGA
>JADDPP010000191.1 GCA_016781845.1 Rubrobacter sp.
AACTGAGGGGGAGAGGGTGCTCAAGATCAGCGAGTTCTCTGGGTTGGGACGGGTCACGATCAAGGCGCTGCGCCTCTACGACAGGTTGGGGCTGCTGAAGCCGGTGTGGGTAGACCCTGATAGCGGCTACCGCTTCTACACCCTTGACCAGCTACCTCGCCTGAACCGCATCCTCGCGCTCAAGGACCTGGGCTTCTCGCTAGGGGAGATACGGGGGCAGCTCGACGAGGACCCGTCGCCAGCCGAGCTGCGTGGGATGCTGCGCCTCAAGCGCGCGGAGCTGGAGCGGCAGGTCGCCGAGGGTCGGGAGCGTCTCGCGCGGGTGGAAGCGCGACTGCGGCAGATCGAGCGTGAGGGCACGCCGCCGGTGTACGATGTCGCGCTCAAGTCGGTCCCGTCAATGATGGTTGCCTCCGCGCGGAGTGTGGAACCCACCCACGAGAGCTTCATCCGGTTCACGTACGAGGTGCCCGCCCTGGTTGAGGACAGCGGAGTCCGAGCCACCGGTCCCACGGGCAGTATCTTCCACCACGAGGGCTTCCGGGAACACGACGCCGATGTCGAGGTGGTCGTCCCGGTCCCGAGCGGTACCGTCCTGGATATCCCCACTGCCGAAGGCAGACGTGTGCGGGTGCGCGAGTTGGAGGGGGTCTCCCGGATGGCGTGCGCAATCTGGCGCGGAGATGGCGACCCGCTTATGGGAGCGTACGCGGCCATCGGCTCGTGGATAGCCGACAACGGACTGCGGGTCGCTGGCCCCCCACGGGAGCTCTACCTGCGCGGCGCCGAGACAGGCGACCCGGTGTTCGAGATCCAGTACCCGGTCGAGGATGCGTAGCCAAACTCGAATTACTTGATACGGGAGAGTCATCCACCAGAGATCACCGCAGTCCGAGCAGTGGCAACGCAGAGCGCGGTACCAGGAAGTAACGGGCTGCCTCGGCGCATACCTGGAGCCGCACCACCCAGTCGGCCCCGAGGTCTCTGTCCGGCTCCAGGTAGAGCCGCCCGCCGGACGCAAGCTCCAGCAGCTCCCCGTGTCAATTCACGGCTGGTAGTGCACCAGGGGTTTACGGCCAA
>JADDPP010000421.1 GCA_016781845.1 Rubrobacter sp.
CGCCGCCAAGCTCGAACTTCAGGACCGAAAAGGAACCGTCTGATGGGATTATACAACAATTCTCCACGGGCGCAATACTTTGGCGTACCCATTTTTGTGCGGTGTTTACGCCATAGGATAGCCAGCCGGTGAGGGACATGCCAGAGCGGGAGGTATTCTCCGGCTTTCATAAACCGGCATACACGCAGGTGCCCGACGAGATCTTCGACGAGATCGCGCCCCTGCTGCGCGGCCCCGAGTTGAGAGTGCTCCTCTACATCGTCCGACATACCTTCGGGTGGAAGAAGGACTCGGACCGAATCTCGCTAAGCCAGTTCACATCGGGTATCGTGAAACGTGACGGCACGGTGGTAGACCGCGGCTGCGGGGCGGGGCGCTCGGCCATCAAGGAGGCCCTTCGCACCCTCGAGGCTGATGGTTACATCGAGCGCGAGCAGGTGTGCAGCAAGGATATGGGGCACGAGCCGACAACGTACCGGCTCCGCATGGCCTCAGGGTGGCCCCAGGACGAGCCCGAGGGGAGGTTTACGGGATTTCAGGATCTCAACTACACACCCACCCCCGATGAGCTATTCGACCGACTCCTGCCTGACCTCACCGACGGCGAACTTCGCGTCCTGCTGTATATCGTCCGCAGGACGTTCGGCTTCAAGGTGAAGAGCGCGGATATCAGCCTATCCCGGATGCTCCACGGCACGAGGGACAGGGACGGAAACCCGCTCGACCGCGGCGCGGGCGTGAGCAAGCCCACTCTCCTGAAAGCTATCAGCGGGCTTAAGGCCAAACACGTGATAATCGCGGATCAGCGCCGGAGCGCGGAGCGAGGCTTTGAGCCCACGATCTACCGCCTGAACATCATCACCGATCCCCTTGGTAAAGTCGGTGGCCGAGCCCTGGTAAACGAGCCGACCAAGCTAACTGTTTCGCACGAACAGACAGATATGAAGCCAATTTCCCCTGGGGATGGTAAAACAGATGGCCAAGGGATGGTCAACTCGACGGCCAGGGCCAGGCAAGCTCGTGGCCAAGGGTCGGCAAGACGGACGGCCAAGGAACATGGTAAAGCTGATGGCCACACAAATATACAGAACAACAAAAGACAGAACCAAGAGACAGAACAACAACAAATAGATAAGCCGACCATCGCTAATGTTGTTGTTGCTTTGGTCTCCCGGGGCGTGACACAGAAGACGGCGGAGGCGCTCGCGCACCTTTACCCGGCTGAGAAGATTCTGGCTCAGATTCACATGCTAGATCACCGTGACGCTCACAACCCGCCCGCGATGTTAGTCAAAGCAATCCAGGAAGATTGGGCTCCGCCGCCCGGATACGAGCAGAACACGGAGCCCGAAGAAGTCAGTCTGCCGCCCAAATCCGCGGAGCCCGCACGGGAGACGCCGGAAGCATGGCGGGCGCGCCAACTCGCGACGCACGGCATTGATGAGGCGACGGAAGCGCTCTGGGCGGAGGTCTGCCGGTGGGCACCGAGATTGGCCGGGAAGAGGGAGTGCCCGGACTGGCTGCGGGACGCGGTGATGCCGCTACCTCGCTCGGGTTTCGCCGAGGTGCTGCTGAGAGAAATTATGTATCGGCAGATCGCGGAGCGAGAGTACGCGCACGCAGTCGAGGCCGCGCTCGCTACTGTGCTCGGGCGTGAGGTGAGGGTCGGTTTCAGGTACGCCCCATGAGCGGTGTGCTGGTGGTGGCCATTCGAATGACGACGCTGGAAGAGACGGGTAACTGTGGAACCGGGGGGTATCAAATACCCCGGGTTTCCGTGCGCGAACCTGGGATCCGCAGCTTGCCTATACAACCATCCCGTTGATCAAATCACCAATCTTCGCGAGGGTAGCTTGTACCCGCGTGCATCGCTCGACGGACCCTGATCGCTGCTGGAAAGCGACCAGCTCGGCGAACACCTTTTCAGCCCAAGCTACAGCGTCCTCTTCCGAGAGGGGCTCGTCCGCTCGCGCCGACGCGGATAGCTTCGCGCGCGCCTCGTAGACCGCGTCCAGGTCGGGGCGCACTTCCTCATCCCAAGCGATGAGGGGGTGCGGCTCGACGATGGCTCGCAACCCTACGGCGTGCGCCTTGGCCTGTCGGACCTCCTCCGCACGTTTCTCGGCTGGGGAGATCTTCTCCTTACGACTGCGTGTCTCCCGAGCGGCCGGAGGGGGCAACCTGTCCCCTTCGGGAGTGTTGATGGGAGAGTCCGTAGTGGCTCGCGCTTTGTCCTGCTTAGTGGGATTAATGAATTCATTAACCCCAAGTGCGTCGCCTACCGGCTCCCCGCCCTTAATGAATTCATTAACCCTGCCGTCGGCTGTCACTGTGGGGCGCGGCCGCGAAGACCTACGGCGGCCCGGATTCAGCGCCTTGATCTCATCGACTGTCCGTAGCCTGCCGGCACGTACCTCGTCGACGACGGCCGACCGCCTTTCCTGAGGAAGGCGAGTTATTTCTCCAGCCGCGCTGGTCGAGATCAGGTCGCTGCGGACTAGAGAGCTCAACTCCGGATCCTTGGCCACTCGCAACAGCTCTGCGACATCTCCCTGGCTGCGGCTGATCGCTTTTGAAATTCGATTGCCTGACCACCCGTAATCGCGTTCGAGCCGGACAACGGCCTCCATCATCTCGGAGCGTGTCAGATCTTCGCGGGCAAGGTTCTCAGCGAGGGCCTTCGCCAGAGCCCTGTCGTCCGATTCGTCGATTACAAGGCATGGCAACTCTGCCACTCTTGCTCTTACCTCAGGGTCATCGTGGCCCCTTAGAATGTTAGCCGCCATCACCCGGCGCGCCCCGGCGACCGTCATGTAGTATCCGGCCCTATCGGGGTCCCGTCGTACGATGAGTGGCTGGATGATCCCCTCTGCCTCGATCGAATCCGCCAGCTCGTCCAGCTTGCTGAAGTTCTGTCGCGGATTGTCCTTCATCGGGGCAATTCGCTCGATTGGGATCAGAAGCGCGCGATTCAGTCGGTCGAAGGACGACTCGGCGACGGCCGCTTGCTCCTCGTATGAGGGTTCCCAGTTCGCGGCCTGGTTCATGAGGCGCAGCCTCATGCGATCATCGCTGGCCTTCTTCGCCTTAGACGCGGGCATAGCCGAACAACTCCTTCGCTGGCGCGTCGTACTCTGGAGCAGTGAGATCCCACCTGTCGATACGCGCCCGGTGCGGTACCGGGGGAAGCACAGGTAGGGGTGTGCGCTGTGCGGCCGCGACCGCGCGTATGTCGTCCAGCCGTGCCCGGTGCAAGGCCGTGTTCTCGACGTTGGCCGGCAAGAGGGCTAGGACCCGCATCTGCGGGCTCAGGAGGATACGTTGGGTCTCGAGTATCTGCAGGTACCGCTGGAGGTTGAGTACGCCCTGGTCTGACGGGACGACCGGCACGACCAGCAGGTTGGCCGATTTCAGCGAGTCTATCGCGGCGAGCCCGGGCGGTGTATCGATCACGACGAGCTTCAATCCCTCATCTTCGCGCGGCAGCGCCTCCCCGTCAAGGAGCTTCACTCCGGGCCGCAGCAGCTCCGGCCGGTAGTCGATCATTTGTGAGAGGTTCTTGCTAGTGCCGTCGCGGTCCAGGAGCCCCACGATCGGCTTATCCTCGGTGCCCCCAAGGTATTCGGCGAAGCGGGTAGCCAGGTACAGGCTCGTCGTGCTCTTGGCCGCCCCTCCCTTCTGGGAGCCTACGGCGAGCACTTTCATCCTGCGCGCCGCAGTCCGCTCCGTCGCCATCGGTGAGCGCTTAGTTGCAGCAAGCGTCATCTGTGCTTCCCTCCCCCGACTATGGGACTACCTAGCAGCTTATCGTGTAGCTGGCGCACGGCCTCGCGCATGATCTCCGACCGGTCCATTCCCCGGTGCTCAACTCTGCGAAAGTAAGCCCTCAGCTCATCGAGCGAGGCGATGTCGCCCTCCTCGAGATAGACCGTCGTGCGACGCTTCTGGGGCACTTCCTTCTGGACTTCCACTGCTTCCTCCTACCGCGATTACGTCGTGACGCAATCATGAGAGATAGCAGATGCGAGCGCCAAGATGTCTCAGACGTTTCTTTGCGCTTTGTTTACACTCTTCTCGACAGGGGGCAGGGGAGTACGGGAGGCAAAGAGCGGCCTGGGTACCAAGTGAACTAGTTCACGAGCATTGCAGACCACTTACGGAACGCTCAGTCGG
>JADDPP010000119.1 GCA_016781845.1 Rubrobacter sp.
GGAACACGCCCTCGAGGTCGAGCCCGGGCACCTCCGGCCTCACGGGGGAGGCACCGGTGGCGATCAGCAAGCGGTCGTAGGGCTCCTCGAACTCCTTCCCGCCGTGCCACACCCTAACGACCTTGCGCTCCGGGTCGATCTCCGTCACCTCGTGATGCAGTCGCACGACGATCCCTCGCCGCTCGAACTCCCCGACTGTGCGGGCTATCAGCCACTGCCGGTTCTCGACAACGCCGCCTAGGAGGTATGGCAGGCCGCACTGGCTGTAGGAGGCAAACCCTCCCCGGTCGTAGGCCACGATCTCCATGTCCGGGTCCGCCCGCCGTGCCTCGGACGCCGCGCTCATCCCGGCGGCATCTGCGCCAATGATCACGAACCGCCTGTGCTCGTTCATCCATGCTCCTCTCGAATCAGCACATATCTCAGTTGCTTGTCGCGGTCATAGTGGTCAAGCAGGGCTCTCAGGTCCTCGTCTCATCCGAACTAGAGGTGTACTCAGCTAGCTATTTCCCGCTCGCAATCGATCACCCTTCCTATGCTCCCCTCTCGATCACCAATCGGAGCAGGCGCCGAACAACCTCTGCCGAGCCCGCCACCCGAGCCGATGCGTCGTCTTCTTGGCCAGCGCGAGCTGCCCACCTTGTCCATTCCACAAGGGGGCCGTCGTGTACGAAGGCGCAGCCGTCCGCCGGAGCGGATGGGTGTTCTCCTGGGAGAGTCTAGATCCCCGCGTGGCCCACCGCAGGTGTGCAAGGAACGGGTCGGCGCGAAATCACCCGGCTGACTCGACAAACCTAGCACTGCTGTGGCCCGCCTCGAGGGCTTTCGCGCAGGTCGGCTAGGCGTCCTGACCGTCGGCGGCAATGCGCGAGCTGTCACCGTGGAAATGTGAGAGATGGATAAAGCATTCGAGCCTGTCCCCCGGCAAGTCCGTGATTGCGATAGGCTCGCGGGCCGCGTACGCCAGTAAGCGGCGCCTCTATCTACTCCCAGCCGGTACCATGCATAACTTCGATGATTCCAATCACAGCACACTCGTCCCACATCTGATTCATACCGTCAC